>JABDKN010000166.1 GCA_013002205.1 Granulosicoccus sp.
ACCGATGCACCACGACCAGCCCCGGTGATGCCGGACTTGGCGTCGGCAATCAGGGACCTGGTATCTACCACCCCCGCTTCCAGCAAAGGAAGAAATCCAAGCTGCACGCTGGTCGGGTAACACCCCGGATTGGCCACCAGTTGCGCCTCCCGGATTGCTTCGCGGTGAACCTCCGGCAAGCCATACACGGCTTTCTCCACCCACTCGGGACTGCTGTGCTGCATGCCATACCACTGTGTCCAGACAGCCAGATCCTTTAGACGAAAATCAGCTGACAGATCCACGACACGCGTGCCCTTGTCCAGCAGGGCGGGCGCCTGTTTCATCGCCGTGCCATTGGGAGTCGCGAAGAACACCAGATCGCAGGATGCTTCCACGACTTCATCCGGATCCGAGAATGACAGATCGACGTGACCGCGCAGGCTGGGAAACAGCCCATCCACCCGCGTACCGGCCTGGGCCCGTGAGCTGATGAACACGATTTCTATGTCATCGCGACCCGACAACAATCTGAGCAACTCGACACCCGTGTAGCCGGAGCCTCCAATGATACCGATTCGCATGTAACTTTTTAGATTCCTGCAATCAACCCCGAGGGCCCAGACGGGCAAACTACATGATAATTATCGCACAGACACCAGGCCGGTGGGTTCGCCCACAGGGTCGACCAACAGACCCGGACACTAGCGAGCGGGTGTGGAGTTGCCCAGATCGTTCCATGGTGCGGCATAAACGCTCCTGCCCCTGATGTAGAAGAGTGAGTCGTTGACCATCACGGATCGATCGTCAGCGTAGTCGGGATACGTTTTGCCGGAGGCTGCTGACTGCACCACCAGCACCCCTCGGGAGGTGATACCGGCATCGGTTCCCGTCCTGATGTCGAATCCGTGAAGTCCACTGTAGTTCCAGGGGTGGTAGGTGAAAACCGCCTGACCGGTCGGTGAGGAACTGGGTGAGGCCTGTCCGTAAACATCGATGCCGAAACTGACGCGCGCAGGATGCTGATCGGTTGCCGCCTGCACAGTGATGGCACGATGATCGCTCAGCGCGCGAGCGTCAGTGCCACGTTGACCAATGAGTACGGATTGAATCTCGCGAGGCGAGGATGCATCGCTGACATCAAACAGCGACAACTTGACGCCTTGTACCAGCGCACCTCGGCCATCACCAATGCTATCAGGCGCTGGCACTGCATCCTTACCAATACCGAGCAGTGTATCCGGGCCGATCGGATGCAAGTAATCGCTATAGCCTTCGATCTGCAGCTCGCCAGCGATAAACGGTCGGGCAGGATCAGCCAGATCAATCACATATAAAGGGTCCGTTTGCCTGAAGGTCACCAGGTACGCCCTGTCCCCCAGGAAACGGGAGGCATACAACTGTTCACCCGGTTTACCTATGAATCCCGGCTGATTCTCATTGGGAAGGGAGGAGACGGTCACCAGAGCACCAGAGCCATCGGCCTTCAACACACTGAGCAGGATCGGACTCTCATTGAGGCCCTGTCGGTCATTGAAGGTGGCCACCCTGAGGTAACCGTCCTTCTCGCTCATGCGAAACGGCTTGCGCAGCTGGTTCCAGCCCAGATGACCCCGGACAGTACCTGAACCTGCGTACACCAGTTGCCCTGCGTCAATGTCGAACTGGTGAATGTCGGTATCCACCCGCGGATCGAACCAGATGATATCAGCCGGGAATTCGCCGGCGTCCACGTCGATGAATCGACCATCTTCCGCTACTGGTCCCGTCGTATAGTCATATTGGGTGGTTGCAAGGAACACAGCATCCGGTGATGCATACAAAGTCTCCGAGGCACCCAGGTAGCACTGGCTGTCACTGAGTTGCAGCGTCTCCAGATCCAGAACTGCCAGAGTAATGATGTCCGGTGAATAGTAGTCAGCACTGCTGGCAGCGTCGCTCACAAAACAGGCGGCCGGGTCGATCAGGGGCTGTGTTGATCCGGAGTCGTCGCGACTGAACTGCGGCAGGAGTTCAGCGGCATCTGCATTGTTCACCGCTGACTCCCACTGGTCCACAGACACGTTGTAAGACTGTATGCCCTTGATGGAGGGATAGAATCGCGATGCAAAGAACAGGTATTTGCCGATGCGCCGACTCGACACGATCTGGCCATCGATCCGCACGGTGCCCGTCACAGTTGCGCTCGCCGGATTGCTGACGTCCACGCTGGTTATCAGACTGTCCAGGCCTCCAAACGCTTCCGACTCGGCCCAGTATCCCCAGAAGTTGTTGCCTGTCGCGGTCAGTACCGCCTGCGATTTACCGGTGTTCTCGTACAGATAGAATCCTTCTGCATAACGTCCATCCATGGGTATCGACAGGTCTTTGAGACTTTGCGCATCAGGAGAATCCACATCCAGCTGCATGATGCGCAGGGTCGTCTGTGAGGACTGGGGTACGGGGATGGAGAGGCCATCCGCCGAGCTGACCGCATCGTCCTCAACATCGATGGCAGGTACACCAAACGGATAAACGTAGCCAGTATAGGTACTGTCCAGTACATACAGTCGGTTGCCATCCGCACTGAGTTTTACCCAGTCCTGCTCATCGACGCCCATTTCCTGAACGTTGGTAGTGGTCACTTCATTGCTTGAGCCACTGCTTTCACTGACCGCTGCATCACTGTCATTGCCAGGCGCGCCGCTGGCTGGCTCAGTGGGCTGGGCAACCGGCACGCCCAGCGAATCTTCAGGGTATCCGTATTGAGCTCGTGTATTGGCCTGGGCAATCAGGCCGGTACGCAGCGCGTCCAGAAACGCCTCGCCATCGTCCAGAGTCTTGAGTCTGCGTTCTCCCCCGGGAGCAACGTATCCATCACCGGGAGCCGGATCATCTGCGGAACTGCAGGCAGCCAGCAGACTGGCGCTGACGACACTTGCGAGGAGAGATAGTCGAAGGCTCATGGCAGTTCTCGTGCGTATCAATTGGGATATTTTTCCCAATAATACACTGCTAGCGGTCAATGACAAGTCAGACTTGAGGTTTTTGCGTCCTGGGTCAATAAACCGTCATGCAATGGTCAAATCCGGTAAATGCACACCAGCCGCCTTGATGGCATCCTGCAACTGCGACTCGGTGTACGGTTTAGCCAGAAAACGCACGGCGCCGAGTCTGCTCATGCGCCGTCGGTTGGCATCATCATCACGACTGCTGATGACGATCACCGGTGGGCAGGCATCCCCGTATTGCTCGCGAATACGCTTGAAAAAACCAACGCCATCCAGTCGCGGCATTTCTATGTCCAGGATGATGAGATTGGGTAATGCGGTTGCCAGGTTTTCCAGTGCTTCGACACCATCACGACTCTGCCGGACAGCAATGCCACTGCGCTGCAGGACACGTTCCGCTGCGGCCCGCATGGTCATGGAATCATCGACCACCAGCGCCACCGGACGCAATGACTCGCGGGCCGGTTTGGATCGCATACGCCGTTCAGTGCCCAGTGACTCCACCGCACTGGACAAATCCAGAATCAATACCTGACGGCCATCTGCCAGTACGCTGCCCCCGGCGTAACGGCGTAAGCTGGCCATCTGTGGCCCCAGTGCCTGAGTGACCAGTTCCCGGTAGCCAATTACCTGATCGATCTCCAGCGCCAGGTGTTGTCCGGAGACATTGACCAGCACGGCCGCCTTGACAGGTGAATCCGCAGACTGCTCGGTTACATACTGCTGCGACAATAATTGCGACAGCGAGATCCTTCTATGGCGCTCCTGTGTGTCCGGAACGACACCGGCCATTCGCACGGCTTCCACATGAGCGACGGGGATGGCAAACAGTGTCCCGCCACTTTCGACCAACACTACCTGATTGACGACAATGCGTTGCGGAATCCTCAGTGAGATGCGAGTGCCTTCACCAGCTTGAGTCGCAAGCTGGACCCGTCCCCCCATCTGCTCCACAGCGGCCTGAACCGCAGACAGGCCCAGCCCGTGACCAGCCAGGGCCGTGGGTGTCGGGATACTGCTGAAGCCCGATCGGAACAACGTCGCCTGCAGATCCTCATGGGTATTGACGCCCTCTTCTCCACGCGCCATCAGCAGGACATTGAGTGCATTCCTGTCTATACCACGACCATCGTCAATGAACTGCACCACCAGGTCGGTACCGTCGACGGTGGCAACCAGACTGACCTTGCCAGTGCCTGGTTTGCCCGCGACCAGGCGTTCGTTCTCGGCCTCGATCCCGTGCATGATGGCATTACGCGCAAGATGCTCCAGTGGCGGCAACAACTTGCGGTACAGGGCACGATCCAGAGTCACCTCTCCACCTGAGATCTCGACTTGTGCCTGGCAGTGTGCTGCCTCGCAGGCATCTTCGACGACCTGAGCAAGCCGCTCCCGAAATTCGTCAACGCGCACCAGGCGTGTTCTTATCAGACTCTGCTGGAGTCCGGCAGCGGCACGCGACGCCTGCTGCTGTTCACGTTCGGCCTGGTGGAGGGACTCGCGCATGACCAGTCGCGCAGCTTCCAGGTCAGACAGAATTTCCTGGATGGCAGAGGATCCGGATGGATGCTCGGACACGGGCAAGGCGACCCAGCGTGTCGCGATGGTCTCGATGTCCTGATATACCTCACGCAGTCTGGCCAGCTCGTCACTCAACCTGGCCTGATTGACCGTCACATCTGTCGCGAGATCAAGCAATCCATCGAACGCGGAGTCACTGACCATGAGCGACTCTTCAGTGCGCGGCAAGCCCGGCTGGCCGGATGCCCTCCCGCCGGCAGTCGCCACACTCATGTAAGCGGATGCCTGTGACACGAAGCCATTGAGCGTGGCATAGCCGGATTTGAGTGCCGCAGCCATCTCCCTGGGGTCACCAAGGTTCTGCAATTGCTCTTCCAGCGCGTGTGCATGATCGGCGATGGCCACACGACCGGCCATGCGGGCACTGCCCTTGAGCGTGTGCAGAACCGACAGCGCAGCCCTGGCCTCATCAGGACCACAGTCCGGATTACGCGAGATCAGGCGCAACCGATCCAGCAATTCGCCTGCTTCTTCACCAAAGACATGGTCCAGTGATCTGACGTTGGAGGCCAGCCCCAGGCCACTCTCGGCTGCATCGCTGCCCGGAATGACAGAGGCAAGAAACGCCGGTAATCGCTGCTCCACAGCCACTGCCTCTGTATGTTCCGGCTCGCCGGTAACCAGTGCATCGAGTCGTGCTCGTAATGCGCCCAGTAATTCACCGATGAATCGAGTTTCAGGTGCGTCAAAGGTGCTGCCCTCGCGCTGTCGAGCCAGTGCGGCGCGTTGCAAGGGCTGGACGATCGCCATGATCGAGGGTGCATCTACCGTCTGTGCGCTGCCGGCCAGGGTATGCAGAGCACGCAGCATCTGCTCGGTAGGCAACCGTTGGGATATTCCAGCACTGGGTTGCAGCGCAGATCTGACTTCGGCATCCAGTGCATCCAGATGACCCAGGCATTCATGATGGAAGACATGCTGAAGAGTGCCGTCCAGAGTATGCCCGGCAACATCGTCCAGGGCATCCGGCAGGAAATCGTCGTCGAGATCCAGGGTCAGGCCAGTCGCATCGGGCAACGCCAGAGCAGCCTCCGTGTTGTCCAGCCTGGCCAACAGGTCGTCGAAACCGCGAACTGTCTCTGTGTTGCTCAACCACTGATCGATCAATTGGGGAATGACTGCGTGTACTTCGTCAAGCAATCTGAATTGCTCACTATCCAGGTCGTGCTGCAGGCATGGTCCTTTGTTGAACCAGCCCACGACCGCCGCAGCCAATCGTTTGATCTCCGGCGATGCGTCGGCCTTTGACTCTGCCAGAAATTGTCGCAGTGCCAGTCCGACCTCGGCTACGCTCTGCTCATTGGGAACGGCACGACAGGCAGACAACGCCTTTCCAAGTGAATCCATGTGCGGCAGAAGATGCGCAACGCGACGCTCGTTCACCTGGCCGCCACCGGAACTGGGGACAGGATCAGCGTGACTATCGAGCAATGCCCTGGCATTCATCAGCGCTTCCTCTGCCTCCAGCAGCAACTGGCTGGCGGAAGCATGTGGCTGGAACACGCATCCCAGGTAGTAGTCAACAGACACCAGTAATGTGGCTATTTCCTCATGCACTGCACTCATCGAACCGTCAGCTGCAACGCGCCCTGCCGTCGTTGCAGCGGTGTTCTGCCGGCCATGCAGTTGCAATCGCGTCAATACCTCTCCCAGTCCGCGCAACAAGGGCGAAACCTCAGGCAGCGGCAGGACCTGCAGAACCTGGTCAAGTTGCTGCAACTGTTGTGTGACCGCATGACATCGACCGGCAGACAGGGCGTCAGCAGGCAACAGCTCACTGAGTGAATCAGCGATGCTCTGTAACGATTCACGGCCTTCCCGCAGACAGATGTCCGTGGCCATATCCACATACGCTGCATCACGCCGTTCGGCGGGCACGGGATCAGGGGAGGCGCTGCGACGCACACTTTTTCTCGCATTCCGGTCAAGCAGGGAATCCAGCAGCAGGAGGGACTCGGCCAGTCTCAACCGTACCTGTTCTTCTGAGTCAGTCTCGGAACTTTCATTGCTCTCGCTCGCGGGGCGGCTCTCGATCAAGGCCCCCTGGTGAACGGGAGAGACAGGCGCTTGACCTGTATCGAGTCTGGCCAGATCCAGATTGATGCTCTGTAGACAGGTCAGGGCTTCGGGCGCTCCCATCATGGCCAGTACCGGCTCGAGCTGGGCAAGGCGGACGCGCAAGCGGATGAGTTTCGGTTGCGCCTCAGCGTGCTGTTCATGAGCCTGATCCAGCCAGGCACGCAGGCTCTCCGTTTCGACTGCGATACTGCCTCGGATGGCGCGAGACAGGTGATAGCCGACACCGATGGTCGGGGTGGAGGTAATCTCGTTGACGCGTGAGGCCTGCCTGACACGGTCCAGGCGAAAGCGTCGACGCAGCTCGTTCGCGGCCGCATTGTCGGCCTCGATCTGTGCAACGTAGTAAAGGTAGTTTCGCAGGAGATCCCCCGGCACCAGGTCTTCGGGTGACTCCGCCTGGACACAACGATGCAGATTACGCTCGAGTTGAGCAAACAGGCTGCGCAATGCCGGTCCATCGCTCAATTCGTCATCGACGATAGCCTGAGCGATCAGTGATGCCGCCTGATACAGGGGAACCAGCACATCGAGGTAGTCATGAGACTCGCAGAACGTGGCCAGCGACATCAACTCCTGGGCAATCGATTCGAGGCTATCGTTGCGCAGTTCCTGCCTGTCCGGGTTGCCCCACCAGCGCAGAAGCTTCCGCGCCAGTACGGTGCGCGACGCCGTTGCGCGATCTATCCAGGCCAGCCTCTGGGTTGCCCATCGCATAGCCTCGTCGCTGTCACTGCCCTGCCCCATCGGATTCGACAGATGCGAATGCGGCAGATCGATACCGGCGGCGAGTACGAGTGCATCTGACAGAAGGGTTTCGTGACGACAGGCACGGCTGTCATTGACCAGTGGCAGCAATGGAAGTGCACTGTCTACGGTCCCGTCTCGCTGCAATAACGCAACATGGTTGCTCAGTTGATCAGCGGCGAGCAGGAGTACCCGGGCCAGTTCGTTCTGATCGACCGGTGCGTCATCGTTGTCTGCGGCCAGCAAGGCCAGTAATTCTTCAGTGACGAATACCGCACCGCTCTTGTCGAGCAGGACCAGCGTGTTGCGAAAACGCAGCAGATCGTTGCACAATCGCTCCCTGCCTGGCTTGTCGGGAGATTCCAGAAAGGCCTGGACATGAAGTGCTAGGTCATCGCTTTGAATCTGCAGTTGAGCGAGTGCTTCCTGCGAAAAATCGGGTGCCGACAGGGAACCTGCCTTCCGGCCATGCTCACCTGATTCACTCATGAATGACGGCCCTGTCTGCAGCCCTGCGGGCCAGACTTGTCTTGACCGTCTTCGGAGCATCATCGGCCGTCACTTCGGCATCGGGTTTGTCCGGCAACTGGAAATCAGCCAGTCCCCGCTGCAGTTCACTGGCCAGATCCAGCAGCTCATCCAGCGACGCCGCGTTAGCCGACACACCTTCCCCGGTCTTCCGGGTAATGGAATTGATCAAGTCCATGCTTTCCGACAGTTGCCTGAGAATACCGGTCTGTTGGACCGTCTTGTCAGCCATGGCAAAGACACGTTCACGCAAGGCCTGCGTATCCATGCGGATAAGCTCCAGCGCCTGGCTGGCCTGCCGGGTCTGGGCGACACCTGCAGCCAGTTCAGCATTGGTATGCTCCATCGACTGCACGGTATCGGATGCATCCTGGCTGATCGTGCTGGTCAGCGTGCCGATGTCGCGCGTTGCCTGGCCCAGCACTTCCGCCAGTTGGGCAACCTCGTCGGACAAATGTCCCAGATCAGCTGCTGCATCCGTAACCGATGCAGCCCGTGAACCTGCCGATGCGCGGATAGTGGTATTGAGGGCCAGCAGATCGGTTCTCCTGGCCACTTTCTGAATGGTGGTCACACGTTCGTCGATGGCGGATACATTCTCCACCAGCCTGTGCATGAGGCGAGTCGTTTCATCTGCCTCGTCACGAATGGTGAACAATCGATTCAACCCGGCTGATAGCGCATCAGCACCCCGTTCCGCCTGGTCAGCCGCCGCTTGAGCTGCTACCGAAGCATCAGCTGCGTCAGCCGACAGCTCTGCCATTTTGCCACTCATGGTCAGCAGATCATTGGATGAACGATGAATCTCGCTGGATTGTTCCGTGCAGGCAACGGCGATCGAATCTGCTGAGTGTCTTGATCGATCGACCGCCTGACTGATCTTCGCGGCCACGTGGCCCATTGTTCCTACCAGCCAGTGCAGTTCGCTCACGGCATAGTTGAAAACGTTCGCCACAGAACCGGCAGTCGAATCGGTGACCGTGGCACGTACTCGCAGGTCACCATTGGCCAGAGGCGCAATTTCATCAGTCAGTTTCATCAGGTCGGACTGCTCCGCCTTATGACGTTCATCGTCAACCTGCGACTGCGATTGCTTAGTTCGACGCATCGATATCAGCAACCAGGCGCACAGCACGATGCTGAGTATCACCAGGCCCAGGCTCCAGTACGCAGCCTTCTGCAGCGCCGGCAATGGTGTTTGCATGCGCTCCATCTGCCGATTGGTTGCAACCAGTTCACTACCTTCCACCGTATCGTTCTGTACTGCCTGCCACGCAAGCTGCAAGTCAGCAAGTCGATCATTGGCTACGGTGACTGTTCGCGTCAGACCCAGCAAGGACACGAGCAACGCCAGTACTGAGAGCATCACCAGAAGAAATGGAACACCCGATCCCTGCTCGCGAGGAGTGGAAGTGACAAGAGGCATCAGTGACTGTTTTCCGCAATGTTCAGAAAGGCAGGCGACTGCAGCAAGGCCGCCACATCCAGTAAACGATGAACTCGCTCATCCTGAACGATGGCACGTGAGGAGAGTGCCGGATTTTCGCCGCGGTGACTGGCAGTATTCTGCCTGTTCAGTGGAATTTCGCTAATCGGCATGTTACTTAGACCATATACGGTATCCACTTGCAGACCGCTCATACCCACCGATGCAGCAATCTCCAGTGTATGGCCAGTGGATGAGCGACGACCGAAAAATGCCCCCATATCGGTCACCGGAAGCAACTTGCCGTGAGCTACACCCAAGCCACGAAACCAGTCCCGTGTGCCTGCCACTGCCTGTACGGTCAATTGCTCATGGATGGTTTTGACCAGTTCTGCAGGGACGGCAAGTGACAGACCGCCTGCGCCAAACAGCAGATGCCGAGTGCCCACGCTGAGTCAGGCGCCGCTCGTTTCAGCCGGTTGACCGGCTATACCGGACGCCGCACTGCCGGTTTTGGGGGAGTCTTTCCGCTTGCCAGCCGTATGCTTGCGGACTGCGCTTATCAGTGACTCGGCGGAAAACGGCTTGGACAAGTGGTCATCGCTGCCAACCACCCGCGCACGCGCCTTGTCGAACAAGCCATCTTTACTGGAGAGCATGATGACCGGGATATCGCGATAGTCGGCATTGTTCTTGATCAGGGCGCAAGTCTGATAGCCATCCAGTCTCGGCATCATGATATCTGCGAAAACCAGTGCGGGTCGATACTCCACGACTTTCGACAGGGCTTCAAAGCCGTCGACGGCCGTGACGACGGAGTAACCCTCGGATTCCAGAAATCCCCGCGCAGAGCGACGAATGGTCTTGCTGTCATCCACCAGCAGGACGGTCAAGCCCGCGTTGCTGGCCATGGAGTTGATGTCACTGTGCCTGTCATCCGGGTCTTTCATGCAATCGTACTCGCCGACGCTGCTGCCTGTCGGTTCAAGGGTAGCCGATTAGGTGCCTTCCAGTCACGTCATATGGAATCGCCAGCCGAGCCCGGTAGTGCCGCAGGGCCGGCGGTCCATGCGATACTTGCCTGCCTGCTTGCCCTGCCATGCGAATTCCTGATATGAGCATTACACTTGGTGTCGTAATGGACCCGATCGAATCGGTTGTACCCTATAAGGATACGACGCTTGCCATGATGCTGGCAGCCAGCGCCAGAGGCTGGACTGTCCACAGCATCGAACAGAAAGATCTCTATCTCGATCAAGGTCGTGCGTTTGCACGCCGACGCGCCGTACAGGTTTTCGACGACAACCAGCACTGGTTCGACGCGGCGGAGCCCGTCGATGCCCCATTGTCCGAGCATGACATCATCTTGATGCGCAAGGACCCGCCTTTCGATATGGACTACGTCTACACCACCTATATCCTCGAACGCGCAGCTATCGAGGGCGTGTACGTCAGCAATCGACCCGATTCACTGCGCGATGTCAATGAAAAACTCTACACGGCCTGGTTCAGTGAGTTTTGTCCTCCCACTCTGGTGACGACGAGTTCAGAGCGGCTCAAGGGATTCATCAGACACCACGAGGATGCGATCATCAAGCCCCTGGATGGAATGGGTGGGGCAGGAATCTTTCGCCTGACCCCGAACGATCCGAACCTCAACATCATTCTGGAACATGCCACGGTTGGCGACACCCGACAGATCATGGCACAGCGATTTGTGCCCGAGATAAGGGAGGGGGACAAGCGCGTACTGGTTGTCAACGGTGAAGCGGTTCCCTACGCTCTGGCGCGCATTCCGGCACAGGGGGAAACGCGCGGAAATCTTGCAGCGGGTGGTCGTGGTGTGCCGGTGCCCATTGGCGACGCCGAGCGACGAATTGTTGACGCGGTATCACCTTATCTGCTGGAACGGGAACTCCTGTTCGTCGGACTGGACGTCATCGGCAGCTATCTGACGGAAATCAATGTCACCAGCCCGACCTGTGTGCGCGAACTGGACGCATTCATGCATGCCCAGGAATCCAGAGCGGTGACCATGAAAATTGGTTACGTTCCCGGGATTGCAGACAACTACCTTGACGCCCTGGAGGCGGCAATGAGCCATTCATGACTGAAGACACTGCGCGTGCTGTCAAAAGACACAAGCCAGATGTACTGACCATTGCGCTGTTCGTGGCCGCAGCGATCCACGCCATCGTGCTGCTCGGTGTGAGTTTTCGCCCGTTTCTGGACGATATGCGTACGCCCCCTGCCCTGGAAGTCATACTGGTCGAAAAATCGGACATGGAAGCGCCTGATGAGGCAGCATACCTTGCCCAGTCTTCGCAGGACGGTGGTGGCGAGACTGACGAAAACACGCGTCCGGCGACTCCCTTTGCCAGTGCACTGGATGTCGATTCCGATGGACTGGCTCCGACCCCGATCCTGAAAAGCTCACCGGAACCGACAAGCCAGACTGCCGACGATGTGGTGACCGCCGTATTCGCTGAAGAAACCGTCGAGACTGAAGAGACCACCGAAGAGAATGAGCAGACTGATGCTCCTGACGGCACGATAGTGGTTGAGCAGAATATGGACATCGCCCGCCTGGCTGCGGAGATTGACCGCCAGCAACAGGAATTTGCCAAACGCCCCAAGAAGAAACACATCAATGCCCGCACCAAAGAGACAGCATCCGCCGAGTACATGTATCGATGGGTCGAACAGGTCGAACGTGTCGGCAACCTGAATTACCCTGACGATGCTCGTCGGGCCAGACTGACCGGAGCCCTGATACTGATCGTCGGCATCTACAAGAATGGTGAGATCGAGAGCATCACTGTGGATGAATCCTCAGGACACAAACTGCTGGATGATGCGGCCGTTCGCATCGTCGAGCAGGCAGCTCCCTTCGAGCCGATGACTGGCACACTGGCCGAAGAAACGGACATACTCTACATCGTCAGGACCTGGGAGTTCCAGAGCAGCAACTCCGTCATCAGCTATTGACGCCACTCATAGACCGGATCAGCCATTTTCCGATGAACCTGACGCACCACTTCCTGCTGTCCATGCCTCAGATGCACGATTCGGATTTTCGTGATTCCGTGGTCTACATTCTCGACCATGGCGATCACGGCGCCTTTGGCGTGATCATCAACCAGGAATTGGGTATGACCCTGAGCGGCGTCTTTGCTCAGATGGCTATCCATTGCAACGATGAGACAGTGAACGAACAGGGCATCCTGCGAGGTGGTCCGGTTGATGAAGGCCATGGACTCGTTCTGCACGCACCCGGACCGCAGTTTGAAAGCACCCGTGATTTTGAAGGCGGAGTCTCGCTGTCGACATCGCGGGACATACTGGAAGCATTGGCCAGAGGCGATACGCCGCACGAGTACCTGGTCCTGCTTGGACATGCCGGGTGGGCTCCCGGACAATTGGAAATGGAGATCGCCAACAATGCATGGCTGACATCCGCTGCCGATACCCAGACCATCTTTCTTACGCCGCTGGCGCAACGCCGCCAGGCCGTTGGTAATTTACTGGGTATCGACCTGGCCCAGATGGTGGGCCATTCCGGACATGCCTGAATATCAAGACGTGGGTACCTGTCTGTCTTTCGACTACGGGTCCAGGCGAATCGGCACAGCCATCGGAGAAGCTCGATTGCAGAGTGCACGCCCCCTGGAAGTCATCACCAATACCAATGGAACTCCGGACTGGGATGCCATCGATCGACTGATCAGTCAGTGGCAACCGACCGACCTGGTGGTGGGCTGGCCACTTGACGAATCTGGTGAGGAACAGCCCCTCACCCAACACGTGCGTGGATTCATCAGGCGGCTCGCCCAGCGCTACTCGCTGCCAGTGCACAAGAGTGATGAGAGATTCAGTTCGATAGCGGCACAGGAAGTCATCAGACATCAGCGTCGAAGCGGACAGCGCACGCGCAGGAGTCGCCACGGTGATGTCGATACGGTCGCCGCCGCCCTTATACTCGAAACCTGGTTCAGCCTGAGAACTCACTCGTGACACAAACCCCGGTGACACAGTACGACACCCCGACGGTCATTCACTGGCTTGACGGCATGGTGGAGTCCCTGAGCGGACTGATCGGCCAGGATAGAACCATTGCGCTGATCGGCATCCGTCGCGGCGGCGTCGATGTCGGCCGTTACCTGCTGGACAAGTTGAGACTGGCAGGCGTGCCGATAGCCGAAGAACTGGGTGAACTGAACATTGCGTTCTATCGAGATGATTTCAGCTCGATCGGCCTGCACCCCGTGGTCGGCCCCTCACAGGTGCCCTTCGAGGTAGAAAACAGACATATCATACTGGTGGACGATGTTCTGGGTACAGGTCGAACGGTACGGGCAGCCATGAATGAGATTTTCGACTACGGTCGTCCGGCCCGTATCTCTTTGGCAGTGCTGGTGCAACGCAGCGGCCATGAGCTGCCGATTCGAGCGGATGTAGCAGGCCATCATCTGGATGTAGCTGCAGATCAGTACATCGACCTGGATGCCACCAATATGCAGGTCAACATAGGTCGCAAGAAATGAGCCTGCCGGATCCCCAGTTCAATATCCAGGGAAAGCTGCATCATTTCATCGACCTGGATGGCCTGGACAGGAAACTGCTCATAGAGATTCTGGATACCGCAGAAGGGTTTGCCGGAGTCAATGACCGGACAGTCAAGAAAGTTCCTTTGCTGCGGGGCAAGACAGTCGCCAATCTGTTCTTCGAGAACAGCACACGTACCCGCACCGCTTTCGAACTGGCAGCCAAGCGACTCAGTGCAGACATTCTGAATGTGGACCTGGTGACTTCATCCACCAACAAGGGAGAGTCGCTGCTGGATACATTGCATGTGCTGGAGGCTCTGCAGTGCGATATGTTCATCGTACGTCACGGTGATTCAGGTGCGGCGCATTTCATCGCGCGTCATGTCTCACCCAATATCAATATCATCAACGGTGGCGACGGACAGCATTCCCATCCGACGCAGGGCATGCTCGACATGTTCACCATTCGACGGCACAAAGGGGATTTTGGCAATCTGTGCGTGGTGATCATCGGCGACATCAAACATTCACGGGTGGCACGTTCTGACATTTCCGCCCTGGTCAAGCTTGGCGCGGGTGAAGTTCGAGTGGTCGGCCCGCGTACGCTGATACCGGCAGACGTTGAATCGCTGGGCGTCACGGTCTACCCGTCGCTGGACACGGCACTGGCAGGTGCGGATGTCATCATGGGACTTCGCCTGCAGAAAGAGCGCATGCTGAACGCCACAGTACCCAGCAGCAGCGAATTCTATCGCACCTACGGGTTGTCACCGGAACGTCTGGCCCTGGCCAGTCCTGATGCACTGGTGATGCATCCCGGTCCAACCAATCGCGGCGTCGAGATTGCTGGCAGTGTGGCTGACGGCAGACAGTCGGTCATTCTGGAACAGGTCAACTTCGGCATTGCCGTGCGCATGGCTGTGATGTCCATCGTGATGGGCAATTCAGAGAGCCTGCGGCACGGGGAGTTGTCAGCATGACCAGCCAGGACACCTGCATCATCATCCACGGATTGACCTGGGCCGGAAGCGACTTACCGTGTACGGTGGTTTTGCACGATGGCATCGTCACGTCAGTGAGCACCGATCCGGTCGATGTACAGCAACTGGTCCCGGATGCAGATGTCGGAGCGCTCGTGATCGATGCCAGGGGTAAGCTGGCCCTGCCCGGCATGACCGATCTCTACGCACGCCTGCGCGAACCCGGATTGACACGCAAAGGCACGATCGCCAGTGAAACGGCCGCCGCCCTGGCAGCTGGATTTACACGCGTGGTTTGTTCGCCGGACACTCAACCGGCTATCGACTCGGTGGCAACGGTTGAACTGGTGCACCACCGTGCGGCGGCGGCAAGGGGTGCGCGGGTAATCCCGATGGGCGCCCTGACGGTCGGACTCGACGGTGAGCAGCTTAGCGAACTGGCCACTTTGCAACAGGCTGGCTGCCCTGTTGCGGGACAGGCAGACCGGCCACTGGAGAGTACCAATGTCCTGTTCAGTGCAATGGAATACGCTGCGTCATTCGATCTGCCGCTGTTCATGACTGCCAGAGATGCACAGCTTGGCGCTGGCGGTTGTGCTCACACCGGCGCAATTGCAACACGACTCGGACTACCGGGCATCCCGGTGGCTGCTGAAACAGTCGCATTGGCCCGGTTGCTGGAACTGTGCCGCGAGACCGGCTGCCGCCTGCATGTTTCCCGAATCAGTTCAGCACGCTCTGTGCAGATGATGGAAAGCGCAAAACAGGATGCCTTGCCGGTCACGTGCGATGTCGGATTGCACCACTTGTTCTTCACTGACGAGCATGTGGCCGGCTATGATTCGCTGTTTCACAGTGCAGTGCCGTTCCGCAGCCGGAGAGACAGGGAGGCACTTCGACTGGGCGTAGCAAGCGGCATCATCGATGCCATCTGTACTGATCATGCACCACATGACCGCGATGCACGACTGGCCCCTTTTCCAGCCACCGAAGCAGGACTGTCCGCCTACGACTGGGCCATACCGCTCATCCTGCAGTTACCCGGCGTGCTGCAACTGACTCAGGCGCAGGTATTCGAAAAATTCACCGCCGCACCGGAGCGCATCATCGATGGCAGTGCCAGGTCAGGACTGGTGGCAGGTCAGGTGGCGGATTTTTTCCTGCTCGCCGAGAACGCACGGATCGAACAGCGTGCGGTTGTTCAGTCGATGGCTGGCATGAACCACCCGTTGAATGTTCACTCGGCCGCGAGTCTGGGACTGGACACCTTACGCGGCAAGGTGACGCACGTATTCAGCCAGAGGCGAATGCACGACCTGAGCAAGAGCAAACCGGAAGTTCCGGCAGGCAGTGAGGATGGTGGTTGGTAACCACACCGCTCAGCAGATTCTTTGACCCGACTCGCTGTCGAAGAAATGAGCCTTGCTCATGTCGAATTCAAGGGGCACGGTGTCACCGACCCGAACCCGGCACTGGTTGGCCACTCGCGCGGTAAAGTGCACGGCCTCATCCCGGGTTTCCAGAAAGGTATCCGATCCCGTCGGCTCGATGAGCTCCACCGTCAGATCGAGACTGGGTCTATCGGTGCCGGAATTCTCTACCTGGGCGATATCTTCGGAGCGAATGCCGAACTCGACAGCTTTACCCGATCGACACCTGTCCAGCAGGGCGGATGCCGGTGCTGCCAGCGGCAAGCGGAACCTGCCGAACAGCAGATTTAGGCCGGCAGCACTCTCTTCCAGACTGACTGTCAGCCGATTCATGGCAGGCGAGCCCATGAAGTCGGCTACAAAGGTATTGGCAGGGCGAGAGTAGATCTCATCCGGGGTACCAACCTGCTGCAGGCATCCCTGCTTCAACACGGCGATCTTCGTTGCCAGCGTCATCGCTTCTATCTGGTCATGTGTGACGTAGACGATCGTCGTACCCAGACGGGCATGCAACTTCTTGATCTCCGCGCGCATATCCACGCGTAAGCGAGCGTCAAGATTTGACAGCGGTTCGTCAAACAGGAATGCCAGAGGATCACGTACCAGCGCCCGGCCCATAGCCACCCGTTGCCGTTGACCACCCGAGAGCTGCGCCGGCTTTCTGTTCAGCAAAGGTTCAATCTGCAGTATGGAGGCAACTTCCGCAAT
Organism: Granulosicoccus sp.; assembly: GCA_013002205.1. GTDB lineage: Bacteria > Pseudomonadota > Gammaproteobacteria > Granulosicoccales > Granulosicoccaceae > Granulosicoccus. The sequence goes on from JABDKN010000166.1 coordinate 16,993, forward strand.
ACGTTCCAGCCTTCTTGCTTTGGGCACTCCGCGCGTCTCCATGCCGAAGCCAATGTTGCCGGCCACGGTCATGTTCGGATAGAGCGCATAGGACTGAAAAACCATGGCGATGTTCCGTCTGGAGGGGTGAAGGCCGGCTATCGACTTGCCGGCAATGCGGATATCACCACTCGAGGCGGGTTCGAAACCCGCGATCATGTTCAACAGTGTTGACTTGCCACAACCGGATGGTCCGACCAGGACGAGAAAGCCACCTTCCTCCACGGCGATCGAGACATCCTTCAGGGCATCGACGCCGCCGAAACTCTTGCTGAGCTTATCGATTTCCAGGAACGGTACGGCGGAAGTATTCATCGGTGATTTTTCTATCCCTTGACGGCGCCGGCCATGAGGCCACGAACGAAATAGCGTCCGGATACGACATAGACAATCAACGTCGGCAAGGCAGCGAGTACTGCACCTGCAAAATGCACGTTGTATTCCTTGACGCCTGTGGAAGAACTGACCAGATTGTTCAGTGCCACGGTCATGGGTACCGAGTCCACGTCGGCAAAGCTTGCTCCAAACAGGAAGTCATTCCATATATTGGTGAACTGCCAGATCACCGATACGACGATGATGGGACCTGACGAGGGCAGCAGTATGCGAAAGAATATCCTGAAGAAACCGGCACCATCCATCTGCGCTGCTCTGACGAGCTCGGTCGGGAATGCCTCATAGTAATTCCGGAAGAACAGGGTAGTGAATCCGAGTCCATAGACGACATGCACGATCACCAGACCCCAGGTCGTGCCGGCCAGACCCAGCAGACCGAGCATGCGTGCCATTGGTATCAGCACGATTTGAAACGGAATGAAGCACGACAGCAGCAGCAGGCCAAAGACCACGCCATGACCGCGGAATCGCCACTTGGTCAGGACATAGCCATTCAGTGCGCCCAGTACCGTCGAGATCAATACCGCGGGCACCACCATCAGAATCGAGTTGATGAAATAGGGTTTCAGCCCAGTGGCCTGGACACCGATCTGCGCAGTCGACCATGCACTGGCCCAGGGAGCCGTCGTCCAGGTACCGGGCAAGGCCAGCATGTCTCCGCCACGAATCTCCGCCAGTGGTTTGAAGGAGTTGACCAGCATCACGTATAGCGGCAACAGATAATAGACAGCAAACAGCAGCAGGATGATGTACAGGACGATGCGCTGCCAGTTGAATCCCCGCTGCACTACCGCAGCACCTGATGACCGTGCTTCCGGTAATGTGTCGCTCTGCCTCATGAAGCGCGATCCGTTTTCAGTTCCGCATACAGATAGGGCACGATGATGGAAAATATCATGATCAGCATGATGATCGCCGAGGATGCGCCGATGCCCATCAGATTTCGGGTGAACGTATAGGAATACATGAACGTGGCTGGCAGCTCGGTCGCCTTGCCTGGACCGCCTCCCGTCAGTGCCACTACCAGGTCGTAGGACTTGATGGCCAGATGCGCCAGCACGACGAATGCCGACAGAAAAACAGGTCTCATCATTGGAATGATGATGCGCCAGTAAATGCGTGCGCGCGATGCACCATCTATCTCGGCCGCACGAATGATATCGGGGTCTACGCCCCGCAACCCTGCCAGGAACATGGCCATGACGAAGCCTGAGCTTTGCCAGACGGCTGCCATGACAACGGTATAGATGGCATGCGTTCGACTTTTGATCCAGTCGAAATGGAAACTCTCCCAACCCCACTGGTGCATGGTCTGCTCCAGCCCGATTCCCGGATCAAGAAACCATTTCCAGGCAGTTCCGGTAACAATGAACGACAAGGCCATCGGGTAGAGGTAGATGGGTCGCAACATGCCCTCGATACGAATCTTCTGATCCAGAAATATTGCCAGCAGAAGACCCAGCACACTGCAAATCGCGATATAAAGCGTGCCAAAGACTGCAAGATTTTTCAGCGATCCTGTCCAGTGCCGCAGTTTCCAGAGCTTCTCGTAATTGTCCAGCCCGACAAAACCATAGGAGGGCAGCATCCTGGAATCCGACATCGACAGATAGCCGGTATACAGAATGAATCCGTACACGAAAAACAGTATCAGCAGAAAACTCGGCGCCAGAACCAGCCTGGGCAACCAGGATTGAAGAGTCTCTTTCATGTTAGTCGGCACACCTCGCCACAGAGAGCATTAGATGACAAATTGACGGCAGGGCAGAGACTGTTGCCGGGCAACTACCGGCGAGACCGACTGAACGTCGGACCTCGCCCCTGTCAAACGGCGCCCGGGAGGAAATTACCTGAGCGCTTCAATGCTGTTGGCGAGTTCTTCAGCTGCTTCCTCACTACCGAGTTCGCCGTTGAAATGCTGAGTCACCACATCATAGACTGCGTTCTTGATTGCCGCAGGTGCTGCATGACCATGCGCCATGGAACCAAACAGGGATCCTGCAGAGTTGGCCGCCGCCAGATCCTTCATGCCTTTTTTGCCGCAATCATCAAAATCGGCATCTGACACATCGGTACGTGCGGGTACTGACCCCTTGACCACGTTGAATGCAGACTGGAACACCGGGTTCATTATTGCTGCGGCCATCTTGAGCTGAGCCTCATTATTGCCTTCTCCCTGGCCGAACATGACGAACTGATCCGAATTGAATGTCACTGAACCCTGTGTACCCGGGAAACGGATGCACACGAAATCCTCGCCAGGCTTCTGCCCCGCTTTCAGGAACTCTCCCTTGGCCCAGTCGCCCATCATCTGCATGCCCGCCTTGCCTTCGATGACCATGGCCGATGCCAGATTCCAGTCGCGACCGGAAAAATTCTCATCGACGTATCCACGCAGCATTGCCATTCGATTGAAGACTTCGATCATTTGTTCACCAGCCAGTGCATCGGGGTCCAGATCGATCATGGATTTCTGATAGAAATCATTACCCATGCTCAACACTACGGCGTCGAATACGGTTGCGTCCTGCCATGGCTGTCCGCCGTGTGCCAGGGGAGTGATCCCATTGGCCTTCATGGCGTCAAGAACGCTCACCAGCTCATCCCAGGTGGTGGGTGCATTACCGCCTGCTGCATCCAGCGCTGATTTGTTGATCCAGACCCAGTTCGTTGAATGGACGTTGACCGGAGCGGAAATCCAGTGGCCTTCATGCTTGGCAAATCCCTGCAGGGCCGTTGGCACGACGTCATCCCAGTTGTCGGCCGCGGCCACTTCGTCAAGATTGCCGAGCACACCTTCATTGGCCCAGTCGGTGATGTCGAATCCGAGCATCTGTACGGCCGTGGGTGCATTACCTGCAGTAACCCGTGCCCGCAAGGTGGTCATCGCCGCCTCACCGCCACCACCTGCCACCGGCATGTCCTGCCAGCCGACACCCTGCGATTCCAGGTCCTGCTTCAGGACATCCAGAGCGGCAGCCTCCCCTCCCGAGGTCCACCAGTGCAGAACCTCCACGTCGTCTGCCAGGGCCGTTGTCGCCACTGCACCCATACCCAATGCGAGCACGAGTCCCGCCGCTGTGTGTGATGTTTTCATTCTCCGTCACTCTCCTCTTTTCTGCAGACAACGATGTGCTGCCTGCGACTATAGTAACGATACAGTTTTTTCAAGTCAAAGCGATCGTTGTTGCATGTTGACATCTGTATCGTTACAGATATCATGCACGGTATGCCACTCGACGAAGCAACTTCCAGAAGTACCGGGCGCTCCCGTCGCCCGACGTTGCGCACTGTTGCCGAAGCCAGCGGACTGGCGGTCACTACCGTATCGCGCGCGCTGAACGATGGGGAAGACATCGCGCTGGCGACGCGCCAGAGAGTAAAGCGCATCGCCAGCGAGCTTGGTTACGTCCCCAATCGGGCCGGCCTGGGACTTCGCACAGGGCGAACGCACGTACTGAGCCTGCTGATATCGCCACACGCCGAGATATCCAGCTATACCGCCTCCATCATTTCCGGCTTAAGCGAAGTCTGCCGGAATCAGGGTTATGAGATGTCTGCCTCCCCGGATTCCCCGAACGTGGATGAACTGGCCAGTGTTCGCTCGGTGGTCGACAATCACCGGGCGGACGGTATCGTCCTGTCACGCACCGGACCTCAGGACCTGCGTGTGCGCTATCTTCTGGAGCACAGGATTCCGTTTGTGACCCATGGCCGAACGGAACTGGCCACCCCGCACGCAGCCGTCGATTTCGATAACCAGGGCTTTGCCGAACAGGCCACAGCCCGTTTGATTTCTCACGATCGATCGCGCCTGATGCTGATTGGACCAGCGCCGGGACTCACCTATCACAATCACATGCGCATCGGTTTCGAGCGTGTGGTCACTCGCGCATCGGTTATTCAGGTCGAAGCGCCCGGGGGGTACGCAGGACTGCACCTGGAATCCCCACTGGATGAGCTGAGACGTTCGATCTGCCGACTCTGCCGGAGTACAGGGCGCCCCGATGGCATCATTTGTGGCGGGGAGCTGGCGGCCCTGGCAACACTGGCAGGCATTCGCGATGCAGGCCTGCTGCCTGGCCGTGAGATCGAAGTCGTTGCCAAGCAGACATCACCGGCGCTTGACTACACCTATCCACCGATAGATTCGTGGTTCGAAGACATCTACGAGACGGGTCAACTGCTCGGAGAGATGCTGTTGCATGTGATCAATGGCGATCAGGCCGTGGCCGATTTGACACAGGTCGTCCAGCCACAACCGCGCTTCAGGCGAACTCCGTAGCCAGGTGCCCGGCACACACGGAAATTCCTCAGATCTTCATAAGGAAACAGACCATGACCGACCAGAGAAACACCATCGATACGTTCATTGCCCGTGCAAAGGCAGATTTGACAGCCGACAGGGACATTGCCGCATTGTTTGCGCAGGCACGTGATGAGGTGCAGCGTGCCGTCGACGAAGTCACCAGCGAACATGCTCGCAGTGCAGCCGTCGTACCGGAAATTTCCTACACCGATATCCCGGCAGGCAGCGTATCCGGAGACGATATCCGGCGAATCCGGAAACGTGGCTGTGTCATCGTCAGGAATGTGTTCGCACGCCAGCAGGCCGAGGACTGGAATGACGAGCTCGGTGATTACCTGGAGTCCAATGACTACCTGACGCGAGCACGGGAGAAAGCGGGTCTGGACGATTATTTCGGCGATCTCAAGGATGCAAAGCCACAGATCTACGGTGTCTACTGGTCGAAACCACAAGTGATGGCCCGACAGGCCGAGTCCATGGCGGCCACCAAGCGCTTCCTCAACAGGCTTTGGGACACCTCAGCACCCGCGGGTCCGGAGTTCGACCCCGATACCGACTTCAGCTACGCTGATCGTACCCGTCGCCGGGCTCCCGGTGACACGACACTCGGATTGTCACCACACATGGATGCAGGCTCTTACGAGCGCTGGGTAGATCCCGCATTCCAGAAAATCTACACAAACATCTTCAATGGCAGACTGGATGAATACGATCCCTGGTCGGCCGCCTACCGTACGCAGACACGCGAATACTCCTCTCCCGCCGTCAGCTCCATGTTCAGAACCTTTCAGGGCTGGACTGCATTGACCGAGCAAGGCCCCGGTGACGGCACCCTCGAGCTCCTGCCCATTGCCAATGCGATTGCCTATGTGCTGCTAAGAGCCTTGCAGGACGATGTACCTGAAAACGAACTGTGCCTCGCCAGACCGGGACGCGCTCTTGGCGTGAACCAGCATTGGCACCCTGACCTGATACCAGGCATCGTACCAATCCAGACCGTTGCCCCAGGGGACACAGTGTGGTGGCACCCGGATGTCATCCACGCAGTCGGCAACGAGCACTCCGGACAGGAATATGCCAATGTGATCTACATCGGCGCCAGCCCGGCATGCGCGAAAAACAGGGCGTATGCGCTGCGGCAGGCCCAACATTTTCTGAACGGCCGCAGCGCACCGGATTTTGCAGCTGAAGACTATGAAACCGATTTCCAGGGGCGGGCCACCATTGAGGACCTCACCGAGCTGGGTAAACAGCAGATGGCACTTGCCTAGCCAGGAATACGCATGAACAGTCTCCGGTCAAGCAGGCGATGAGCACACTGCGGGTAGCCTGTGCCGGAGCCGGGTATTTCAGCCAGTTCCACTACGATGCCTGGGCACGAATAGCAGGCGTCGACATCGTCGGCTCACTCGACAGGGACATCTCGAGCGCGGCAGCTACCGGCCACCCTCCTTTTGACTCGCTTTCAGCCATGCTGAGCCAGACCCATCCGCACCTGCTGGACATCGTTACGCCGCCAGCGACACACATGGCATTCATAAAGGGCGCGCTGGATCACGGTGTGAAGGCCATCATCTGTCAGAAACCGTTCTGCACCTCCCTGGACGAAGCACGACGGGCAAGCACGCTTTGCGAGGCAAATGAAACTGTGCTGGTCGTTCATGAGAACTTTCGCTTTCAGCCCTGGTACCGATGCATCAGAAAGGCGATAGACGAGAAACTGCTGGGTGACGTTCACCAGCTGACTTTTCGCCTGCGAACCGGAGATGGCCAGGGTGACAATGCCTACCTGGACCGCCAACCCTATTTCCAGGAGATGCCCAGGCTGCTCATCCATGAAACCGGCGTGCACTGGATCGATACCTTTCGCTATCTACTGGGAGAGCCGCTGGCAGTCTATGCGGATCTGCGCAGGATCAATCCAGTCATAGCCGGGGAAGACGCAGGTTATGTACTGTTCGAATTCGAACGAGGAATGCGCGCCCTGTTCGACGGCAACCGTCACCTGGATCACGCTGCCGACGATCACAGGTTGACGCTCGGGGAGTGTCTGGTCGAAGGCACAGAAGGCACACTGAGCCTTCTTGGCAACGGCTGTCTTCAGCATCGACGCTTCGGTGAGACCCGCGCAACTGAACTACTGGCGGCACGACAATGGAAAGGCTTCGCGGGAGACTGTGTGTTCGCCTTGCAGCAACATGTCATCAACGCCTTGCGCGATGGGACAGAGCTTGAAAACCGGGCCGCCGATTACCTGCGTGTTCTTGAAATCGAGGAGGCCGTCTACCGCTCGGCAGAACAACGGTGCCGGATTCTGCTGTGATGTTCGATTGATTCGATACTTTAGCAGTAAGAGGCTAACCCTGGCGCAGTGCAGGCATCAAACGCCAAAGGATGCAGTGGATGTTTGTGCTGCACCAGGCACTACACCGGCATGCAGTCTGAAAGTGAACGCTTCTGCTGCCCCTGCGCATCAAAATTACCCGGATCCAGCCATGCCTGGAATGCAATCCTGATGGTCGGCCAGTGCTTGTCGAGAATCGAAAACCAGGCGGTATCCCGGTTACGCCCCTTGTAGATGGTAAGCTGCTCGAATGTGCCATCATAAGTAAATCCGAGTCGTCGCGCAGCGCTTCGTGATGCAGCATTCAGTGCATCGCATTTCCACTCGTAACGACGGTAACCCAACTCGTCGAAGACCCGGGACATCATCAGATACATGGCCTCGGTGGCCAGCCGGGTTCGTTGCAACATTGGAGAGTAGACAATGTTGCCCACTTCGATGACGCCGACCTCCGGCCGGATTCTGAGATAGCTTGCAATGCCCACGGCCTTCCCGGACTTCTCGTCGATGATCGCCTGGAAAAGTGGATCATCCCCCGTGCAGGACTCGTCCATCCAATCTTTCAGTTCACTGACGCTGGCGAAGGGACCAACCGGCATGTAGGTCCACAAACCGCCGGCCTGGTCGGTGGCAAAGGCCTCGAAAAGATCATCGACGTGCGTCAGTACATCCAGTGGTTCGATACGACCATACTGCCCCTGCAGTACCGTGCGCGAGGGGTGCGGTACCGGCTCCCAGCCGATGACGACCTCACCTATGGGCTGTCCGAGTTCATTCTGTCTCTGGGGCATGGGAGGGTCAGATCCGGTGGCAGGCTGACAGGTCGTCAAACATGGTACGCCGGCTTGCAGAAAAATGCTGAGACCTCGTGCATCACAGGCTCATGCAGTGCGTGTCGGGATTGAGGATTACCCTGCATTTACTGTGATCGGGTGTCCGTAACCTGCTCAGCCAGCACCTGGGCCAGATCATTCAGGCGGAAAGGTTTTTGCAGAAATACGATTCCCTCATCGAGATTCCCATTGTGAATGATGGAGTTCTCGGTAAAGCCTGACATGAATACGATCTTCGCAGCCGGCAGAATTTCAGAGAGTCGTTGCGTCAGTCGTCGACCGTCCATGTTTCCGGGCAACACGATATCAGACAGGATGATATCGACACGCGACATGTCATTTGCCTGCCTCAGTGCAGTGATCTCGTTGTAGGCAGCTCGCACCGTACACCCCAAAGATTCAATCTGGCTGGCAATTACCCCACGCAGTTGCTCGTTGTCTTCTATCAGCAATACGTGCACACCAGCCAGCTTTGCCCGGTTTTGTGTCGGAATGACAGGCGGAATGACCGCTTCGTCCAGTTGCACCTTTGGCAGATACAATTTGACGATCGTACCTCGACCGGGTTCGGAATAGATCTTCAGGTGTCCTTTCGACTGCTTGGCAAATCCGTAGGCCATGGACAAACCAAGCCCGGTGCCTTCGCCGACCGGCTTGGTCGTAAAAAAAGGTTCGATGGACTGTTCGATGATTTCATCAGTCATACCAACTCCCGAGTCCGTCACCGACACGCAGACATAGTTACCGGCAGAGACTTCCCTGTTTGAGCGCGCGTACAGGGAGTCCAGACGGGCATTACTGATCTCGATGGTCAATTGCCCTCCCCCGGGCATGGCATCGCGCGCGTTGACCACCAGATTGAGCAGTACTGCTTCCAGCTGAACCGGGTCGGTTCTGGTCTTCCAGATTCCGCCATCGCTGACGATCTGCAGATCGATGGTCTCTCCAGCCGAGGTGCGAAGCAATGGCGACAGTTCTCTGATCAGTCTTGCCACATCGACAACGACCGGGTGCAGTGGCTGCTTGCGTGCAAACGACAGTAACTGCTGGGTCAGCCTGGCACCACGGTCGACCGCTTCCAGTGCAGTTTTCTGGTACGCAATGACGCTGCTGTCCTCCACCTTGGTCAGCGACATTTCCAGGTTACCGGCAATGACAGCGAGTATGTTATTGACATCATGTGCAACCCCGCCGGTCAATTTCCCGATGGCTTCGTTTTTCTGCGACTGCAGCAACATGTCCTGAGTCATCATCTCCCCGGTTATGTCCTGCGCTATGACGTGAACCGCCTCGAGCCTGCCCTGCTGGTCACGGCTGCCCACAAAGTACTGTCGAAGAAACAGAAACTCACCATCCTCAAACTGCAGGCGATAGGTCTGAATTTCATCGCTGCCATTGACTACCCTGTCTCTCGTCGCCGTCGCCATTTCTATTGCGTCCCTGTCAAGTAGCTTCTGGAAGAAATCCGCCTTGACGTTCGCCTGCAGCATCTCGGCAACGGTTTTCCGGTGCAGAGTTGCATAGTTTTCATCGCAGTACAGGATATTCTCCATCTTTGCGTCGTAGGTGCAGTAGGCGAGCCCTGCAAGATGGGCAGCCTGCACCAGCCGTCTCTCTCCCGTCTCCATGTCCTTGCGCGCATGCAGAATCTGGTTCCGCATTTCGTGGATCGATTTCACCAGGTCGTCCAACTCGTCTGTCTGCTCGCTACCCTGCTCTCTATGTGGATCTATCTGCAGATCGTGCCAGTTCCGGGAGTAGTTGCGAATATTGTCAGAGACCCGGACCAACGGCACGATGACATCCTTGTTGAATTGCCTGATGATGAGGAACGTGGCAAACACCGTGGACATCAGTGCAATGGCGATAAGTGCGATCACCCTTCTGCGGACAGTTGCCCAGATGTCCATCCTGTTCGCCTCGATGGTCAGGGTTCCCAGCTCCTCTGAACCCTGGTCACCATTGCGACGTACCAGCGAAAAATTTCGTATCACCAGATCTTCCGAGTCGCTCAACTGTCCGCTTCGCTCGAAGACTTTGCCGGTTAGATCGGATACCACGGCCCGTTGAATACCGGGCTGGCTGACAAAATTCGCCAATTCCGCCTCGACAGTTTCGGTGTCGAACTGCCACAAAGCAGATGCTATGTCCGCCTGGTGTTCCGAACCCAGTCGCTGTACACGCGTTTCCAGTGCAGTCAGCGATGTCTGGTAACTGACGAAAGTGGTTACCAGTACCGTCAACGTCAGCGTAAGCAGCAGCGGGTAAAAAGTGGATCGAATGACTCTCGATGCGATACGGGAACGCTGTCCTGAGGCATTCAAATCACCGGTTCTCACGTTCATAATCATCCATGATATCGCCATAGCTTCCGTCGGCTTTCATGGACTTCAAGGCTGCAGAGAGTGCAGGCAGCAAGGCAATATTTTTCTCGTGCATATACAGATGCAAATCCTTGCGCAGGGTGAACCCGGTGACTTGCAGGTGCTCTATACCTTTGCCGCGCGCTATGAATCGGCCCGGAGCAACGGTCATGAAGGCGATATCGATACGTCCTGCATCGAGCATGTCAAACAACTGCGTGGCATTGTGCGTCCTGATGAGCATGGAGTGCTCCGAGAACAGGGATTCCGCAATTTTCCAACCCCGTACAAAACCAAGCCTGTATTCGAAGAAGTCCTCAAGTGCATCGACACTGACGTCTGGTCGTGTGTAAAGACCGGCAAACACGACATCGAACAGAGGCTCACGCATTCTGTGCAAGGCCGGATACAGGCTGCCATCGAGATTGATACGGGCAGCCTCACCGTCCAACAGACCTGCATTGGCCTGGGCAAGCCCCCGGGCAGGCGGTAGTTTCTGAATCTCGACACACATCCCCAACCTGGAAAACAGTGCGTCGAGCAGTTGATCGAGATAACCGTCGCCAGCAGGCGTGGTGACCGGAGGCAACGACGCCGTGGAAAAGCGCAGAGTGGGAACGCTATCGTCTGACTCGGCAAACGCCAGCCCGGAGCTGCACAGTACCAGCGCCTGCAGCATAACTGCCAGACCCCACACGCGATGCAAACACGGAGGTGACGATGCCCGTCGACTCGCCAACTCCGTTGTTCCAGCACCTGTCCTGAATACCGGGAACAAGCTGTTCCGCATCCTTAGTCGAGCCATCAGATAAATCGCACAGTGCTGTATTCAGGATGAAATCATAACCGAAACCGGTCACCTCAGCTCGCATTCCTGCCTGCAGTTGTCACCGGCTCGCAGCTCGCATGAGTTCGCGGTAATGTTTCCGGCATTTTGACACGTAGCGATCATTGCCACCAATCTGCACCTGTTCACCAGCCGCCAGCACCTGGCCGGATTCATCAAGGCGAATCGTCATCGTGGCCTTTCTTCCGCACGTACAGACCGTCTTGAGCTCGAGCAGCTTGTCGGCTATGGCCAGCAAGCGGGAGGAGCCGGGAAACAGCTCTCCCTGAAAGTCGGTGCGAATACCAAAGCACAGGACGGGTATGTGCAATTCATCGACGATTCCAGCCAGTTCATCGACCTGATGACGAGACAGGAACTGTGCCTCGTCCACCAGTACACAGGCCACGGGGGATTGCTGATGCAGGCGTGAGACCGGCTGGAAAAACGGCGTGTCATGTTCGAACAGTGCCGCTGATTCCTGTAGACCGATGCGGGAGCGGATGACACCTTGAGCGTACCTGTCATCGATGGCTGCGGTATACAAGGCCACCTGCATTCCCTGTTCACGGTAATTGTGTGCAGACTGCAACAATGAGGTGGACTTGCCGGCATTCATCGCCGAATAGTAAAAGTATAGTTGAGCCACGGTCTATTTATCCTTCATCAACGATGAAAGTGCTCAGCGGCACCAGCGATGGCACCGCCGCCAATTCCTCGGGAACGGTCACGCCGTCTATGCGAAGTATAGTTCCCGATGAGCTGAAGCGCGCCAAACTGCCAGCCCGAAGACCGGCCTCGCAAATAACAATGGGATCACCCGGGCTGATGACAAGCAGTGTAGTCAGTGCATTGGCGAACAGTGCGGATAGATAGCCTTCAACACGTCGGCAGGGCGATTCCGGAAGCCAGATGAGTAAGCCCCGCCCTGAACACAAATTTCAGGCAGCGCAATAACCCGCTCGGTGCCACCTGCGAACGACTAACAATACTGCCAATAGCAGCAGGAATTCGACACCCATCCTGCCGCCGCCCCGGCGGCTGATGACCGGCGGCTCCATAGCCTGGTCATCGGACTCATCAATGGGCGTATTCCCGGCAGAATCGTCGTCACCAGAATCCATCACCGGCTCCGGTGTATCCGCCGGGGCTGTCGTGTCTGTCTCTTCTGTCTCGTCTGTCTCTTCTGTCTCGTCTGTCTGTTCTGTGTCGGGGTTACCGTCCGGGTCTGGCGGATCACTGGCCTCCGTCATGATCTCCGCGAGCCGGAGTGTCTCGGCATCTCGTGTTTCGGTTGCGCCTCCGACGCTACTGGCACCTGAAAGCATGTACATCTGGCGACCGATGATGCCGCCACCACTGCCGTGACGTCCGGTATTCATCGGCGGTAGAGTACGCCAGCTGTCCGACTCCAGGTCGTATGCCTCCACGACTTTGAGTGCGGTCATGGACGTATTGATCTCACCGCCGGCAATGATGGTCTCGGTGCCGTGAGCAACCGCAACCGCACCGCCTCTGGACGTTGGAATGGGAGCCCCGGATCGCCACTGACCGGTATTGAAGTCATAGATATCAACAGGTCGAACCGGGTTGGCTGCCGGACTTGGCATAGTGGTCTGCCGGCCGGCTGCGGCGACCAGCGTCTGACCAACGATCACTGCCGAGAAATGATCCCGTGCATGGGGAGCATCTGCCAACACCCGCCATTGGCCAGTGCCAGGATCATACTCATCGAACCAGCCCACGGCGCCACCGTCGTGTCCTCGAGTGTTGCCGCCGAGAAGATAGATCCTGCCATTGTGCTGAACCGCCGCGGCGCTGCCACGCAAGCGAGCGGACGGAATGCTGCCTGCTACGTCCCAGGTGGCGGATTGTGTATCGAACACATGAATCCCCGACACGAGCTGCTCACGGGGATAGCAACATGTAAATGCTCCGAGAACGTAGATTCGCGTACCAAGAACGACGGGCTGCATATGATGCAGCTCAAGCGGGGCAGAGCCCAGGTTTTCCCAGCCACCGTGTCGGCTGGAAAACCGCTCCACCGGTCGATTTCCCCGACCGCCGATCAGATAGATATCGTCACCGACCACCACACCGGCCGCTTCGTGACGAGCGCTCAGAACGGACCCGTCGGAACTGTTCAATGCTTCCCAGCGGCCTTCTGTCGCAGGCAGCGGATTGTCGCCTTCTGCAGCCTGGAATGATGCCGCCCACTCACTGACCAGCTGCCCGCTTTGCCCGGCGCTGACAACACCGGCGGTGATTGAACAAGCCAGGAGTAACAGGCTGGGCAACTGAATCGATTTCTTAGACATCGCCCTATATTGACGATCCTCGACAGCAGTCGCTGTGACCGGACCGGCAGCCCCGGCAATCTAATGAGTGATCTGTATCTCGATACTCATGCTTGCTGTCAGGCTGGGCACGGCGTGATCGATCGCCACGAAGGTCATGGTGCGCCTGCCGATATCTTCAGTACTGGTCTGCCAGCGCAGGGTTCGTGTGCCATCACCATTATCGGTAAATTTCGAACCTGCCGGTGGATCGACCAGGTTGAGAGCAGGAGGAATACCATCAGCATCAGGAGCCTGTATGCGCAACACCAGCAGGTCACCGGCTTTCACGGTCTGCGGTGCTACGGGCGTGAATACGGGCGCCGAGTGAGAAGCAGACGACTCATCCGGCGAATCGCCCGTGCTCGACCCGTCGTTCCCCGTCTGCGGCGTGGTGCCCGAAACATTGATGAGCAGATTTCGCGTACCGCGCAGCGCATTGTCCAGGGTGTCGATGGCAATCAACTCCACTACAGACTCCTGATCTGCGGTGGCAGGCACGGTCCAGTCCAGCTCCAGTTGCCCGTTGCCCAGACCACGTACAAGCATGCCCGCCGGTAAT
>JABDKN010000168.1 GCA_013002205.1 Granulosicoccus sp.
ACAGCGGCGAGTAGCTCATCGATCGACCCGGCTGCAACGCCTCCACCAGCTTCTCGAACGGCATGTCCTGATGCTGGTAGGCCTGCAAGGTCATCTCTCGTACCCGACCCAGCAACTGCTTGAAACTTACCTCACCGGACAGATCCGTGCGCAGCACCAGCGTGTTGACAAAGAAGCCGATCAGCGACTCGATCTGCACCCGTGTACGGTTGGCTACCGGCGAGCCCACCACGATGTCCTGCTGTCCGCTGTAGCGACTGAGCAGCACACTGAATGCCGACAACAGGGTCATGTACAACGTGACACCCTGCTCCCGACCCAGCGCCCGCAGCTGATCGCTCAACCGGGCCGGCAGAGCAAAGCGGTGCACGCCACCGCGAAACCGCTGCACCGCCGGACGCGGATGATCCGTGGGCAGCTCCAGCAGCGCCGGTGCACCCGAGAGCTGGGCACGCCAGTACTCCAGCTGCTGGCCCAACAGCGCCTCATCGAGCCACTGACGCTGCCAGGCCGCAAACTCGGCATACTGCATCGGCAGGGGTGGCAACCGGGGCTCTTTGCCTGTGCTGTACGCTCCATACAGCACACCCAGCTCCTTCCACAACACACCCATCGACCAGCCATCCGAGGCAATGTGGTGCAGCGTGATCAGCAGCAGGTACTCTGCCCACTGCCCAGCTGCTGCACTACCACCTTCACCTTCACCTTCACCTTCACCTTCACCTTCACCTTCACGGTTCACCGTCAACAGCGTGGCCCGGATCTTCAGCGCAGCGGACAGATCAAACGTCCTCTCACGCTCCTCACTCACCAGCCGATTTACCGCGGCATCGCACGCCTCATTACTGCCCTGCACACTCACCCGATGCAGTGCCAGAGCCTCCTGTGTGACCTGCTGCTTTGGTATGCCCTCGGGTCCCGACACGATCGCCGTTCGCAGCACTTCGTGGCGCTGGACGATCTGCTGCAGGGCACGCTCCAGCGCCTCCACCTGCAGCGCGCCACGCAGGTGCAACGCAGAGGGCATGTTGTACAGCGTACTGGGCCCCTCGAGCTGGTCGATAAACCACAGCCGCTCCTGCGCGTGCGAGAGTGCTTGCGTATTCTCATCATCACACACCTCCACAGTCGGCATCCGGGGCTCTTCGGCCTGAGCCATCATTTCTTTCGAGCGCTGTCCATCCAACACCCGGGCAAATTCGCACAATTTTGGTGAAACGAACACCTCACGCAAGCCCACATCGATACCAAGGCGCTCAGACAGGAGCGATACCAGCCGAAAAGCCGTGATCGAATCTCCCCCGATTACAAAGAAATTATCCTCAGGCTCAACCGTCGAACGCCCGAGTAATTCACGGCAAAGTTCAAGCAGGATTGATTGAGACGTAACCTCTGAACTACTGACACCGTTGCTCTGTGTCGGGTCATCGAAGGCAGGCTGCGCTGGCTGGTACAGTCGAGAGAGCTCACTACGACGGGGCTTGCCAGTGGATGTACTTGGAATATGGTCAACTATGTGTATGACGACAGGTACTTTGAATCGACTCAGTCGCTCTGCTGCGAATTGACGAAGATCCTGCTCAGATGCCGTTTCGCCTTGCACCAGAACTACCGCTGCGGCCACCTCCTCTCCCAATGTATCGTGCTGGATTCCGAAAGTGGCCGCCGTAGCAACAGCTGGATGCTGCTGCAGCACGGTGTCGATCTCATGGGGCAAAATTTTCTCGCCGCCATGATTGATGATCTCCTTGATTCGACCAGCGAGATACAGGTAGCCATCCAGATCCCAATAACCAAGGTCTCCGGTACGCAGCCATTCAGTCCTGTCGCGTATTGCACCTGCACCTGACTGAGTGAAGCCCATTGCCGTTACCGCCGGACCACAGATTGCTATCTCACCTACGCAATCATTAGCCAGTATCGTGTTGCCTTCATTATCGAACAACGAGACACGAGTGCCACAGGGAACTCCGACTGATCCCGGCTTTTGCACACGAGGTGGCAGTGGATTACTCGCGATCTGATGAGCCGCTTCGGTCATCCCGTAAGCCTCGATCACCGGTACACCCAGCGTTTCCTGAAGCGATGTAAACAGATCGGGATGGAGGGCTGAAGAACACGATCGCACAAACCGCAGGTAATGCGGCTCGTTGTTCTTTCCGGCTCGGCTCCAGGCCTGCACGACGCTGCGATGAATAGTCGGCACCGCCGTATACCACGTAGGTCGATAGTGCACCAGGTCTTTGATGAACGCCTGCTCATCGAATACACCGGCACATACAACACTGCCGCCGCTGGACAATGTCGACAGAGCAGCCCCGACGAGTCCGTGAATATGATGAAGCGGCATGACGTTCAGGCACCGGTCCGACGCATTCAGGCGCAGAGAGTCGCAAATGGCCGCAGATGAAATCAACAGGTTGGCCTGTGTCAGCGGGATCAATTTGGGAGTCCCAGTCGTACCGGAGGATGGCAATACCAATGCGGTGCCGCCAGGAAACTGCGAGCTGCCATCTGACGATTGTCCGGAAACGGAACGTGTGATGCGAAGTGCTGCTTCACCGTTGTCACCGGCCTTGAGACCAAACAGTGGCAAGTCAAGTGCGGCCGCAGCCTGGCTCACGGCAGCAGGCTCGATCGTATCGTCCAGTACGACAGCCACAGCTTTCAGTCGAGACAGCATGTCCTGAAGTTCCTGCTTCGAGGCATGCGGATCCAGTGGTGCACAGATGGCTGAATCTATTGTGGCCAGAATACACTGCATCAACGCAAGCGGTTGAGCACCAATCACGGCGACGACATTATTCGCGCCAATGTTTGCCTCGGTCAGTTGGTTACCGATCCGGGCGATTGCGTCGAGTAATTCTTGGTAGGTTAGCGAGTTCTCGACAGTATCCAGCAACGCGACACTATCCTTTTGTATCGTTTTCAGATAGCCAACAAGGTCCATTATTTAATAAAACTCCTATGATTCTCGCAACACCCGTGCAGGCTCGGCCAGCCCGGCTGGCACAGAG
>JABDKN010000191.1 GCA_013002205.1 Granulosicoccus sp.
GATACGCAGTGTCAAGATAGTTCTCCGAGGCCGACAGGATATACAGGCGGTACTCTTCGTGTATCGTCTTGCCGCCTCGGATCCTTTACTGCAGCTGCCAGCGGATTGGCAGCTTGCCGTGACGGAAGTGGCAGAATCAGTAACCGTTGGGGCAAGGTACGAAACATCCCTGATCCGGTCAAATCAGCCGATCGGGTGATAATGCAAGGTGATAAAGCTTATTTATCGTTGCGGGGACCGAACTTCGATTTGCATTTATACCCGTCTGCTTGCATTCTTGTTCTGGCCGCAGGCTCGGCGGTGCGTGCCGGCTGTTTCTCGGCAAATCCGGCCAGTAAATTCGACAACGGAGAAAGGCAT
The DNA here is from genome assembly GCA_013002205.1 of Granulosicoccus sp. Taxonomy (GTDB): domain Bacteria; phylum Pseudomonadota; class Gammaproteobacteria; order Granulosicoccales; family Granulosicoccaceae; genus Granulosicoccus. The sequence continues at coordinate 361 of JABDKN010000191.1, forward strand.
GACAAAAATACTGTGGGTACTGGGAGCATTGATCGCCAGTGGGTCTGCATTGGCGGAGCAGACGCTGTCGGTGGTGGGCAGCTGGAGTGGTTTACCCCTGCACAAGGAGTACGAAGCGCCATTCTGGAATGACAGGCTGCCCGCTGCCAGCGACGGAACGATCAAGGCCAATTTGACAACACATGACCAGATGGGCATCCAGGGTGGAGACGTTTTCCGCATGCTGGGCACCGGTGTCTTCGATGTCGGCATGACCGTTGCGGACTATGCCGTGTCCGATTCACCGGCGCTGGAGGGCCTGGACGTACCACTGATCGCCAATGATGCAACGTCTGCGCAGGCAATGATTGAAGCAGCCCGACCCATGGTCGATGATATTTATGCGGATGTTTTCAACGCCAAGGTGCTGGGAATTGCCCCCTACCCTCCGCAAGTCGTATTCTGCAACGCAGAGATCAGCTCTCTGGCTGATCTTTCGGGCAAGAAGATTCGTGCATCAGGCCGGATGACAGGCAAGCTGCTGGAAGCACTTGGAGCCGAGGCCGTCAACGTCAGCTTCGGTGAGGTCCCGGGGGCCTTGCAACGCGGTGTTGTCGATTGTGCAGTGACTGGCGCAGGCTCTGGCTACAGTGCCGGTTGGTGGGAAGTGTCTACCCATCTTCTGCCCATTCCGCTGGGCGGCTGGGATCCGGTGGTGACCGCCATGAATATGGACAAGTGGGAATCACTCAGTGAGTCCGAGCAGACATTGATCTCCACGCAGGTAGCAGAGCACATCGAAGCACCGGCATGGGCCTCAGCCCAGTCTGCCCTGACAAGGGATATCGCGTGCCTGACCGGTCAGGGTGATTGCCCGGGAGAGAAGCGTGACATGACACTGGTCGAGGTGACTGAGGCTGACCTGGAGACCGCTCGCGATGCTCTGGTGTCCACCGTTCTCCCGGACTGGGCCGAACGTGCAGGTGGTGACTGGGGACAACGCTGGAACGACAGTGTCGGCAAGGTGACTGGGGTGACCATCGCCACGAAATAATCAGGCACATCGACATGCTCAGGACACTGCGCGCGCTTCAACGGCTGAATGAAGGTATCGCGGTGGCTGCGGGTGCGTTATTGCTGGCCAGCGTGCTGGTGACTGTATTCGACGTCACGGCTCGTCAGTTCTCCTTTTCGCTGGGAGGAACTGACGAGCTTTCAGGTTACGTCATGGCGATCACCACCAGCTGGGGCATGAGCTATGCCCTTACCCATCTGGCACATGTCCGAATCGATCTCTTACGCTCCCGTTGCCAGTCGATGGGACAAGCCCTGTTCGACCTGGTGGCTATCCTGTCGTTGTCCGCCACCACACTGATCATCGCCTACCGCGTGTGGCCGGTGCTGGCAAAATCCATACAGAACCAATCGACAGCCAACACGACGCTGGAAACTCCGTTGTGGATTCCTCAATCGCTGTGGATGGCAGGCTGGGTATGGTTTGCCATCTCCTCTGTACTGATTACCGCCTGCGTACTGTCTTTGATAACGCGCGGGCAGTTCAGTGATGTCAATGCTGCAGCAGGATTGCGCGAAGACGTATGATTCTATTTACTGCAACCGGTTTACTGCTACTGCTTGCGTTGTCGATTCCGGTCGGCATCGTACTGTTTCTGCTGGCCTTCGGCATCGATACCCTGTTCAGTCCGTTCCCTCTGATGCGTGGGCTGGGCCAGGTGATCTGGTCATCGTCGAACAGCGCGACACTGATTGCCATTCCGTTCTTCGTACTCCTGGGCGAAATACTGGTCAGAAGTGGAATTGCGCGTCGTACCTATGCAGCGCTGGAAGCGTGGGTCTCGTGGCTGCCTGGTGGATTGATACACGCCAACATTGCCACGGCTACCTTGTTTTCAGCAACTTCCGGTTCTTCGGTCGCTACCGCTGCCACCGTCGCCTCGGTCGCCATGCCTCAGGCCGAGCGACTGGGCTACAGCCCACGACTGTTCTCGGGAGCGATTGCCGCCGGCGGCACGCTGGGAATCATGATCCCGCCATCGATCAATCTGATCGTATACGGATTCCTTACAGAGACATCTATTCCCAAACTGTTTCTCGCCGGTCTGTTGCCTGGATTACTGCTGGCGCTTATCTTCATGGCAGTCACGGCACTTCTGTGTACAGTACGACCTTCACTGGGCGGACCCGGCATCAACGCCAACTGGTCACGCCGCCTGTCGGGTCTCGCCGATCTGTTGCCACTGCTGGGCCTGTTTACAGCTATCGTCGGTTCGATCTACGCGGGATGGGCCACACCCACCGAGGCAGCAGCGGTTGGCGTTGCCATGGCCTTCATCATCGCGATGACGCAGCGGGCACTGTCGCTGTCCATGCTGATGGATAGCCTGAAAGGTACCGTACGAACAACCGCCATGATCATGCTGGTCGTCATCGGTGCCTATGTCCTGAACTTCGTGCTCACCGCGGCCGGCGTCAGTGGCGCTCTGCAAAGTTTCCTGCAGAATCTCGGGCTGGGTCCCCTGGCGACACTGCTGGTCATCATACTGATGTACATCGTACTGGGATTCTTCATCGAGACTCTGTCACTGATGGTCGCAACCATTCCCATCGTAGTGCCGATTATCGTGCAGCTTGGCTACGACCCGCTATGGTTCGGTATCCTGATGATCATGCTCGTGGAGATGGCTCTGATTACCCCACCGGTCGGACTCAACCTGTATGTGGTCCAGGCGGCCAGGAGGACGGGAAGTTTCAGCGACGTGATGATCGGTGTCATACCCTATGCAATCGCCATGCTGTTGATGGTAGCGCTGCTGGTCATCTTTCCTGCCATTGCGCTGTATCTACCCACGCATCTCTAGTCGGGAGTGTTCATGAAACCTGCCATCTCATCCATCTCATCCATAAGTCCAGCCCGGGACACCCGTTTCCTCCGCGGTAATTCAGTTTGGCTCGAAAAACCGCATGCCGGTTCGCTGCCACAGAAAATCCACCACGATCCAGTGGTGTCCGCAAGGGCGATCCCGCAGCTAGACGACGCAACATCCTGCGAACGATGCGCGGCGGGACTCTCCCTGTGAATCTGCTGGCGGACGAGCAGAGCATCAACTTCCTGCCGACATCGATCATCGTTGCAGGCTGGACCGGCAGGGACCAGGCGGCCGTTGAGCATCACATCGACGAATTGAAAGCCCTGGGCATTTCGCCGCCTTCCCGGGTACCACTGTTCTATCGAGTATCAAGCAGCCTGCTGACAACAGAGGGGGAAATACAGGTGGTGGGTGGAGGCAGTTCGGGAGAGGTGGAACCACTGCTACTGAAATGCCGCGACGAACTCTGGATTTCGGTAGCGTCGGATCACACCGACCGCGACCTGGAAGTCTTTTCGGTAGCGGCGTCCAAGCAGGCATGTGCCAAGCCCTGTGCACGGCAGCTATGGCGCTTTGCCGATGTCAGCGACCACCTGGATGAACTGGTGCTGAGCTGTCAAATCAAAGAGGATGAACAGTGGGTGATGTACCAGCAAGGCACACTGGCGCATATTCGCCCGCTTGCAGAACTGATCAGTCGGTATCCGTTGGTGGACGACAGCGCCATGTTATGCGGCACGCTGGGAGCTATTGGTGGTGTACGTCCGGCCTGTGATTACCGTATGAGCCTGCATGATCCAGTCACCCGGCGGAGCATCGAGATGGCATACCATGTCAGGGTACTGCCGCTCGTGCAATGATCTCGACCGGCCCCAGCCTGGTCATGTGGCCTGCATGACACAACAGTAACTCAGCACGTTTCCCTGAACGGTGCATACAGCCGGCAGAAATGCTGCACGGCGACGTGGACGAGTACCTTAAGGCTCACCGGAGACACGATGAACACTGACTTTGCCTGGACACCTGAGAACGCTGCACGAAGGCTTGAGCAGTTGCACGACCGCCTGGGACAGGATGACCCTGTCCTGCGGCATGTGTTCACGGAAGTGTTCGACGAACAGTCGATGACGCAGGCTCGCCAACTGCACGGTAGATCGACGACGGACGGTGCGGGTTCTGCACCGAGTTCCGGCGTACCAGGCGACACCCGCATCTCGCACCCTTTGCGCGGTGCACTGGTTTCCGTAAAAGACCTGTTCGACGTCAAGGGATACGTCTCCGCGGCAGGCAGCAGATTCATGTCGCACTGTGCACCCGCACAGTCCGATGCACCCGCCGTACGCCGTTTGCGAGAGGCAGGAGCCATTATCATCGGACACACCAGCATGACTGAACTGGCTTACTCGGGTCTGGGTTTGAATCCGCATCATGGCACCCCTGACAACGCCATCATGCCAGGCCGCATACCTGGAGGCTCAACCGCTGGAGGTGCGGTGTCGGTGGCGCTGGGAGTTGCCGATATCGCACTCGGTACGGATACGGGTGGCTCCTTGCGCATACCGGCCGCGTTCAACGGCATTGTCGGATTCAAGCCCAGCCAGAGTGCCGTATCCCGCGAAGGGTGCAAGAGCCTGTCGCGAAGCCTTGACAGTGTCGGTCCGATGACCGCCAGCGTTGCTGCCTGCTCGCTGGCATTCAACTGCATCCGGGATCGTTCCGAGGAGCGTGGATCTGCTATTGACCCTGAATTCATCGTGCCTGACAACTACGGGATGGACGATATGGAGCCCGAGGTAGCGAGGGCATTCGAGCACGCCATCTCCACCCTCTCAGCCGGTGGCTACATCATTAGTACGCGTTCTCTGGCATCTCTGCGGAGCCTGGCGAATCTCGCCGCGTGGCATTTTGCGGCGGTGGAGTCGCGGGCGGAATACGATGAAGCGTATCGAACAAAACTGGACCTTTTCGACCCGCGCGTAGCGAGCCGTATGGCCAGAGCCGACACAGTGACGGCTGTCGAGTACCGCAAGACGCTCAACCAGCGTGAACGGCTCATCGGACAATTTCGTACAGAAATGCAGAGCAAGGTACTGCTGATGCCGACCGTTCCAATCCTGCCACCGCCGTTCGATGAGCTGCTTGATGATGACAGCTATGCGCGGATCAATACGCAGGTACTGCGCAATCCCAGCATAGCCAACGTATTGAATTGCTGCAGCATTTCTCTGCCTCTGTGTGTCGGAGGGATCACCACCGGCCTGATGCTGACCGCCCAGGCAAACTCGGATCAGGCCTTGCTGGACATGGCATCGCGTATCGAAAGCTTGCTGGCATCCTGAAGGATCGGCACTTCGGCCTGTTCATCGATATCGGTAATGAGCATTCGCCCAGGCTGGTGACTGATCGACACAGGAAGACGGGCGTGCATCAGCGCCTGCTGTGGTGTCACGCCACAGGCCCAGAACACGGGAACCTGATTGCCGACAGGCGGAGGCACGTCTCCCCAGTCAGGCAATTGCAGATCCGCAATGCCGATAGCCAATGGATCACCTATATGCACCGGTCCGCCATGCGCAAGCGGAAAACGCCGGGATATGCGACTGGCGTCGTCCACACGTTCGGCATCGATGGCGCGCATGGTGACGACCATTTCACCACCAAATCCGCCAGCGGCGACCGTCATGATGCCAGAGCGGTACATGGGCACCGTCCTGTCGTTGTCGATATGCCAGATAGGTATGCCAGCCTCGATCAGGGCGTTTTCAAACGTAAATGAGCACCCCAGTGCAAAGGCGACCATATCATCTGACCAGAGAGCTTTGATATCGGGCAGAGTCTCACTCAACTCACCCTCCCGATAGACGCAGTACGAAGGTACATCCGTTCTTATATCGATCTCCGCACCCAGAGTACGCAATATCGGGTCACCGGTTTCAGACACACCGACCAGCGGACAGGGTTTCGGATTGCGTTGACAGTAGCGCATGAAATCCAGAGCGTAAGACTCGGGCAGTATCACCACATTGGCCTGCAGAAAACCTGGTGCAAGACCTGCTGTGTGCCCCCGATATTCATTGCGGCGTATGGCCTGCCGAATCGAGTCAACAGATCGGCTGCGCAGCTGCGAATAGTCTCCAGAATTCATCAGGCAATTTCCGCTTATGAAAAGAAGCCCCGACCTTCCCGGGACCCATCATCACCTTGCAGG
>JABDKN010000217.1 GCA_013002205.1 Granulosicoccus sp.
ACCGGATCAGGGATGTTTCGTACCTTGCCCCAACGGTTCCTGATTCTGCCACCTCCGTCACGGCAAGCTGCCAATCCGCTGGCAGCTGCAGTAAAGGATCCGACGCGGCAAGACGATACACGAAGAGTACCGCCTGTATATCCTGTCGGCCTCGGAGAACTATCTTGACACTGCGTATCGGTGAGCGTGCACCCGATTTTCTGGCATCCAGCACCCACGGTGAGTTGAGCCTGCATGCCTGGGGCAGCGGATTCTGGATCATGTTTTTCAGCCACCCGGGAGACTTCACGCCGGTATGCACGACCGAGTTGGGCAGGACGGCGCAACTTGCCTCGGAATTTGCACGTCGCGACGTCAAGCCGCTGGGCTTGTCCACGGATACGGTCGCTGATCACCGACGATGGATCGACGATGTGAACCGTACCCAGAAAACCCGGGTAGAGTTTCCGCTGATAGCCGATCCCGATCTGCGCATTGCAAGACTCTACGAGATGATACATCCGCAGGAGGATGACCGGCAGGCAGTTCGCAGCCTGTTTATAATCGATCCGCAATTGCGTATCCGCCTGACGTTGAGCTATCCACTGGCTGTCGGGCGCAATTTCCGTGAAATACTGCGCGCCATCGACGCCCTGCAGTTCACCGACAAGCACGCCGTCGTGACCCCCGCAGAGTGGATTGCCGGAGACCCTGTCATGATTCCTTCCGGTGTGTCGAGTGAGGCGGCCAATGAACAATTCCCGCAGGGATGGCAGGAAATAACCCCGTATCTGCGCGTTACAGTGGTCAAATAGTGCGTTGCACTGACCCACTGGGGTCCGGATAGTGTGGGATAGTTGCGTTCCCGCAGCTTGATGATGAATGCACGTGCCGTCGAATCGTGCCTCGCCGAACCGGCAAACGCCCTCTGCAGATCAACATCGCCCTCGTCGGGTGGCTGCGCTGGTGCTGGCTGCCGGGTCATCGTCCCGCTTCGGCGAAGGCAACAAGCTGCTGGCTCTCCGGGATTCCAGGCCACTGCTGGCGCATGTCCTGGATGCGGTCAGTTGCAGCGATGTATCCGACGTGCTGGTCGTCACCGGCCATGACCAGGCTCGTATCAGTGCGCTGTGCGACACTGTCTGGCCCGCCCATGCCGTACCTCTGCTGCAGGTTCACAATACGGGATATTCAAGTGGTATGGCCGGTTCACTGGTACTTGGTATTTCTACATTAGGCGTGGCAGCGGTTGATGCGGTGCTGGTGTGTCTGGGAGACATGCCTGAGGCTGGCGTTGACACGATGAACGGGGTGATCACCGCATTCAGGCAAGACCCGAAACACGCGCTCTATATTCCGACATTTAAGGGGCAGCGAGGTAATCCGGTTCTGATCGCCGCATCTCTGTTCGACTCTGTGCTCATGCTCGCGGGAGACAAGGGTGCCCGAGTTCTCGCCAGACGCTTCCCGGACAGCGTCGTCGAGGTTCCCTGTGACGATGCAGGAATACTGTTCGACATCGATACGCCTGTCGACCTGCAGCTGCCCCTTGATCAGTAGAAATCCAGCTCAAGTTTGCAGAGTGCTCCGGCAGTGTTATTCCAAGTCTATACTCACTGCTGCCTCTCCGGCACGTCGGAGAGAGGCAGATCAGGCCCGGTGCAAAGAGCGGGCTCAATAATTCGTCCCCGGGGCGGCAACAGGTGTATTGATGACTGGATCGACTGATGGTTGAGTTACTGACAAGTCCTGAGGCGTGGATTGCCCTGGGTACGCTGACGGCGCTGGAGATCGTGCTGGGTATCGACAACATCATCTTCATATCGATTCTGGTGGCACGTTTGCCTGAGCAGCAGCGTGATCAGGCGAGAAAACTGGGGATTGCACTGGCGATGATCGCCCGTCTCGCGTTACTGTTGTCCATAGCGTGGGTCATGAGCCTGGTTGAGCCCTGGTTTCATGTGTTCGACCAGGATATCTCGGGACGGGACGTCATTCTGATCGGTGGCGGGCTGTTTCTGCTGACCAAGTCGACACGTGAGATACATGCCAGTTTCGAGATCGAGGAAGAGAACCAGACGGCGGGTGCATCGGCGGCGTTTTACAGTGTATTAGTGCAGATAGCTATTCTGGATATCGTGTTTTCCCTGGATTCGGTCATCACTGCCGTGGGTCTGGTCGACGAATTGCCTATCATGATGACGGCCATCATCATTGCGGTAGGTGTCATGCTGTTGGCTTCCAAGGCGATCAGCGACTTTGTCGACAACAATCCGACAATCAAGATACTGGCGCTGTCGTTTCTGATCATGGTAGGAATGACGCTGATCGTCGAGGGCTTCGACGTCCACGTGCCAAAAGGCTATATCTATTTCGCGATGGCATTTTCCGTGGCTGTGGAGATGGTCAATATCCGAATGCGTAAAGCACAGACCCGGACACTCAAGCTCAAGTAGAATTCGGGAACAGTCAGCCTGGTCAAGCTGGTAATCCCATCCAGTTATTGCTCTCGGCCTGCAAACACTGGTAATGCGTCCACCGCCCATGAACTGGATCCACCGATTTCCCGAACTGAGTTCCCTGGCCGCTGCCGATCAGGACATGCTCGTACAACAGAGCGCTCTGGTCAGCGTGGCGGAAGATACGGTGATATTCGGACCGGGTAAAACGCCGGACAGGTTATTGCTGGTACTGGAGGGCACGGTGAGAGTGCAACACACCTCTGAGCGAGGAAGGGAGATAGTGTTATATCGAGTCAGAGCCGGTCAAAGCTGCGTACTGACAACCTCCTGCCTGCTCGCCCATGAACACTATACCGCCACCGGTATATCGGAAACTGCAGTACAGGCCGCAGCCATACCACGCCGGGTATTCGATGCCTTGCTGGCAAATTCCGGCCATTTTCGACAGTTTGTATTTCATGCCTATTCACGAAGAATAACCGATCTCTTTCTGATCATAGAGGACGTTGCATTCCAGAGGATGGACATACGGCTGGCACAGAAAATACTGGAGTTGGCCAATGGAGCCAGACAGCTTTCGGTGACTCACCAGCAATTGGCGGCGGAGATCGGGACCGCGCGCGAGGTCATCTCCAGGCAGTTGTCCGAATTCCAGAGACGTGAATGGATCGTCCAGTCCCGAGGCAATATAAGACTGCTCGATGTCGCTGCACTGGAACAATTGACCCGTCAGTGAACTGCCCGTAATCGGTAACGCTCGTCTTGCCGCCGGGCAGGATTACACTGGATTTGATACATATCAATATTCCTATCTGTGTGACTTTGTTACTGACGGTGTACTGTGGAACTGGTTATTCTGCGCGTATCCGGTAATTCCGCCGCCATAAATGAGGATCATCAAATGACCAGGAATGTAGGTTCGACAGATCGTATAGTCCGGCTGCTGGTTGGCATCGTGTTGCTTGGACTGGCCTTCTTTTCCGGCATGCCCTTGTTCGCAGCCGGTCTGGGG
>JABDKN010000235.1 GCA_013002205.1 Granulosicoccus sp.
TCGACTAAACACAGATGCGTCCTTGTCCTTTTTCAGTGCCTTGGTGATGATCTGACTGATGAAGACCAGTGGCGCCAGGATCCACATGACGATCTTCAGGCTGCGCACGGTGAATACCGCCAGTTCACGCCAATAGTTGGCACCAATGGTTTTTGGAATGATTTCGGATAGCAGCAGTATGGCCAGGGTCATCAGGACAGGTACCACGGCCGTGGCCATGATGGAGACACCCCAGATACTGGTGGCCTGCGACCCCACGCCGATGGCACCGACCGTGTGGGCAATGGTGTTCAGCGTCAGGATGGCTGCCAGGGGTCGATCGACATTCTGCTTGAATTCCTGCAGTGCCTTTCCCAGATCGTTGCCCTCCTGAATCTGCACCTGGGTGAAGGACGGGGTGATACTCAACAGGACTGCTTCCCAGATGGAGCACAGAAAAGAGAATACGATGGATACCAGCAGGAAGATGATCAACAGGGTATACATGGATGAGTCACTATTCCAATTCTTGCGCAATTGCGTAAGCCACGGATCTTACCTGATGTAGCCGCCGACAACCCAATGGGCGCAACGGCGATCTCTTCATGATCAGCCCCAATATCGCCATCAGGCGCAATGCGGTGCCGGATGGCCGACTGGGTGTCGGCCAGTAAACACTGGACGGGATCGCCTGATCAACGCGGCCGAAGTATTCGACAGGCTTGTCAACTCTCCACCGGATACCGTGACACGGCAACCAGTCGATAGCCGATCCGCCGCAGACGTTTCAATTCCCAGCCATGCGCCGTATCCAGTTTCAGTTTCTTGCGAACCCGGCAGGCTGCGGTATCGATGCGTCGTGTATCCATTTCCGGCGGCAGTGACCAGATGGATGTCATCAGTTCACTGTTGTCCACGACTCGACCGCGGTTTGAAAACAGGTAAACCGCCAGCTCGAATTCCTTGGGTGACAGATCAACTGCCTTACCGGCCCGGGTCACCCGCCTTTTCTGCAGGTCGAATCGAATATCGCCCTGAATGATGGACCCGTCGCGGGCACGTCCGTGGCGACGCAGCGCCGCCTCGAGCCTGACCTGCAGCACCAGCGGCGGATCGTTCAGGTTGAAACAGTGATGGGCACCATCCTGCAATAGGGAGACGACAGTATCCTCCGCTGTGCAATCGGATACGATGATGACGCGTTTACTGCGCAGATGGACTGGTAACTGACTTGGCATGCTGGATTGGTCGGATCGAGCGTACTGACTCTGGTTCACGGTACGGCCGACACCCTGCGACAGGCGGCTTCTGTGGCACAGCACCGTGGCGATCAAATCGCCCTTCCGGTGCGCCAGAGCATGCAGATTGGCAAGACTGCCAAGCCATTGCGATCGATATCCGGCACGGCTCAGGAGTTCAGCAATGACTACGGCATCCGAATGCCGTACAGACACGATAAGGACCGCGCCTCCAGGTCGTCCTGGCAAGTTTCGGGGGTATTCTCGGTCTCTGTACTGGGGACTAATGTTGACCATAATACGGCTCCGACAGACATCTGCTGTGCAGGCGACTCGTCACTGGATCCGAATTTGGCGATGCACAACGCATACTGTGAACGTGGTAGAGGCAAGACATACGGAGCCGACCGTGAGTCCATGCTTGCATTGTCGAGATCAGCGATGCCATGCTTGCGTGCCAACGTCTCCGAGTATACACACGGACATCCCCAGGTCCATACCTCAATGAGCACTGGACACGCTCGTTTACAAATGCATGGTCGCACTCAACTGGAAACTCAGCGAATCACCCGCGCTATAGCGCTCACTGGTAAAGGCGGTGTACAGCAACGGAATCTCATCCAGATACGGCGCGCTCTGGTAGATCGATGCCAGTGACACCGTCCAGCGTCGTCCCAGGCGAACAGCCATCACCGCCCGGGCCATCTGGCTGACGCGCGTGGGTGTATCCCCGTTGCTGCTGATTCGCTGATCCAACCGGTCCCGGAAGTACTGTCTGAAGCTGTAACCCAGGCTGAATGAGAGGGTTCGATGAGTCCAGCCCAACCCGCCACCCGCCTCGACGAAACGCGCCTGGTAGGCAACATCCTGCGATGAGCGAAAGCCGAGCCGTTCTTCCACCCCGTCCTCGCTGGCAAAATCCTGGGAATAGCTGACGAGTGCCCCGCAGACTCCCTGCTGCTGAAGTCTGCCCGTCGACCCGTTGGTCTCGAAGGCGTACTGACACCCTTCACTACTCTCTCCCTGTCCCTGCATTGAGTTGTGATCGCTGGCTACTATGCCGGCGCTCAAATTGCCCGAGAAGCTGAAACCTCGACCTAGCAGTCGAGCACCTTTCAGTCCGGCAGAGAGGGTAAGATCCTGCGGTTGGTTGATTGCAGCGTGTCGCAGGGTTGCGCCGTTGTAGTGGGTAAATGAATTCTTGACAAGTCGGTGAGCGTGATTGACCACCAGACCCACTTCCACACCGAGCAGATAATCCACACGCCGGGGACTGAACCTGGTGAATGTGGACAGTGCGATCTGATTGATTTCGAACGAATCACGCAGGGAATTGAGTTCGTGACGCGCCACCGATGTACTCAGGGTGGTGCGTGCGTCCAGAGTCCAGTCGATGTTCGCGGAGAAGGCCTGAACACGAGGCTTGGATTCCGCCGGTGCGAAACCGCCCTCAGCAAGATTGGGTGCCTGGTCGACGCGATCTCCCACGCCTTCGGTCTTCAGTGTGACGTCGACTGCGCCGTACGCCCTGTCTATCCCCGCGATGAAAAACAGAGTCGCACCGGCCAGCACGCTGGCCAGCACGACTCCTGAGGCTTGCACGTCAGCTGCGTCCTTCTCAGTGCAGGTAGCTCAGGTAACCCTTGAATCCTGATCCGATAACCTGCCGATCACCCACCGCAATGACATAGCGCAGGGCAGGTACGACGGTACTACCCGAACGCTCATTGATGCGGATGCCACCGATGAGCAGAGTCATTTCATAGTTACCGGCGCTGGCAAAAATATTCTCGAATCCAAGGCTTTCCAGTTTTTCCACGATCTGACTGTAGTTGACATAGAATGCTCCACTCCGATTGCTGAATGTGTCTCGTCCGTCAACCATTGTTTCCGCTGTCGTCACGGTTCCCTGGGAATCAGTTCCAACCGCATCGAAAGTGGCCCCATCAGGCAGGGTGATAACCAGACTGTCAGGTTGCCCGGCGGACGCAGTCAGACGTACGTCATCACTGACGAAGCTCAGGCTGCGGGAATCTCCCGCCGTGGTGGATTTGAGTTCGAATGCCATAGTGACACCAACGTTGTTCAGGTCCTCGTCGAACTGCAGCACACTATTGTCGTAGCCGACTTCGTCCAGATTTCTATCAACCTGCGTCATGTAGCTGCCGTTGCTCAGCGTACTGCTCTCGAAGTCATCGATGGAGACAGCACTGGTGATGTATTGGACGTCGTCGTAGGAAGTCAGAGTGACCGCCTGGGCACTTCGATCGATCGTTACCAGCGCCAGTTCCACACTGTTGGCTGCAGCCGTTGCTGCCACCAGATCCGGCGAGCCTGCCTCGGCGATGGCGATATTCGCCGCCTGAATGGTCACCGCCAGCGATTCGAGCTCAGTCGCGCCAAGAGCAATTTCTGAATAGTTGACCTGCAGCGCAGTATTGATGGCTATCAGCGTATCGGCAACTTCGTCCTGTAAATCGATAGTCGAACCGCTCTCATCCCGTGCGGCTACGACTGTTGCCAGAGCGTCGATCGCCCCCTCGTAGTCAGCTTCGGAACGGACAAAGGCCGAGAGAACCTGCTGCAGCTGCGCATTGAGGCGAATGAGATCCATGTCCTGCGATGCATCAGCAGCCAGATCCAGTTCCGGTACATTGAGAACGGAGGCCAGACTTTTGACACTCGAATGCCACAGGGTGTCGTCATACCCGTCTTCGGTGGTTGCCAGGCGCACAGCGATCGTAGTCAACGGGGTGACGTATCCCAGATTTGCCGGGGCAGTCAGCTTACCAATAAAGGGTATGGAGCTTTCAGTGGCTTCCACATCGAAACCGACATCCATTCCACCAAGTACAGTTACCAGTTTCGTGCCTTCCGGACAGGTCATCCAGCCCCCGGCAGCGGTCACACCGGCGTCTTCACCATCACACGACACGGTACCCCCGACAATGTAACCGTCAATCGCCTGGGAGTCGAGCGCCTGATCATTTGATGAATCGCAGGCACCCAGTACCAGCAAAGCCAATGCGCCCAGTGGCGCACATTGTACCCATTGTTGCTTTTTCACGAATATTCTATCTCTATTGATTGAATGAACGTTCGTGCGGTGCAAGCTCGATGCCAACAAGGCGAATAATCAACTGACGGGATGATTTGCAGTCTGTGTGCTGCCGGCAGCAGGTTAAAAGTGACTGTTCCCGCCGGCAGTCTTTCTACTCTCTACACATGAGCCGAAACTGGGCCGAAATCCATTTACTCGTGCACGCCGGCCACCTTCAACGCAATATAAAGAGATCGATCCCCGCGCAGCACCAGTGCCGCAACGCTTTTTCCCGCCTCCAGACCTGCAACCTGTTTGCGGTAATCCCTGGTGTCGAGGATGCTCTGTCCGTCAAGAGACTGAATCACATCACCGGTGGTAATTCCTGCCACGGCTGCTGCGCTGTCAGGTAACACCGCCAGCACTTCAACCCCATGCTCGATTCCACGCCCCTGCAACGCCTTGTCGTCGAGCGTACCTACGACCAGCCCCAACACGTCCGGAACCGACATACCGTTGCCGCTGGAGGCTAGCTGCTCGGTATCGAACTCACCAATGGCGACATCGATATCGCGTTCCTTGTCATTGCGGAGAATAGTGACGACAGCTGATTCGCCAGCCGGAACCAGGCCCACCAGTGCGGGCAGATCGCTGGATCGCCGGATCGGCATTTCATTGAACGCGATGATGATGTCTCCCGCTTCGATGCCAGCAGCGTCCGCCGGACCATCATCGACGATACTGGAAACCAGCGCACCTCGAGGCGAGTCCAGGCCAAACGCATCGGCAAGATCCTGGTTGACATCCTGGATGGATACACCGAGCCACCCTCGACTGGCATGACCGGTTGTCTTCAATTGCTCGACTACATGCATGGCAACATTGACGGGAATGGCAAAGGACAGGCCCTGATACCCACCGGAGTTCGAATAGATCTGGGAATTGACACCGATGACCTGTCCGTCAGTGTTGAACAGTGGCCCACCGGAATTGCCCGGATTGACAGCAACATCTGTCTGGATGAACGGGGTATAGCCGCCGGAAGGCAGACTGCGCGAGACGGCCGAAACGATCCCCTGGGTCGCAGTATGATCCAGACCGAATGGCGACCCGATAGCCAGCACCCATTCACCGACTTCTACGTCATCAGAGTCACCCAGTTCCACGACCGGAAGGCCGGTTGCCGATACCTTCAACAACGCAATGTCCGTGGCTTTATCCAGGCCGACAAGCGTGGCTGTCAACTGACGCCTGTCATCCAGCGTCACGGAAAACATAGAGGCGCCATCGACCACGTGTGCATTGGTCACGACATAGCCGTCTTCAGATACGATGAAGCCTGAACCGATCCCCCGGCCCGGCTGTGCCTCGGGAGATTGCCCGCGCGGAATCTGCTCGAAGAATCGACGCAGTTCATCGGGCATCGATGGGTGTGCCTGCGAGTTACCCGCTGTCGGTTGCAGACTTTCACGCACGACGCTGATACTGACGACCGCACCCCCCTCCTCTTCCACGAGCTTGCGGAAATCGGGCAGACCTTCCGCCCATGAGTTCGAGGCAATTGCTGTCGCGCCCAGAATCAATGCCGAAACGAAAAGTTGGCGTACAGGCTTGACTGCCGTGATTGATTTCATGGCTCGAGCCGGCTTTACGGCTTCGGCATCCGAACAGGTAACGGCAGATTCACTACGTGCAGCTATTGCCGACGGAATTCTGCCAGAAAATGATAACGTCATTGGAGTTTCCTCATTCAAGTAACTGACTCGAACAAGCAGACCACCCGGGATGCTTTTAAGTTTCATTGCGGCAACGATAAGTTGTTTCTATTTGTAACTTCCGCGCCATGACCTGTAGTCGCCAGGAGAATTTACGTGCAGCACTTGCAGCACTTGCAGCACTTGCAGCACTTGCAGTTCTTGCAGTTCTTGCAGAATTACCACTCGGGCATCAGCGACGGTGATGCTTACTGAAAGAATTCATCATGGCAATACTGGTTTTTTATACTGTTACTTATTTGCCTGTTCATTGGACCGATGGTATATTGACCCATCAACGAACGAGCTTGAAATCATGGATGATTCAATCAGTCGGGCCGAAGCGTACTGGCGCAATCAGGATGCGTCTGATACGGATATCTCTAGTACGGATGCCAATGACCGTGTCGACAGGGACACCGTCAATCGGGACACCGTCAAACGGGGCACAGTTACAGACACCGGCAAACCAGAACGCATCCCGCTGGGCATGGATTCGTTCGATGCCGAGGCGCATCATCGCTTCGGCCAGAGCATCCGGTTAGCCATGGCCTGCATGGATGGTTCGGGCTCCCCACCCCCATCCGATCATCCCGGCAACGCACTGC
>JABDKN010000271.1 GCA_013002205.1 Granulosicoccus sp.
GTGTAATCGCGCACAGAGCTTCTATCCTGGGCAGCAATTCCTTGCCAAGCGCCTCGCGAATATCACTGACACCGCCAGTGGATTCCGGTTTTACCGTGTAATCATGCGCACCCAGTGCCAGCGCATCCAGCGCCGCTTCAGAGCCTTCAGACGTCAGCGAACTGACCATGATGATACGTACCGACGGCCAGTCTCTGCGCAGACGTAGCAGGGTCTGGATACCATCCATTTCAGGCATCAGGATATCCAGCGTCAACAGGTCCGGCTTCAGGGACTCCACCAGCTCCAGGGCAATTTTTCCGTTACCCGCGACACCCACCACTTGCAGTTCCGGATGACTGTCGATGACCTCGGAGAGTATTCGCTGGTACATGCACGAGTCATCGACGACCAGGATACGTTTTCGGCTCATCGTCAGGCCGCCATCAGACCAAGTAGTCTCAGCTTGTCAATAATGACATCGTCGGTGAAGGGTTTCATCACGTATTCATTGGCACCGGCAGCCATGGCCTTCACCACGCGAGACATCTCGGTCTCG
Source organism: Granulosicoccus sp. (assembly GCA_013002205.1). Taxonomy (GTDB): domain Bacteria; phylum Pseudomonadota; class Gammaproteobacteria; order Granulosicoccales; family Granulosicoccaceae; genus Granulosicoccus. Next base: position 539 of record JABDKN010000271.1, read on the forward strand.
GTGGTGACCATCATCAGCCAGATGTGATGATTCGCGTCGTCGGCTCTCACTGCCTTGACAAATTCATAGCCATTCATCACCGGCATATTCCAATCCACCAGCGCGATGGCGATGTCATCGTGCTCCGTCAGTCGATCAAGACCCTCCTGCCCATTCGCCGCTTCGCTTGTCCTGAAACCTGCCTGGGTCAGAACTCGCTTGAGTATGGCTCGCATCGCCCGCGAGTCATCGATGATCAGTGCGTGTACAGAGTGTTGTGACATTCACCTGTTCCTGAAGTTGATGGTGGCGTCGTGGTGCAGGGCGCCGGGCGCACATGGATGGACACTGAATTGGCAGGGCTGCACGTCAGGCCACCTGCTGCAACTGCGCGGCCGTGTCATCGCCGGCAAATCGCACTACCAGCCGTTGCAACTGCACGGCCATATCCGACAGTTCACTGGCAGCCTTGCTGACGTCGTCCGATGCCTGCTGGCTGGATCTTGCCTGTTCGGCAACGCCATCGATCAGGCAGGAGATGGCTTCGCTGCCATTGGCCGTCTGCACGATGGAGCGGCTGATTTCCTGTGTAACGTTCGACTGTTGGCCGATGGCAACGGCAATGGTCGACTGGATACTGCTGATCCTGGCAATGATGTCGCCTATGGACTCGATGGCCGTGACTGCAGAATCCGTATCGGACTGGATGTCGCTGATACGCGATTCAATCTGCTCCGTCGCCTGAGCTGTTTCCTTGGCCAGCTCCTTGACCTCATTGGCAACCACGGCAAAGCCTTTACCTGCATCGCCTGCGCGGGCAGCCTCGATGGTCGCATTGAGCGCCAGCAGATTGGTCTGCTCTGCTATCGATGTGATGACCTTGATGACAGAGCCGATACCTGCACTGCTGGCGGCCAGCTTGCGTACCGTTGCGTCGGTGGATCTGGCAAGCACAACAGCCTCTTCTGCAACGGTTTCAGCTTCGGTCGTGTTGCGTGCAATCTCCTTGATCGACGAACTCATCTGTTCGGTTGCACCGGCCACACTGTCCACACTGCGACCGACATCACTGGTCAACTCCGAGGCTTCCTGGGTACTCTGGCTGTTGGCGGTCGCCAGTGAATTCATTTCGATGGACAGGCTGGTGAGACCTTCGGAGGCACGCGCCAGCTGCGTAGCATTCTCGTTGATGCCGCTCATACTTGCCCTGAGTTCACTGAACAGACTGTCCAGTGCGCGTCCCATCTGGCCGGCAGCATCATCGCCTTGCGTATCGATGGGATGATTCAAATTGCCATTGGCCGCAGCGCTGACAGCCAGCAACAGACTGTCCACCCGTTGCTGAAGCGCGACTGCCTCTTCCTGCTGCCTGGCGGCCCTGGCCTGCCTCTTCTCGTGACGCCGCGATTCCTCTTCTTGCGCACGTCGTGCACTTTCCGCCTGCTCTTTATCCTGGGCTTGCTGAATCCCGGAAATTCGCAGCTGCTCGCGTTGCAGGCGCTGTGCTTCCAGCGCATTGTGACGAAACACTTCAACCGTCCTGGCAAGAGCGGCCAGTTCATCCGAGCCGCTGCTGTCCACCGACACGTCATAGTCACCATCTGCCAGCGAGCGTAGCGTGCTGATGGTCTGCAGCAGACGTGCGACCAGATCCCTGGAGATCAGCAGCCAGAACACCATGACGGTAAGCCCGATACTCAGTAGCGACACTGCAAACAGCTGAACCCGGCTGGCACCGATCAGTGACAGCACGTGCTGGCTGGCTTCATCCACCCCTGAACGACTGGCCTGAACCTGCTCCACCAGTCGGGTAACGAAACCGGATTGCGTCCGGCCAAGCATCGCCTCAGTGGCAAGCACTGCAGAGAGCTGGTCAAGTTCCGCAGCCTTGGCCGCGAACATTCCCTCAGCGACATCGCCGATCTGCAGCAGCTGATCAAGCTTCGGCCTTATGTCGATGTCCAGATTCATCGAGCTCAATTCATCCAGCGTCGTCAACAGTGATTCACGCGATGTCAGATAGCGATCTGCCAGACCCTGCAGGGCTGACTGTTCCACCACCTGCGATACCTGTGACAGGATACCGGCCAGCGTATTCAGCTCTGCGCGCAGTTGCAGTTGCCCGACCAGGTTCTCCACTCCTTCACTCATCAGATCCGGCAAATCCGTCTTGACAGTCTCACCCAGTAATACGCCGACATCGAGAATTTTCCGGTGTATGGCGTCGGCGTGGGCGGACAGTGAGCGGGAAAACGTGGCGTCCATGCCGTTCAATTCGCGAATCAGGGCGTCGTCCTGAAGCTGCCTGGGGGTTTCCCCATCCTGGCGAAAGAGACTGTTTTCCCCTCGCGTGAGCTGCACCAGCCGTTCAACCG
>JABDKN010000285.1 GCA_013002205.1 Granulosicoccus sp.
GGTTGCCACCACTGATCTGGATGCGACGCTGATCACCGTGCGTAACGCCGGTATCGACCCGGGCCAACCCGTGTCGATGTCACGCGGAGACTTGCACTGGCGGCTGGCCCTGCGCCCCGATGGCTCGCTTGCTTGTGACGGTGTATTTCCTATCCTTATCGAATGGCCTGAGGGCGTGAATCCGGTATCACGTATGCAGGATCAGGGGTTAAGATTGACCCGTCTGCATCTGATGCACCCCGAGGTCGCGCGAATTTCCACAGCATTTCAGGCATTGGGGATGGCTGGACCTGTCTGTCTGTCGCAGGGTGCTGCGGCACTGCAGGCAGAGATGTGCGTTGCAGATCGACAGTTCCACCTGAAGTGATGCCAGTAAACCCATATTGCCAATCAAACCCACGGGTGTACCAAACCGATGACTCATCCTGTAGAGCGTGAAGAGTGGAAAGCACTTGCCGAACACCATGAATCCGTGCGCGCGACGACCTTGCGCGAACTGTTCGAAAAAGACGATCAGCGTCATGAGGTCTTTCAGCTGGAAGCGGCCGGTATCTTCCTGGACTATTCCAAGAATCACCTGACCGACACGACGCTGGATCTGCTGCTCTCGCTGGCCAGGGCGTCTTCGGTGTCCGAGAAAATGCAGCGCATGTTCCGTGGCGATATCGTCAACCCCACGGAGCATCGTCCTGCCCTGCATACCGCGCTGCGCAATCGATCCGATCAGCCGGTCATGGTCGATGGCCGTGATGTCATGCCGGATATCCGCGAAGTGCTGGCTCGCATGCGGGTATTTTCAGATCAGGTGCGTGAAGGGCAGTGGAAAGGCTTTACCGGCAAGCCCATCACCGACGTCGTCAATATCGGCATCGGCGGATCCGACCTCGGGCCACTGATGGCCGTGGAGGCACTGGCACCGTTTGCACACCCGCGACTCACACTGCATTTCGTCTCCAACGTGGATGCATCGCACCTGGTGTCGGCTCTCAAGAAGGTGGACCCGGAGACCACGCTGTTCATCGTGGCGTCCAAGACCTTTACCACACAGGAGACGCTCAGCAACGCCCATTCCGCGCGACGCTGGTTTCTGGAAAGCGCGGCCGTGGAAACGGATGTGTCAAAGCACTTCGTCGCCCTGTCCACCAACGCCGATGCGGTCAGCGATTTCGGCATCGACACCGACAACATGTTCGGATTCTGGGACTGGGTAGGTGGCCGATATTCACTGTGGTCTGCCATCGGGCTTTCCCTGGTACTGTCCATCGGTATGGACCGGTTCGAGCAGATGCTCCAGGGTGCTCACGACATGGACATGCATGCGCGCGATGCGGCACCGGAGCAGAACATGCCGGTGATACTGGCCCTGCTCACGGTCTGGTACAACAACTTCTGGGACGCGCACAGTCACCTGATCGCACCCTACGATCAGTACCTGCACCGTTTTCCCGCCTACCTGCAGCAACTGACCATGGAAAGCAACGGCAAGTCGGTGCATATCGACGGCTCCCCGGTGTCGCTGGCGACCGGTCCCGTGGTGTGGGGAGAGCCAGGTACCAATGGCCAGCACGCCTATTTCCAGTTGCTGCATCAGGGAACCCACCTGATACCCACGGATTTCATCATGGCCATCGAGAGCCTGAATCCGCTGGGTATTCATCAGGATCTGCTGATGGCCAATTGCTTTGCCCAGTCCGAGGCGCTGATGATGGGCAAGAACCGCGACGAATTGCATGCCGAGATGCGTGCAGCCGGTGCCAGCGAAGAGCAGATCAACCGCTTGTCCGGTCATCGAACCTTCGCCGGAAACCGGCCCAGCAATACCTTGCTGGTACAGCAGATGACACCGCATGCGCTGGGAGCACTGATTGCCCTCTATGAGCACAAGGTATTCGTCGAAGCAGCCATCTGGGATATCAATCCGTTTGACCAGTGGGGTGTGGAACTGGGCAAGCAACTGGCAAAGTCCATACATGCCGAAATCGACCAGGCGAAGACCGTGTCTGGTCATGATGCGTCGACCAACGGACTGATCAATCGCGCACTCAAGTTCAAGAACCTGCTCGCCTGACCCGGTAACCACGACATTCATGGCACAGAAGAAGAAGGTATCCAGTCGCAAACGCAGTTCGTCCAGGCGCAGTGAGCGCGCAGCGGCCGCTCCCACACAGGAAATGGTGGAAGAGCAGCCGCTGAGCGTCTATACCGAGAAGGCGTACCTCGACTATTCGATGTATGTCATTCTTGACCGCGCGCTGCCGCATATCGGCGATGGTCTGAAACCGGTACAGCGCCGCATCGTGTATGCGATGTCAGAGCTTGGCCTGTCGGCGGTGTCGAAACACAAGAAGTCGGCAAGAACGGTGGGCGATGTGCTGGGCAAGTTTCATCCCCATGGTGACAGCGCCTGTTATGAGGCCATGGTGTTGATGGCGCAGCCATTCACTTATCGCTATCCACTGATAGACGGGCAGGGCAACTGGGGTTCGCAGGACGATCCCAAATCGTTTGCCGCCATGCGCTATACCGAGTCGCGACTGGCCAGGTTTTCCAGGACTCTGTTGCAGGAGCTGGGACAGGGAACCGTGGACTTCGTGCCCAATTTCGATGGCACCCTGTCCGAGCCTGCCCTGTTGCCGTCACGTTTGCCGCATATCCTGCTGAACAGCACCACGGGGATTGCCGTGGGGATGGCGACCGATATCCCGCCGCACAATCTCACCGAGATCGGCAAGGCCTGTATCCATCTGCTGGACAAGCCGAAATCGACACTCGATGATCTGATGCAGTACATCAGCGGCCCGGATTACCCCAGTGAGGCGGAGATCATCTCATCCCCGGAGGATATCCGATCACTGTACGAGAGCGGCAATGGCAGTTTGCGCGCGCGCGCGCTGTACGAGCGTGAGGAAGGCGACATCATCATCACGGCATTGCCCTTTCAGGTGTCCGGATCCAGGATCCTGGAGCAGATTGCCCAGCAGATGAATGCCAGGAAGTTACCCATGGTGGACGATCTGCGTGATGAATCGGATCATGAGAACCCCACTCGACTCGTCATCACACCGCGCAGTAATCGGGTGGACAGTGACAGCCTCATGCAGCACCTGTTCGCCACCACGGATCTGGAACGCACCTACCGGGTCAACATGAACATGATCGGTCTCAATGGCCGACCCCAGGTAAAGTCACTGCTCGGCATACTTCGCGAGTGGCTCAGTTTCCGCGTCGACACCGTACGCAGGCGCCTGCAGTGGCGCCTGGACAAGGTCGAGAAGCGACTGCACCTGCTCGAAGGCCTGATGATCGCCTATCTCAATATCGACGAGGTCATCGCCATCATCCGTAATAACGATGAGCCGAAACCGGTATTGATGTCACGCTTCAGGATCAGTGATGAGCAGGCGGAAGCCATACTGGAGCTCAAGCTGCGGCATCTGGCACAGCTGGAAGAGATGAAGATCCGCGGCGAGCAGGAAGCACTGGAGCAGGAACGTGACAAGCTGCAGGCCACGCTGGGCTCGGAACGGCGCATGAAGACGCTGGTGAAGAAGGAGTTGCAGGAAGACATCGACACCTATGGTGACGAACGTCGCTCCCCCATCGTGCAGCGTGAAGCCGCGCAGGCCATCTCCGAGGCGGATCTGATTCCCAGTGAGCCGATAACCGTGGTGCTCTCCGAGCGCGGCTGGGTACGCGCGGGCAAGGGACTCGAGCTCGATCCGCTGTCACTGAATTACAAGGCCGGTGACAGCTACCAGAGTTCGGCACGGGGACGATCCAACCGCAATGCCATGTTTCTGGACTCCACTGGCCGGGTCTATTGCGTACCGGCTCATGGATTTCCCTCGGCGCGTGGACTGGGCGAGCCGATCAGCGGACGTCTGAAGCCACCCGATGGTGCCAGGTTCATCAGCGTCATGATGGGTGAGGATGACGAGCGCTACCTGTTTGCCAGTTCCGCAGGCTACGGATTCGTGGCACGCCTGGGTGATGTGGTCAGCCGTAACAAGTCGGGCAAGGCGGTTCTCAGCCTGCCCGGCGGCGCGACCGTGTTGCCCGCTGTCGCCGTGCGTTCCCTGACGGATGATGTGGTCTGTGCCTTCAGCAACACGGGGAGTCTGCTCAGCTTTCCGGTTGGCGAGTTGCCGGAGATGGCCAAGGGTAAAGGCAACAAGATCTATAACATTCCCGGACCGAAGTTCAAGTCGGGCGCCGAATCGATGATTGCCCTGGCGGTCGTCTCACCCCAGCAGAAGCTGCGTATCATCAGTGGCAAGCGCCACACCACCATCAAGTTCAGAGAGCTTGAAGACTACGCGGGCAACCGCGGTCAACGTGGGCGCAAACTGCCGCGCGGGTTCCAGAAAGTCGACGCCGTCGAGCTTGAAGATTGACGACAATGCGGATTGCCCGTGGACCGGGATCCATTGAAGTCGATGTCCGCGACCCCAGATTCGCCGAAGTAATTTGACGACCCCGGAGGAAGTAAAACGTGACGCGCATACTGCTGTTTTTGGCGACCAACATGGCCGTCATGGTCGTGTTCTCGATTATCACCTCGATATTCGGGCTGGATCGGGCTATCGGCCAGAGCACGACCTCGCTGGTCATCTATGCCTCCCTGTTCGGATTCGTCGGCTCGTTCATATCACTGGCGATGAGCAAATCGTCGGCGATTCGCGCGATGAACGTTCATGTGATCGATCAGCCGACTAACGAAACCGAGCGCTGGCTTCTGGAGACCGTGCATGCGCAGGCCAGGGAAGCCGACATCGGTCTGCCGGATGTGGGCATATTCCAGCAGTCTGCGCCTAACGCCTTTGCCACTGGCTGGAACAAGAACGATTCACTGGTTGCCGTCAGCACCGGTCTGTTGCAGAGCATGTCACGCGAGGAGGTGGAAGCCGTACTTGGCCACGAGGTGGCCCACGTGTACAACGGCGACATGGTCACCATGGGCCTGATTCAGGGAGTGCTCAATACCTTTGTAATCGTATTCTCCCGCATCCTGGGATCCATGATAGACAATGCCATGCGTGGCAATCGTGGTGGTGGCGGTGGCTATGGTCCGGGTTTCTTCCTGGGCAATATCATCGGTAACGTGGTGTTCGGATTCCTGGCCAGCCTGATTGCAGCCTGGTTTTCACGACAACGCGAGTTCCGGGCTGATGCCGGCGGCGCCATGCTGGCTGGACGATCTCACATGATCGGTGCTCTGGAAGCGCTCAAGCGAGGCAGCCCTGCCGAGTCCGCGTTGCCGGAAAAGCTGCAGGCTTTCGGTATCACCGGTGGTCATCTGGCAAAATTCCTGTCTACTCATCCACCGCTGGACGAGCGCATTGCACGCTTGCGTGCCGAGGCATGACGTTCGGCGCCGGTGACGCCGGGTCACCGATACGTGCGCGCCTGCAGAGGGCTATAATGCGCCCCTCAACAGGCACCAGCGTTTAAACACGAGAACTACATGGCGAACTACGGTACGAACGAATTCAAGGGTGGACTCAAGATCATGCTCGATGGTGATCCTCACAGTATCGTCAGCAACGAGTTCGTCAAACCCGGAAAAGGCCAGGCATTTGCCCGAACCAGGGTGCGCAACCTGAAAACCGGCCGAGTCGTGGAGCGTACCTTCAAGTCCGGGGAAACCGTCGAGGCAGCGGATGTCATCGATACGACCATGCAGTACCTTTACAATGACGGTGAACACTGGCACTTCATGAACCCTGACTCATATGAACAGCTGGCTGCCGACAAGGCAGCGGTGGGTGATGCCTACCTGTGGCTGATGGATGAGGCCCTGTGTGAAGTCACGCTGTATAACGGGCAGCCACTGGCCGTCACAGCGCCCAATTTCGTCGAGATGGTCATCAAGGAAACCGATCCGGGTCTGCGTGGCGATACCGCTACGGGCGGCACCAAGCCTGCTCACATGGAAACCGGCGCCGTGGTCAAGGTCCCACTGTTCATCGAGGAAGGCGAGAAGATCAAGATCGACACGCGAAGCGGCGAGTACGTGTCGCGCGTCAAGTAGTCCGGTCTGGCGTTCTCGCACAACAGTTGACCGAAGATACGGGCAGGACCGGCCAGGGCATTGAATGTGGATACCACCCACTGGTTACCGGGAGCCACGCTGGACACCCTGCGACAGGCGGCCCGGTTGCGCCAGAGCGTTCGCCAGTGGATGCTGCAACAAGGGATCCTGGAAGTCTTTACACCCGCCCTGTCGGCGGCTGGCGCCACAGACCCCCACGTCGCAAGCCTTCGTACCCGTCAGGGTAAATACCTGCAAACCTCACCCGAATTCCCGATGAAACGGCTTCTGGCCGCGCATGCATTGGAGCTGGCCGATGGGACATCGACACGGGTACAACCGGATCTGTACCAGATTGCCACCGTATTTCGTGCCGAAGAGAGCGGCCGTTATCACAATAGCGAGTTCAGTCTGCTGGAGTGGTACCGGATCGGTAGAGATCACCATGCGCTGATGCAGGATCTGGAAAACCTGCTGCGGCATATCTGGGATACAGCTGAACTGGCATGGCCGGGCATCGAGTCACGTCGCTATGGTGTGGAGGTTCGCCGGCGTCTGGGCGTGTGGCCGGAACAGGCAACGACCAATGACATAGCCAGGTACTTTGCATCTGCAGGCAGGAGTTACCCGGAATCCATCGGCGGCGATGTGGATGCCGCACTGGACCTGTTCATCGACGAATTCGTGCTACCCGAATTCGCAGGTGATGCATTCACGCTGTTGATTGATTATCCGGTATCGCAGTGTGCTTTGGCGCGTCTGGGGTCCGATGAAGAGGGTCGCGCCGTGGCCCGGCGATTCGAACTGTATTTTGGCCGGCTGGAGCTGGCCAATGGGTTTCATGAACTGTGTGATGCGACGATTCAGCGCAGCCGTTTCGAGGCTGATCTGCGCAAGCGTGATCACCTGGCGGCAGAGCGCATTTCCATGGATGAAAACCTGCTCCAGGCAATGGCTGCCGGCCTGCCCGACTGCGCCGGAATTGCCCTTGGGCTGGAACGCTTGCACATGGTGCTTGGCCAGCATGCACACATTCGGGAGGTGATGAGTTTTGATGAGCAACGAGCCTGACGTGCTACGTATCGGTGACCTCGGCTGGGAATGCCTTGAGACACTGCTGCAGCCGGCGGGCCTGCTCATCCGTCGTGTCGAATGTGGCTGCGATATCCCTGGCAGTCACTGGGGTGATGATGAGGCCGGTCTCATCGGTCAAGCGCTTTATGCGCGGATCGATACACCGGTGCACTCTGTCCTGCATGAGGCAGGTCACTGGCTGCTGATGAGTGACGAACGCCGGTCGGTTTTACACACTGACGCCAAGGGTAGCGCTGTGGAGGAGATGGCGGTGTGCTATCTGCAGGTATTGCTGGCTGATCTGGTGCCGGCAATGGGTTGGGCACGCATGTGCCGCGACATGGACCGTTGGGGCTATTCTTTCAGGCGAGGCAGTACGCTGGACTGGCTGCGCACCGATGCCGAGGATGCGTTAGCGTACCTGGCCCAGAAGCTCGCCCATACGCACGGCGTCCCCGGATTGTATGTCAGAGCGCCAGAGGGCATTATTTTCCAGCAGCACGATGACCGTGGAACCCATGTTGAAACGGCCCATTTCGGCACCTCGCTGCAGATGGACCGGGGTAACTGAACCCGCGTTCCGCGCGGACACATGCCCCGCGCTGCCCGCTGTTTCCCGGTAGTCGATGTGACTGATACCTTTGCCGGGGGGCGGTGTGACGAGGCCGTGCCAGACTGTCTCTATGGCCGCAACGTTCATGGCCCCCACCAGGACCATGGCCATCAGTCCATGGTCGGTTTCGAACTGCGCGATGACCCGTTCGTTTCGCGTGAACAGATCCGGTAGCGTCCTCACTGTAGGTGGCCCGACGCTGAACAGGCGTCCGGGTACGTAACTTTGCCGGATCAGTCGACCCGACAATGGCATGTGCAGGCGGTGATAGTCACGCGGTGACAGATACAGTGTGGCAAATCCCCCATCGCCCAGGCGTTCCGTGGCCGCACCATCCCCACCGAGCAGGGCGAGCAGGGAATAGTCTCGCCCCTTGGCCTGAAAGAGCCGCGCATCAGTGACCCTGCCGATGGCGGAAATCCTGCCATCGGCAGGTGAGGCAATGTCACTGGCTGCAGAGACGACAGGGCGCGCTTCGGGTTTCAGCGCGCGGGTGAAAAAAGCGTTGAAGGTCCGGTAGCTGGCCAGGTCAGGCTCCAGCGCATCGTTCATGTTCACATCGAATGCTCGGGCAAACGCACTGATGGCCCGCGGGGTCCACCACGACTCGCGGCGTGTCAGCCAGTAGACCAGTCGCGTCAGCGCATGCTGCGGCAGTGGATACAGCGCATAGGTTTTCAGATAGTCCAGCAGCCTGCCCGCGGCGAATGACATGGTCTATTGTGGGTCCGTTGCCTGATGGTTCATGCCAGGGTCGGTCATGCCGTCATGTTTCATGGCTGGCATCGGGTTGCTTGCATCGGGTGATATCACGGGCAGTTGCACAGGCAAAGAGCCTGCGCTGGTGTCCAGTGTCACATTGACGGTGGTGCCCGAAATGAGTGGTTCGCTCAGTCCCATCATCATCAGGTGATAGCTGCCCTGTCTGAACTCGAGAGATTCACCGGCTGGAACGGTGATGCTTGCCTGTTGCTCCATGCGTGCCACATCGTTTTCGATGAAGCTCAGATGCAATTCGACCTTACCGACGCTCCTGGAGCTCGCACCCGTTATGACCAGCGCATCATCTGTTGTATTGGTGATGGTGAAATAGCCGGCGGCCACCCTGGCGCCGGGCGGAGGCTGGACAATCCGCGCATGGCTGACCTGTGGCAGTTCTGCCCACACCCTGCCACTGGCAATGCACAGGGAAAGGACGAGGAGGGCGAATAGCGTTCTGGAGGGTACTTGAGACATGCGGTTTACTCGTTTACGGGTTGAATACGAACTTGAGGTATGGATACGATCAAAAGAAAAAAGAGGGACAGTCAAAAAGGGACAGTCGGAAACCTGGACAATAAAGGATCTGATTCACCTCAACTCGGCGCTGAGCTTATCGCCAGATAGTCTGCAATGATCTTGTCGGCTTCGTGCGGAGGCGACACTTTGGCCCGCAGGCGACGTTGTGGATCGATCAGCAGCAGGGAGGCTGTGTGGTCGACAATGTAATTGTCCGGATCGTCATCATTGGCCGTGAAGGATGCAACGATGCCCAGCGACCGGGTCATCTCGTGCACCCGGGCTGCATCCCCGGTAATGCCGATGAAATCATCGTTGAAGTAGCTGATGTACTGTTTCATCACTTCACTGCTGTCCCGGACCGGGTCCACTGATACGAAGACGATCTGCGGAGGCTGCAGACCCTGGTTCTGCATGGAGGCTACGACGTTCTTCATGACCTGGAGAGTGATCGGGCAGACGTCAGGGCAATGCGTGTAACCGAAGAACACCAGGCTCCACTTGTTATCGAATACCGTCTCGGTGATGGGTTCCGCATTGACGTCGATCAATTCGAAAGGAGGAATGGACTTGAAGTCAAGCGGAAGCGCGAGCGATGTCGTCAGTGAATCCTGCAGGGTGCTGAGCCGTGCGGCGCGTGCCTGTGCATCTGCTGAGCCATCGCCGATACTGTTCGTCTGGCTGTACAGAAGGATCCCGGCTGCCAATGCTGCAGCGCCTGCGAGCAGCAAAGGCAGGATTTTTCCCGCTTGACTTCCGGGCCTGCCATCCTGATGGTGATGCATACGGCTATTCGTCATGATGGGTTGTCGAGTATTCCACCCATTATACTGTGCAGATACAGCGAGCGATCGCGTCGCGGGGGATATGAGTTTGCTGCTGTTGCCGGATACTGCCTATACCATAGAGAGCGCCATTCGCACGGCCGCCGATGCGTTCGAGCGTCACGATCTGTATTACGGGCACGGTACGGATTCCGCGGTCCATGAGGCAGGCTGGCTGATCCTGCACGGGATGGGTCTCTCTCCGGTGATCGAACCCGACTACACCCGCGTCCTCGAGGCTGCGCAGGTATCGAGCTGCAATGCATTGCTTGAGCGGCGTATCGTGGAGCGTATCCCTGCCGCCTATCTTACCGGCCAGGCATGGTTTGCAGGCCATCCGTTTCTCTCCGATCAGCGTGCCCTGGTACCACGATCACCGCTGGCGGAATTCATAACCGAAGACTTCTTCGGCTTACTGGACGATGTCACCGCTCCGCGCATCCTGGATTTGTGCACCGGTGGCGGTTGCATCGCGATTGCCTGCGCCCATGCGCGCAAGGATGCACAGGTGGATGCCAGCGATCTGTCTGACAGTGCACTGGAACTGGCTGGGGAAAATGTCCGCTTACATGGCCTGCAGGATCGTGTAACGCTGCTGCACGGGTCACTGTTCGAGCCGATTACCGAACGCTATGCCCTGATCATATCCAATCCACCGTATGTGAATGCACAGGACCTCTCGGAGATGCCCGCCGAGTTCACTCATGAGCCCATGATGGGCCTGGCAGCCGGCGAGGACGGACTGGATCTGGTGCACCTGATGCTCCGCGATGCATCACGGTATCTTGAACCAGGCGGACTGCTGGTGGTCGAGGTGGGTAACAGTGGCGAGGCGCTTGAGAGGGCCTGTCCCTCACTGGATTTCGGCTGGCTGCAGTTTGCCCGGGGAGGTCACGGCGTGTTTTTACTGACCAGAGAGGAACTGCTGGCTGGTGCGACGCACTGACGCGTTGCACGGATCTTTGACCAGCTGACGCGTTGCACGGATCCTGGAAGTTTAAAGCGCGGCTGGCCTTGCGACCAGCCGAAAGGGGTAATGCGGGTCCTTATTCCTGAGTCGTTCCTGCCATCATTGCAGTTTGAGTTTGAATTGAAAGAACAGTACGGCGTTGTTTCGGTGATTGCCATAATCCACCTGTGGAGAGCCGCTGAGATTCAGTACGGAGCGGTTGGTCAGCTTGACTTCCATGGCGGGTAGTGGAACCAGCTTTGTCTCCGGCTCAGCGTTTTTCTTGTATTGCTTGTGCAATAAGGTTGCGCCGATCAGAAAGCGCACCCGGCCGGCCAACCGGGGTGCCGTGGCGTAGTTGATACCGCCATAGTAGGCCTGGTATCCGAAGCTGTCGGACAGGGTGCCCAGGTGCCAGCCGAGCTTCGAGCTCGGCGAGTATTCCCAGCCTACACCCGGTGTCAGTGCATTGCGTTCGTCTGCGTTCTCAAAATGCAGGGCGACGGTATTGAACACGAGATAACCATCGTCGGCGGCAGCGGTGCCGCTGCCAGCGAGCACCCCGAATGCCAGGAGTACCGCTGTGCAAATTTTGGAAATCTGCGTTTTCATTGATCATTTCCCCGAGATCTTTGCTGATCTGGTGTCAGCTTTCAAGAATTGCTGCCTGACCTGCGTCAACAACATGCCGCGCACTTTACTGATCAGCTAAGTGGGGTGCAATCGGGGGTGGTCGTTTCAAAAATTGTCTTTAATTCATAAGGTTACGCCATTTATTTATGTGTCGATATTTTGACGATATCCGGTTTGTGATGGTAAGTTGCTGTTATTGCATGTATTTCTCACATGCACAGAAAATCACGCAGGCATGTGCAAAGCGAGAAGCGGGGCAGCTTTTCGCTTAGCGGCATTCGCACTCTGTGAGCCTGCTCTCAGCCAAGACGCCACGGCTGCCTGGGTGAATACGCGTAAAGCGGGTTCTGGAACCTGCATCAGCGGCGGAGTTACCTGCAGCGCGACCTTAGCCGGCTATGCGTTCCGCGCAACGGGCATGATCCGGGAGGTGAGGGGCTGCGTTTCTGCAGGCAGCGACCGGTTGGCTAAACCTGTGAGGTCACTGCGTGAGCGTTCAGATCGGTGCCGGCCTGTCCAGTTCGCCGATGACCTTTTCGAACATCTGTTCTGCAAAACTGTCCCAGGTCTCGTTTGCTCTATTGCTTTCGTTGTCCGGCATGGAGACGCGAATCTTGACGAGTGTGCCATCGTGTTCGGTCTGGTAGACCAGCGTGTAGGAAGCCAGGTTTTCGCGCAGGTAAGTGGCCTGCACCCGGGCCACCGTACGCACGCCAAACGCTTGAGTGCCGGCATTGATCACGTTGAGGTTGGCATAATGACCCTGTTTTGCGGCCTGTGCGATGGCTTCTATCGTCGCTCTGGTGGAACCCAGAACCAGTTGGTTGTGCGCAAGTTCGCTGTTCTCCTCGGCAACGGGGTAGATGTAGACATCGGCAATGCGACGCTTGCGCAGATTGGCGTAGCGAATCGAGTAACCACCTGATCCATCTTTGAAATACTTGTATCCCTGTAACTCGAAGCTTGCCATCGAATCAGGTAAAGAGCCGATCAGCGCGGGTTCTTCAAGTGGCTCGGGTTCAGCCGGCGTAACCGTGGCGCAGGCACTGGACAACAGCATGGCTAAGGTGATGGCAGCGAGACGGGGGAGAAACATGGCAGTCTTTCGGATCAGGAATACTGCCGAGTGAATTCGCAAGATCCAAGCCGCAGACTGACGGTGGTGAGTTACCACAAGGTGTCCGATGTCTCATTTCGGCAAAGCTGTATTGACGACGGACTGCAGGGTCCGCTCATTACCTTGCAGTAAGCGGAAACGCTGTGTCACAGAGCACGAACCTGACTCCGTGTTATCGTCACGTACTACCGGTTCCAGCCAAAGCTTCAGCGGCCGCAGCCAGAAGCCGCGTGCGCCGTACAGCGCCTGGTAGACCACCAGCCACTCTTCGGTTTCAGAATGCCGTGCCATGCCAAGTACCTGATAAGTCTTGCCTTTGTAATGCTGGTAGACACCCGGAACCGGGGAATTCTGTGGAGTTGCCGCGGGCGAATTCATTACGAGTCAACCGATCTGCAGATTTGCTCACTACACTATCATCATGAATCGTATTCGTGATTATGGCCGGCTTCCGGCACTGCTGGTCATGCTTGGCATGGTGTTGATGGCACAGGGCTGCGCCTCCGCGCAGCCGCGGAATCCGGAAGATGTCTGCTCCATATTCAAGGAAAAGCGCGGGTGGCATAAGGTGGCCAGGCGTGCGGAGGCCAAGTGGGGTATGTCAATGCACATACCGATGGCGCTCATGTATCAGGAGTCAGCCTTCCGCGCCAAGGCAAAACCGCCAAGGCGCAAGCTGTTGGGCTTCATACCCTGGCGACGCAGCAGTTCTGCCTACGGATTCGCCCAGGTGATCGACGGTACCTGGCGCCAGTATCTGGATGCGACCGGCGACTACTGGCGTGTCAGGCACAATTTTGCGGATGCAACGGATTTCATTCACTGGTATCTGCGGCGAGTCTCCGAGCGCAATGGGATACCCAGATCCGACGCATTCAATTTGTACCTGAATTATCACGAGGGACCGACCGGCTTTGCCCGTCAGAGCCACTCGAGTAAGCCGTGGCTGCACAAGGTTGCCACCGGAGTACAGGTACGCTCACAGCGCTATCGTGAGCAATACCAACAGTGCAGGGGGTCTCTCAAACCAGGTTTCTTCGGTCGTCTGACTGGCTGGTAGGCTCGATGCCGAACAGCTGGCCTTCACCGCGTTCGTGCGCGAGCAGCCAGTGCTTGGTGGGCAGACCGCCGCCAAAGCCGGTCAGCTTGCCACTTGCACCGATGACCCGGTGGCAGGGTATGACGATGGGAACGGGATTCGCACCGTTGGCCGCTCCCACTGCGCGGCTGGCAGTTGGCCTGCCGATTGCGCGTGCTATGTCGCCATAGCTGCAGGTACTGGCGTACTCGATGCTCCCCAGGGCCTGCCAGACCCGCTTCTGGAAAACGGTGCCCTCGGGGGCTACTTTCACGGAGAAGACCCGTCGTATCCCACTGAAGTATTCATCCAGCTGAAAACGCAACTGGTCGAATTCGGCGGCACATCGCTGCCAGTGCTGTGGTATCTCGAAGGCCCGGCTACCGCAGGGGAACACGATATGCCGCAGCCCCTGATCATCGGCAGCCAGTGTCAGTCGGCCGACCGGTGTGTCGTGAGAGATGGTATACATGATCGGAGTATGATGCCCCAAACTGGCACTGGAGATATGGATGGGACTGACAACACTGTTCGGCAGGCTGTTTGGTGGTGGCGGAGAAAGCGCCAGTGCGCAACCGGCCGAGGCCGTCGAGTACAAGGGATTCACGATAACAGCGACACCCATCCAGGAGGGTGGGCAGTACCGGACGGCAGGATCGATATCCCGGGAGATCGACGGGGAATTGCATTCTGCACAATTCATTCGGGCTGATAATCACAGTGACCGCCAGTCGGCTGTCACCCATTCGGAACGCAAGGCACAGCAGATAATCGATGAACAGGGAGACCGTCTGTTCGAGCGCGACCATATCTGATGTTCCACAGTAGTACCGGTGGCCGTTGTGGAGCGCTTGCGGCGGCTCTGCTGGCAGGATCAGTACTGGCCGAAGACCCACCGATACCGGAAATTCAACACTCGCAGGCGAAAGCCGCACCCGGTCTGCGGGTGGCGCTGGTGGATTCCGGCGTGAACTACCAGCTTGCCGAGATCAATTCGCGGCTGGCTCGGCAGATCGACGGAAGCTTGCTCGGCTACGATTTCTGGGATCTCGACGACCGGCCATTCGATGTACATCCCACCAGCAACGGTGCCATCGAGCGACACGGAACCCGCACGGCCTCCGTGCTGCTGCGTGAGGCGCCTGGGGTAGAGCTGGTGCCCTACCGATACCCGCGACCCGACATGTCCCGCATGACGCAACTCGTCAGTCATGCCGCCGAGAACGAGGTGCGCATCATCGGCCTGCCATTGGGAGGAAACCGCAGGGAAGAATGGCTGGAATTTGAACAGGCAGCGCGCGCTCATGCGGACATCCTGTTCGTCGCCTCTGCTGGCAATAACGGGCGGGACATCGATCGGCAACCGGTCTACCCTGCCTCGCTGGATATACCGAACATGCTGGTAGTCACCTCGGCAGATGATTTCGCCGAGCCTGCAGTGGGAGTGAACTGGGGACGTGTCAGCGTGGACTACATGGTCCCGGCGGAAGCATTACCGGTAACCGATTTCAACGGCCGCACGGTACTGGCTTCGGGCAGCAGTTATGCGGTGCCTCGTGTCGTGGCGCTGGCCGCCAGGCTCCTGCAGCAGGATCCGGCCCTCACCGTTGATGAATTGCTGGGCTCGATTCGCAGCCGGTTCGCCAACGGTGCGGCACCGCGCCAGCTGGCCATGGGGTATCTGTACGATCCGCAGCAGGATCCTCGGCAACAGATCGGGGTGATCGACAGCGCGAACTGGGCATCAACCTGGGAACACCCTGAACTCCAGGCTACGCTGCCCATCGATGTCCTGATTCTGGACGGGCGATGGAGCGACGCTGAGGTTGTTCGAGTGCTCGAACAGGCACAGGACATACTGGCTTTCTGCGGAATCCGATTCACCGACGTGTCACTGCGACGGATCCGGGCACCCGAGTACCTGCGGGATCTGCATACCGGGTCTGCCAGAACCTTGATGGAGGCGATCCGTTACAGCGGACCTGCCCGTCGAACGACGATCGTGTTTGCCCGGGATACGCGCATGAGCACGCCTTTTGATGCAGAAGCGTTCGGCAAAGCCAATACCAGGACCCGCCCCTGGTTGACCGATACCGTGTGGCTGACCCTGGCTCTGCGTGATCGGGGCATAGCCCTGGCACATGAACTGTTTCACGTGCTGTCCAATTCCGGAACGCATTCCAGCCGCAGCGGTAACCTGATGTTATCCCGCACCACCGGTAACAACCGGACTCTCGAGGCACAGCAGTGTGATGATGCTCTCAACAACGCCATCGACTCGAAGCTGGCCCTGCAACCTTGAGCCACGCAGCGTTACTTAACTAACCATTCACTCACGGGTTTGAATGGCCGCTATTCGCAGAGTGTGCTTCAACATCAGGCTAGCGCGTCGTCGATGAATTCTTTCTATATTGCCCGTCAGCCCATTCTGGATGTGCAAGGACACACTTACGGCTACGAGCTGCTCTTCCGTTCATCGGATAGCAACGCCTACGATCCTTCAGTGGACGGGAATACGGCGACATCCCATGTGCTGTTCAATGCGATCGTGGAAGCTGGACTGGATACCCTGGTGGGCAAGGGGTTGGCGTTCATCAACCTGACCAACCGGTTTTTCGAGAAACCGGAACTGCTGGAGCTTCTGCCGGCCGGACGCTGCGTACTGGAAGTGCTGGAGACCGTCGACGTCAATGAAGAAGTCGTCAGGGGTGTGGAAGAGTTGCGTAATGCCGGTCATCTGATTGCGCTGGATGACTTCGTGGATGAAGAGCGATTTGCAAGACTCCTGCCCATGGCTGACATCATCAAGTACGACATCACCCAGCACAGCATGGACGAACTGGCTCGCTATCGGGACATCGATTCCGCAGCCGGTCGGCAGTCGCTGGCCGAGCGTGTTGAAACCCACGAAGAGCATGACGCCCTGAAGGGTTTCGGTTTCAATTACTTTCAGGGGTATTTCTTTGCAAAGCCGAAGATTCTGAGTGGCACCAAGTTACCGCAGAACCGTATTGCACTGGTTCAGCTATTGGCCGAGATCAACAATCCGAACACGACTATCGACGAGGTGGCGGATATCGTCGGCCGCGATGTGTCGCTTGGCGTGCGTACTCTTCGCTACGTCAACTCGCCGATGAACGGACTCAGAACCAGCGTCCAATCGATAAAACACGCCACTGTCCTGCTGGGGCGTAGTCTGATCCGTAACTGGGTCACGCTGCTGGTCATGAGCCAGATGGACGATAACCCGTCCGAGCTGATCAAGCTGGCCTTGACCCGCGCCAGGTTCTGTCAGTTACTTGCCCTGGACGAGGGACTGGATGATGCGCGTTATTTCACCATCGGACTGCTTTCCCTGCTGGATGTCTTTATGAATTCCACCATGGCCGAGGCGCTGGAGAACATCACCATCAGTGAGGACATGCGGCTGGAGCTGCTGGATCGGGAAGGGGACGGCGGACGCTTCCTCAACTGGGCGGAAGGCCTGGAGCACGATACCGTCCAGCAGATACCTGAAACGGCAATAGGTGATGCGGGCAGGCGGTTTCAGGAGGCGTCCTCGTGGGCGGAGGAGATATCCGGTCTTCTGGACTGAGTGGTCCGTGCTGGCCCGGACCCGGCGCTTCAAGAATGGTCCGGAACAGTCCGGGCTAGGCTATCGCGTCCAGATCCACAGGGGCCAGGCTTGCAAAAAGATCGCCAGGTCCCGGATTCGTGGTGGTGGTACTGCCGCCCAGGTGATGGCTGATACCCCACACGGCGTTCAGTGCCGTCTGTACGGCACCCTCCACCCAGCCAGGTGTCCACGATACGTCATCACCTGCGATGAATATACCCTGTTGTCGCGGATCCAGCGCATCCTGCATGAAGTGCGTGAACATGCGCCTGTTGTATCGGTAATGGCCCGGTAGTGCACCCTTGAACGCACCGAGGAAATTCGGATCGGCTTCCCAGGATATGGAGATGGGATTTCCAATCACATGACGGCGGATATTCAGCTTCGGATAGATCTTCTGCAAGGCGTTCAGTGCCAGGTCTGCACGTTCATCCACGGGCAAGGGCAGCATCTTCAGTGCGTCCGCCATCCAGGTGTAGCTGAGACAGATCACCCCCGGCTGGTGATCACCGTTGTCGAACAGGTAAGTGCCGCGCGTCAGGCGGTCCGTCAGCGTCATGCTCATGCACGGCTCGCCGGTCTGTGCATCGATGTCCTTCCAGAATGGGCGGTCCACCATCACGAAAGTCTTGGATGACTGCATGTAGCTGGTGCGATCCAGTGCCATCCACAGATCCTGGGAGAACAACTGTTCATCGGTCTCGATACTGGTGGTCAGTAACCAGCTCTGGCAGGTTGCCAGTACGGCTTGCACGTCGAAGTGGCTGCCATACTGGTCACCTACCCGCAATGTCCGGTGATCCAGCCGCCGGATACTGCGTACACCGGCACGGGTAGCCCCGCCATTGAGACTGCGTAGCGAGGTGCCGGCCGGCCAGTGCTGGCATCGTGGTGTGACACTCCACAGACCACGCGGTACCTGCTCGGCGCCACCAACGATATAGTGTTGTCTGTCATCGCATTCGGTCAGTACCACCCGCAATATTTCGAGCATGGTATTGCGAAAATCGGAATCCCAGCCACCGGTACCAAAGCCCACCTGGCCGAAGACTTCCCGATGCCTGAAACTGAGCCTCTGGAATGCCCTGGAGGTAGCCAGGAAGTCATAGAACGTGCGGTCATCCCAGGCGAGAACCAGCGCGTTCCACAGTGATTTGATGGTCTCGACGTTGCGCTCTGCGATGGCTTGCTGCAACTCGGCGAAGTGTACTTCGTCCCTTAGCGCCTCTGACCAGGCATCGGCAACCTGTTGAAAAAGCGGTGGCAGGTCGCGCATGCTGCGCGCCAGCAATGGCTCACCGGAGAGGTCGATGACCGTCGTACCTGCTGCTTCGGTCAGTGGATTGGGAAACGGACGACGTTGCAGCTCCAGCATGTCCACGTAATGATTGAATGCGGTGGCGGACTCGGGGAAGCGCATACCACCGAGTTCGGCAATGCTTTCAGGGGAATTGGCGAAGGGCTCGGAGCGCAATCGCCCACCCATGCGCCCACTTTCGAAAATCAAGGGCCGCAGGCCGAGCTTCATCAGTTCGAAAGCTGCGACCATGCCCGACATGCCGGCACCGATGATGGCAACCGTCTGGCCTTTCTGTTCTTCGGGCAAGCTGCCAAGTCCGGCCGGATGGCGGATCCAGTCATCATAGGCAAATGGAAAGTCAGGACCGAATACGGTAACGGGCCGTGGGTCAGTCATGCCAATGCACCGTAGAGTTCAGGTCGACGATCTCGCAGGTAAGGCATGTCCGTACGCATCCGTTTTATCACTTGTTTGTGCAGAGTGGCCTGCAGCAGTACTGGCCGGGTATCTGCCCGTGCCAGGAATTCTGCATCCGGTCCTACTATGCAACTACGCCCGACATAGGCCAGGTCGCCTTCTGAACCGCAATAGTTGGCATAGGCAAAGTACAACTGGTTTTCCACAGCGCGCACCCGGGTCAACAGGTCTGCTACATAGGTCCATGGTGCCATCAGCGCTGTCGGTGCCAGGATGAGTTCGGCACCCTGTAAGGCCAGGTGGCGTGCAGACTCGGGAAACTCGATGTCATAGCAGATAAGCAGTCCCAGTTTCCAGCCGTGCAGTTCCACCACCGGACCAAAGCGCTCACCGGCTTCGAACAGCGAACGGTCGAGACCTCCCCACAGGTGTGTCTTGCGGTAGTGTGCAATGCTGTTGCCGGCCGCGTCGATGACATTGACAGCGTTGTACAGGTGATGCTGGTCACGTTCGATATAGCCATAGGCCAGGGCTATGTTGTGCTGCTGGCACACGTGGCATAAACGCTCGGTGTGAGCGCTATCACGCTCTATGGCCACCGACTGTGCGCTGGCGAGTGGCAGGTTGTAACCCGTCAGACTGGCTTCGGGTACCAGCAGCAGCTGCGCCCCCAGGCCGGCAGCCTGTGCAGCAATACGGTCCAGGCGCGCGATACTGGTCTCCACATCGGCTGGTGTGGGCTCATGTTGATGCAGCGCCAGATTGAACTCTTCACAGTCGCTCACGCGGCCTGCTCCCTGGCCAGGGCCACGCCTGTCAGTGATCGATCGGTTCTGTTCAACAGCGACAGCAGCGGACCGAGTCGCTCTTCAGGTGGAACGGTTTCTCCCTCGAGTTCTCCGGGGAAGGCACGTCGACGTAGCGGGGTTCGCATAGGGCCCGGATCGTAACCGTTGATGGCCAGAACGGGATATCCCTGCTGATCCAGCTTGCTGTCATGCTCATCGGACAGCATGTGCATGAATCCCTGCAATGCCTGTTTCGATATACCGTAGCTGCCCCAGTATGCCGTGGGTTTGTAATCCAGGGTAAACACCATACTGCCCAGTGTGGACTGGCTCAGCAGGGGCAGGCAGTACAGGGACAGCAGGCGTGCACTGGTCAGGTTGACGTTCATGACGCGTACCCATTCGGTATGTTCGATTGCCATCTGTGGCGTCGGGGTGCCAAGCTCTGCGCTGGTGTGGACCAGTGCATCGATGCGACCGAATTCCCGCTCCAGCATATCGGCAATCTCAGCATACTCGGCAGGGCCTGCCTTGTCCTGTTCCAGCGGCACCATGGCCGGCTGTGCAGTGCCCAGGGCGTCGATGACATCGTATAGCTTTTCCAGCTTGCGCACCTTGCGAGAGGCCAGGACGACGGTGGCACCTGCGCTGGCGCAGGCACGGCTCAGGGCGGTGCCCAGGCCACCAGTGGCGCCGCTGATCATGACCACCCTGTCCTGCAGGCTATGGGCGGGCAGGCTGTATTGCTGTTGCTGCAGACTGGCAATCTGGTAGTTCGGATTTTGCATGGCGGCAGTGTACTGCATGCTCAACCACGCCGCTGCAGCTCGGTATCAGTGGAGGGTATGCACATTCCAACATGACATCAGTGCTGGCCTGCCCACAGGCAGGTGCGTTTCAGTGCCGATGGCGCCAGGCCCGGTACAGTTTCACCAACGGAGTCTCTGTGCTGCGCTCCCGAAGCAGGTCGGGCTGTGAGCGCTGCCACAGTGCAAGCTGCCTTTCCCGCAACACCGCCAGCCGCCACAGCGGCAGCAATGCACCCTGCCGGTAGTGCTCCCTGACTGCGGCATCGCCTAATGCATTCTGAAGCTCTGCGTGTGCCTCGGCTATAGCTGCGGACAGCAGCAGACGCTGCCCCGGGTTGTCACCGTTCTCACCGACCCTTTCCCGGGAGCCGTGACGTATGCGATGGCCGGTGCTGCTCGATCTGCTACGGGGTGCCTGGCCGGTGTCCTGCGAGCTGCTGTCCTGATTACTGCTGTCCGGCGAACTGTCTTCTGGCGTGCTGCTTGACGCAGCGTCGATGATAGGTTGCCACCCCGCCACGCGTACCTGCTGCGCCAGGTCTGCAGGTTTGACACCATATTGTCGATAGCTTTCCTCGCTGAATACCGGAAGTCCCCGATGCAGCATGCGAGGCAGGCGGGACAAGCGTTCATGCCTGCCCAGACCGCGTGCCAGAGTGCGTGAGTGCGCGGCCAGGTCCAGCTCCTGTGGCTCATCGCTCAGTGAATGCGCCAACAACGCCAGGCGCGCCGAGTAGTCCAGTTCGACAAGCCGGTCAAGTTCGGCAATCGTGGACGCCGGGGTGAATCGTTCCGTCGACGCTGCCGTCAGAATCTGCAGGCATGCATGCATGGCCTGGTGGGTGTTTCCCGGTGGGCCAGGGCCTGCACTGGACGTCGTTGCCGCAGGAGACACGCGCTGCTCAGCCAGGCTGTCCTGGCAGGCCTGAACGGCAGGGTGCCGTGCTGTGCCTTCGACCATACGCTGCAGTTCTTCGTGCCACCAGTGGATCTTGCTCTGCGCCACCTGAGGTTCCTGCACGTCATCCAGTGTTCTGCTCAGTGTCTGGACAAGATGCAAGCGCGCGATAAAGCGTTGCCTGGCAACCGGGTCAGTCCATAGCAGACTATAATACAGGCTTGACCCCTCAGGTATGGTGATCATGGCAGCTGCTGTGCAATGGTTGCGAGTTTCAGCCTGGAGCCTCGGACGCGATGATGCGTGAAGTGGCGATCATGTAGTTCACCCCCACATCCGGCTCCAGCCTGTACTGCCGGGTCAGTGGATTATAGGTCAGGCCGATGATCTCATCCACACGCAGACCTGCATCCCGGCAGTAGTGGGCCAGCTCCGACGGATTGATGAACTTCTTCCAGTCGTGCGTACCCCGTGGCAGCAGACGCAAAACGTACTCGGCCCCGACAATGGCAAAAAGCCATGATTTGGGATTCCGGCTGATAGTGGAGAAGAACACACGTCCGCCAGGCTTGACCAGTGATGCGCAGGCGGCAACCGTGGAAGCCGGGTCGGGTACATGTTCCAGCATCTCCAGGCAGGTGACGCAATCAAATTGGTCCGGCATCTCGGTAGCGCAATCTTCTGCGGAAATCTCGCGGTATTCAAGACTGGCACCGGACTCTCTGGCATGCAGGCGTGCCACGGCCAGCGGCGCCTCTGCCAGATCGATCCCCAGTACATCGGCACCAGCCTGTGCCATGGATTCAGCCAGAATACCGCCTCCGCAGCCGACGTCGAGCACCCGGGAGCCGGGCAGATCGCAGCGCTCGGCGATCCACTCCAGGCGCAGTGGATTGATCTGGTGCAGCGGCTTGAATTCGCTGTTGGCATCCCACCAGCGGCTGGCCAGATCCTGAAATTTGGCAAGTTCTGCCGGGTCTGCGTTGTGACTCTTACTGCTCATGGCCTGCCTTGTTTTGCAAGTAAGCGCGGGCAGTGGCTGTCGAGTGCTGCCGTGCGCGGGGTGTGGGTAATCACGGTGACGATAGAACGGTAGTTTTGCACATTCCAGCGAATAACCGGCGGTGCAGGATAATTCTGCAGTACGCCCGTCTCGCCATCCACTGCCATGCGTTATGACGCAGTCTACCTTCATCAAGGATCAGAAGATTGCGTCAGTGCAGCCAGTGTCTGTCGGCAACCCGTATATCGTTGACCTCGTGGCCATGGGCACAACCCGAAAGGGCACCCTGACTGCGTTTCACGGTTGTCGATGTGGTAGAATCTTCCGGTTGATCTGACCCGATCGCCACATCGTTTGGCCCAGTCCTCCATGTCTGATTTCGCCAAAGAAATTCTGCCCATAAACCTCGAAGACGAGATGCGGCAGTCATTCCTCGATTATGCCATGAGCGTAATCGTGTCGCGCGCCCTGCCGGACGTTCGCGACGGGCTGAAGCCGGTGCATCGCCGCATCCTGTACGCGATGCACGAACAGAGCTACGACTTCAATCGCCCGTATCGCAAATCGGCACGTGTAGTGGGTGAGGTCATGGGTAAGTACCATCCCCACGGTGATTCGGCCATCTACGATTCCATGGTGCGTATGGCTCAGCCATTCAGCATGCGCTACATGCTGATCGACGGCCAGGGTAACTTCGGATCTGTCGATGGTGATCCGCCAGCTGCCATGCGTTACACCGAAGTGCGTATGGCAAAGATCACTCAGGAACTCCTGTCAGACATCGACCAGGAGACTGTCGACTTCATACCCAACTATGACGGTTCGGAACGTGAGCCTGCCGTTTTACCGTCGCGCATTCCCAATCTGCTGGTCAATGGCGGAACCGGTATTGCAGTAGGCATGGCCACCAATATTCCGCCACACAATATCTCGGAGGTCATCAACGCCACCATAGCCATGCTCGACGAGCCTGACATCCAGGTCGAGCGGCTGATGGAGCACCTGCCGGGTCCGGACTTCCCGACCAGCGGCATCATCAACGGTGCGCGCGGTATCAGGGAGGCCTACCGTACTGGCCGAGGCAAGTTGTATGTCCGTGCCAGGGCGACGGTAGAGCACAGTGAAAAGACCGGCAAAGACACGATCATCGTCACCGAGTT
Source organism: Granulosicoccus sp. (assembly GCA_013002205.1). Lineage (GTDB taxonomy): Bacteria > Pseudomonadota > Gammaproteobacteria > Granulosicoccales > Granulosicoccaceae > Granulosicoccus. Next base: position 23,589 of record JABDKN010000285.1, read on the forward strand.
GCCGTACCAGGTCAACAAAGCCCGTCTGCTGGAGAAGATTGCTGAACTGGTCAAGGACAAGAAGATTGAAGGCATCACGGAACTGCGCGACGAATCCGACAAGGATGGCATGCGCATGGTAATCGAGCTGCGGCGTGGCGAAGCAGGAGAAGTGATGCTCAACCAGCTCTACAAGCAGACGCAGCTCCAGGTAGTGTTCGGCATCAATATGGTGGCACTGGATGAAGGTCAGCCGAAACTGCTGAATCTGGTGCAGATCCTCAATGCGTTCATTCGACATCGCCGTGAAGTCGTCACCCGGCGAACTGTATTTCTGCTGCGCAAGGCACGAGACCGTGCCCACGTCCTGGAAGGCCTGGCCGTGGCACTCGCCAATATCGACCCGATCATCCAGCTCATCAAGGAGTCGCAGAATTCGCCCGAAGCCAAGGAAAAACTGGTTGCCCGAACCTGGGAACCCGGCATCGTCAGCGGCATGCTGGAGCGTGCTGGTGCGGCGGCTTCCAAGCCCGAGAACCTGGGAGAGCACTTTGGTCTGCATGATGGCCGTTACCAGCTCACCGAGGTTCAGGCCCAGGCCATTCTGGATCTGCGCCTGCATCGCCTGACCGGCCTCGAGCAGGACAAGATCATCGCCGAATACAAGGAGATTCTGGAAAAGATCGAGGACTACCTTGACATTCTGACCGATCCGGAACGCCTGCGCCTGGTCATCCGTGGTGAACTGGTCGCCATCATCGAACAATACGGTGACCAGCGGCGCACTGAAATTCAGGTCGATCATTCCGAGATGACTGTCGAGGATCTAATTGCCGATGAGGCGGTAGTGGTCACGCTGTCGCACGGCGGCTATGCCAAGGCACAGCCGTTGTCGGACTACCGTGCACAGCGCCGGGGCGGGCGCGGCAAGTCGGCCACTTCCATGAAGGATGAGGACTTCGTCGACAAGTTGTTTGTCGCCAGCATGCACGACACGGTGCTGTTTTTCACCAGTGTCGGCAAGGTGTACTGGAAACGTGTCTACGAATTACCGGTTGCCAGTCGAGGGTCGCGGGGGCGGCCAATCGTCAACCTGCTGCCACTGGAGGACAACGAACGGGTCAATGCCGTACTCACGGTTCGTGAATACAGTGACACCCAGTTCATCGTATTTGCGACCAGCAAGGGCGTGGTCAAGAAAACGGCCCTGTCCGATTTTTCCCGGCCTCGCACCAATGGCATCATCGCTATCGACCTGCGTATCGATGACTACCTGATCGATGTTGCGCTGACCACCGGAGACAGCGACATCATGTTGTTCTCCAGCGGCGGTCGTGCCATGCGTTTCCACGAATCGGCGGTGCGCAAGATGGGGCGTACTGCTGCCGGTGTACGTGGCATCCGCATGCCGGAGGAAGACAGTGTCATTGGCCTGATCGTGGTGGGTGAGGGTACGATACTCAGCGCCACGAAAAACGGCTATGGCAAGCGAACCAAACCTGAGGATTATCCCACCAAAGGTCGCGGTGGCATGGGTGTCATTGACATCAAGACAACGGAACGCAACGGTCCGGTCATCGGTGCCGTACAAGTCGGAGAGGATGACGAGATCATGCTCATCACGGATGCGGGCGTGCTGGTAAGGACGGCTGTTGCCGGTGTGTCCACTGTCGGTCGAAATACTCAGGGTGTTCGCCTGATCCGCCTCAGCGAGGGTGAATCACTGGTGGAAATCACCCCGATCGACGAGTCCGATGTGAACGCCGACGATATCGTTGATGATGTTATCGATGCAGATCCGCATGTGGCTGACCTGGACGAGGATAGTCCGCCATCCAATGCAGAAGGATTTGGCGAACGCGGCGATTCATCCGCACACGACGGAGCAGAATTCCTTACTGATTCGGATGACTCAATCGATTCGGATGAATCAATCGATTCGGATGATTCGGATGATTCAGATGACGCTCGTTGATCGTGACTAGCGGAGGGTGGATTATTCCGTGCTGGTACTGCAGGGCAGAGCCCGCTCCCGGCTTGCCGATGGTGTGCGGATGGTCGATATCGACGCTTGTGTGGCCTGTGACCGAATGTCCTGCGGGTGCTATCGTTCAAGGATTCGAAAAGCGACAGGGGCATAAACTGATTGCCGAGCTTCAGGCCAGCGCGTGTAACGACGATACCGAAGAATTTCCGGACAGGCCGATGGCTTTCCCTGCGTTCTTCGTGGAAGGGCATGCATGAGTACAGATGAGCAGACTCCCCGTGACCAGCCGGCTGATCTGGAGGCAATTCGTCGGGAGATAGACCTGTTCGACCAGCAA
>JABDKN010000305.1 GCA_013002205.1 Granulosicoccus sp.
GGATTTCACCGAGGCGGTGGAACGCACCGTTGCCGGTTCGGAAAAGCGCAGTCGCCTAATGAATGCGGAAGAGCGCCAACGGGTGGCGTACCATGAGATGGGCCATGCACTGGTCGCCAGTTCCCTGCCCGGCATGGATCCGGTGCACAAGGTATCGATCATCCCCCGCTCGATCGGCGCACTGGGCTATACGCTGCAGCGGCCTACCGAGGATCGGTTCCTGATCACCACCAGTGAACTCAAGCACCGCATGGTGGTGCTGCTTGCAGGAAGGGCTGCAGAGGAGCTGACTTTCGGTGAGGTATCCACCGGCGCCGCCGACGATCTGGCCAAGGTGACAGACGTGGCTCGGCAGATCGTCACCAGGTTCGGCATGAGTGACAGGCTCGGGCAGGCAGTGCTCGAAGCACAAAGGTCCAGTTACCTGGGGGACTCCGTGGTCAATATGACGCAAAAGGATTATGCCGAAGAGACCGCGCGGGAAATCGACCTGGCCGTTCGTGACCTGATCGATACTGCATACACCGAAGCGAAGTCCATTCTTACCCGCCGCCAGGCCGATCTTGAACGGGGAGCAAAACTGCTGCTGGAAAAGGAAACACTGACACCTGCAGATTTTTCAGCGCTCACCGCAGAGAATGTACCAACGGATACATCGAGCACGACGAAGATCGAAACCGAGCACTGATCGCGCCAGCAGACATCCGGCGGCTGCGGCACAATGCGCAGCATGCTGAAGTCTGCCTGCCTGCTGAGTCAGTACTGTGGCAGCCGAATATCACTGAACAGTTTCTGCCGTTCCCGTGAACTGCTCGCTTTCAGCGCTGCATCCACCCTGTCGGCACTCAGGTGCGGTGCGAACTGCTGGATGAAATCGTACATGAACGGTCGCAACTCTCTGTGCTGGCGCATGCCGATATGCGTTGTACTGTTTTGAAACAGGTGTGAGGCATCCAGGAGTCTCAGATCGGCATCCTGAGCCTCTTCATAGGCCATGCGTGCGATGATGCCCACTCCCAGACCGGACCTGACATAGGTCTTGATGACATCGGTGTCCGCAGCCGTCAGCACGACGTTGGGCAAGAGCCCGCGGGCTCTGAAGGCCTTGTCGAGCTGGGACTGACCGGTGAAGCCGAATACATAGGTTATCAGCGGGTAACTGGCCAGTGCTTCGAGCGTCAGACTGCCCAGTTGAGAGACTTTGAACAGCGCATGTTCGGGCCTGACGACCACGGCTCTGCTCCAGTGCGAACAAGGCAGCATGACGAGAGAGTCATAGTGATGCAGTCCTTCCGTTGCAATCACGAAATCCACTTCACCACTGTCGACCATGGCAGCCATCTGCTGCGGTGTGCCCTGATGCAGGTGGATATTGACGCGCGGGTAGCGGTTGCCAAACGATTCGATAATGGCTGGCAGCACATAACGGGCCTGGGTGTGAGTGGTTGCCAGTTTCAACTCGCCGCTGTGTGGATCGGCATGCTGTCGGCCGAGATTACGGATATCCTCGGTTCCGGCGAGGATCCGCTCCGCGACCGGAATGATGTCCTTGCCCGCTGGCGTGACTGCGACTATCTGTCGACCGCTGCGTTCGAACAGTTGCACACCCACCTCGTCCTCGAGCTGCCTGATCTGCTTGCTGACGCCGGGCTGCGAGGTGTGCAATGCAGCGGCGGTCTCCGACACATTCAGGTTGTTGCGCACCATCGCCACGATGCAGCGCAACTGCTGAAGCTTCACTGTGCGCTCACTGCTCCGGAGGGCTTACTGGCCTCCAGAGGTTTTCCATCGTCGTCCACGCCCAGGCGCTCATGCATCAGCGGGCTGGTCGTCGTGTACTGCAGATTGACTTTCCTGTCAGGCTCGAACGCCTGTTTGATGGCAAAGGCCGCCAGAGCCGCTTCATGAAAGCCGCTCAATATGAGCTTTTTCTTGCCTTCATAGGTATTGATGTCACCAATGGCGTAGATACCGGGCACCGAGGTTTCAAAAGTAGCGAGGTCGATGGCTATGAGCTTGCGTTCCAGTGCCAGGTCCCAATCCTCTATGGGGCCGAGTTTCGGGGACATTCCGAAAAACACCAGCAGGTCATCGACAGGTACCGTCTTGTCCGACCCGGCCTTGTCGCGCAGGGTGAAAGTCAGATTGTCCAGCCTGTCGCCGCTGGTGCCAAATGACTTGAGTGTACCCATCAATACAGTGGCCCCACCTGCCTCTGCCAGCTCATAGAGTTTCTGTACCGATGCTTCTGCCGCGCGAAAACGTTCCGTGCGATTGACCAGCGTCAGGGTCTTTGCAGTGGGTGCCAGCTGCAGGGCCCAGTCCAGCGCCGAGTCTCCGCCGCCGAGTATCACGACATGCTTTCCTGCATGCCTGGCCGGATCCCTGACACGGTAGAACATCTGACTGTTCTCGAACTGATCGATGCCGGGCAGTCGAACCCTGACCGGGGTGAAGGAACCCGCGCCGGCGGCGATAATCACTGCGCGGCAATCGAACTCGTTGCCGGATGAAGTTCTGATAAAAAAATCCTGATCGCCTCGTTTTTGCAGTTCATCCACTGTCTGGTCCAGGTGTATCTGCGGTGAAAACGGGGCGATCTGTTTTTCCAGGTTGTCGATCAGCTGCTGGCCGGTACATTCGGGTACGGCGGGAATATCGTAAATGGGTTTATCCGGATACAGTTCGGTGCACTGCCCGCCGGTCTGCGGCAGCGAATCGACGACATGCGCGGACAAACCCTGCAATCCGAGTTCAAACACCTGGAACAGGCCAACCGGGCCGGCACCGATGATCACCACGTCTGTCTTGATACCCATCTACTGCTCCTGTCTGTCTGCGACTGGCGACTCGCGAATTCCGCCTTCCGCCTTCCGCCTTCCGGTTTCCGGCTTGCGGTTTCCGGCTTGCGTCTTGCGGCTTGCGTCTTGCGTCTTGCGTCTTGCGTCTTAGTTCAGGAAATAGCGGAAACCCAGGCCAAAGGTCAATTCATCGATCAGGTCCATACCCACATACGCCTCACCCTGCAGTGTCGGCAATACCAGGCCGCCGCCAAAGCCGATCTCGTTGCTTGAATCACTGAAACCCGAATCCACGGTCAGGCGGTGAAAGCCCAGGTTGGCATACCAGCCCAGACCATTGTCCGACAGCGGCGCGCGGCCACTGAACAAGGCTTCGAAGGACAGGCCGGAGAGATCGATGCCGGCACCGCGGTACTTGTAATCGCCCGTGTGATAACTCGCCTTCGCGGCAATGTCCAACTGGTCACTGATACGCTGGTTGGCCAGGTGGTAGAAAATGCCTATGCCAATCGGCGTCCCATCGGCATTACCGTATTCGCTGGCACCGATGTCACCGATGACGACGATCTCCGGGGCCACACGGAAATTCACCCGGGCGCCGATATTCTGGAAGTCGGTCCGTCCGAGATCACCGGTGACAAATCCCAGCTCAACCGAGAGTCTGGACAGCGTGCCGGGATTGGCGGATCGGCCATTTGGCAAACCGAAAAACTCAGCCTGCGCATTGGCGCTCAGCAGCGTGAATGCAAGGCACAGGAGGGCGAGGGCTTTGATTCTTTGAGTCATCATGAGACTGGTATCGATGGTTGAATGGGTTGCCGGATCCGGACGCACAAGGGTAAATCGTGAACTCACTGGCATCTTCAGATTCTAATTGAATACCTGCTCGCGTGTAGCCAGAAACTCCACATCAGGCCAGCGCTCCTGGGACATCTGCAGATTGACCCGGGTGGGTGCCAGGTAGACCAGCTCGCCGGCATGGTCGTGTGACAGATTCATGTCCAGTTTGCGGGTGAATTCAGCCAGCATCTTCTCCTCCTTGCAGCGAATCCATCGTGCCTGCTGGACGCCCACTGTCTCGAACTGACATTCCACCTTGTATTCATCACGCAATCGCTGTGCGACCACCTCGAACTGCAGAATGCCGACGGCACCAAGAATGAGATCGTTGCTGACCAGGGGCTTGAACAATTGTGTTGCACCCTCCTCACACAACTGACTGAGACCCTTCTGCAGCGCTTTCATCTTCAATGGATCCTTCAGCACGGCACGCCTGAAAAGTTCCGGAGCAAAATTGGGGATACCCGTGAATGCCAGGTCCTCACCAACGGTGAAAGTATCACCGATGCGGATCGTGCCGTGGTTGTGCAGACCAATGATGTCCCCGCTGAATGCCTCGTCCACATGGCCACGATCCGCTGCCATGAAAGTCAGTGCATCATTGAGGCGTATTTCCTTGCCGAGCCGGACATGCCGCACTTTCATGCCTTTGGTAAAACTGCCTGAACAGATGCGTACGAAGGCAACCCGGTCCCGGTGCTGGGGGTCCATGTTTGCCTGAATCTTGAAGGCGAATCCGGTGAACTTTTCCTCCACCGGCTGCACTTCGCGCGTGACTGTGCTGCGGGCCTGGGGAGGCGGGGCATACTTGACGAAATCATCGAGCAGTTCGGCCACACCAAAGTTGTTGATGGCCGACCCGAAGTAGACCGGTGTCAGCTCACCGGCCAGATACGCCTGCAGGTCAAACTCGTGACAGGCCCCCTGCACCAGTTCCACCTCCTCACGCAGCTCCCTGGCCATCTCACCCAGAATCTCGTCCAGTTGCGGATTCTCCAGGTCATCGATTACCTGACCTTGTTGCACTTTGCCACCGTGGGTCGGTGAGTAGAAATGAATTTTCCCGGTATGCAGGTGATAGACGCCCTTGAAACGCTTGCCCATGCCGATTGGCCAGGTGATCGGGGCGCAGCGAATATCGAGCATGTTTTCCACTTCATCCATCAGCTCGACGGGATCACGCCCTTCGCGATCCATCTTGTTGATGAATGTCATGACAGGCGTCGTGCGCAGGCGGCAGACTTCCATGAGTTTCTCGGTACGTGCCTCGACACCCTTGGCCACGTCGATCACCATGAGGGCGGAGTCCACCGCAGTCAGCGTGCGATAGGTGTCTTCGGAGAAGTCCTCGTGCCCAGGCGTGTCGAGCAGATTGACGATGTGATTGGCGTAGGGGAACTGCATGACCGACGAGGTAACCGAGATGCCGCGTTCCTGCTCCATGGTCATCCAGTCGGAGGTGGCATGCCGGGCTGCCTTGCGCCCCTTGACGGTACCCGCAAGTTGAATCGCACCACCGAACAGCAGCAGCTTTTCGGTGAGAGTCGTCTTGCCGGCGTCAGGGTGCGAAATGATGGCAAAGGTTCGCCGTCGATTGATTTCCCGCGTAAGTGTGGCGTCAGCCATTCTGTGTTTACTGCCTGAAATAGCCGCGCAGTATACCGCTTACGGCAACACACCACCCGCCAGGGCCCTGACTATTCATGCATTGCCGTATTCCCCCGGCATGAACAGGTGAATTGATGAATAAACCGGATCAGCTCCAGCGCCGGATGAATGGCCTATGCGCCCCCGAACAGGCTGCGCGCCATGACCATCGCATCCTCACGACCGTTGCGCGCCTCGTAGTAGTTCTTGCGGATTCCGATCTCGTTGAAACCTGATTGCTGGTAGAGTGCCACCGCTCGCGGATTGGAGGGACGTACTTCCAGAAAAACCGTGCGCACCCGTCTGGCCATTGCCACCTTGATCAGGTGCTCGAGCAGCAGGCGTGCAAATCCCTGGCGCTGCCAGGGCGCGTCGATACACAGGTTCAGGATATGCGCCTCCTCGGCACCTGTCTGCAACACGGCATAACCGATGATGTCGTTATCGAGTCTGACCAGCTCGCAGACATAGCCAGACTTCAGGCAGTCGCGGAAGATTGCATCGCTCCAGGAAAACTCATAATTACGACGCTCCATGGTGCCGACCAGCGCCACGTGGTCCAGGAGCATCGGCTCGAAGCTCAATCGGGCGCTCGACGCACTGGCACTCACGGTGGGCTGTCACCAGCCAGCAATGCGTGAATGGATTTCAGCACCTGCCAGGACTGGCGTTTGAGCGCAGGTTGCTCCAGCAAGCGCTGCGGGTGAGCAATACGCCATAGTGGCAATTCCGGCCCGGGCAGGCGCCCCTGATGCTGTTCGACCGCACAATCGTCCGCACTGAAATCCCAGGTGTTCAGCAGCAACAGCAGGGCTCGCGTGTGGGCATTGCAGACGTTCTTCACGGTGGCCGTTGACGAATCAGGCATCGCCGTATCCGCACCTGCCGTGGTTTGCGACGAGGATAATTGGCATAGTCGAATATCACGAGATCCAAGCCTGATGGCACGCAGCATGAGTTCGAAGAGCCGTTCCGCTTCACCTGACAAACCCAAATCGGCAGACTCATCGGCAGACTCATCGGCAGCGGCGTCTAACACGACGAGCAAGGGAGCCTCGTCCGGACCGGTTACACAGCGCGCAGCACCCTGCAGGCAGGAGAGCCTGAGTGGACGTGCCATCAGCCATGCACCCAGTGCGGCGCTCTGTGCTGGTGCGACAGGTGGTAACGCAACCCCGTCATCTGTGGCACCAGGCTTTACAACGTGTCCATCAGCCGGTGCGGGCGCTGGAGCAGAAACCCAGGGCACGATACCCATGGCTGTCAGGCAGTGTAGCTGTCTGGCGGTGTAGCGCATCGCTGGCAGGTCAGTGGATGGACATGGCGATCAGTGTGCCTGTCGGGCGCGCTTGCGATAAATACGAAACAGGTAGTAGAGCGGTCCGGACAAGGCATACAGGACCGATGCTATGAGTATCATCTTCCCCGGATCCACGGCTGTCACCACGAACAGCAACAGCAGACCGAGAAGCATTGCGAATGGCACCTTGCGATTGGTACCGAGGTCCTTGAAGCTGTAGTAGGTGAACGTGCTGACCATGGCAACACCGGTAAACAGTGTCAGGATCGCAGCCAGCCCCACCACGTCCGGCCCGCTGAATTCCATGCCGGTCATGACCCAGACGAAACTGGCCAGCACCGCTGCGGCCGAGGGACAGGCCAGCCCCTGAAAAAACCGTTTGTCAGCCGTACCGACAGCCACATTGAAACGCGCCAGGCGTAGTCCGCAGCACGCAGTGTAGACAAAGGCGATGACCCAGCCGAGTTGCCCGTAGTAGGGCTCGGTCAGACTGGACAGGGACCAGGTATAGATCAGGAAAGCGGGCGCCATGCCGAATGAAATCATGTCGGCCATGCTGTCGTATTCGGCACCGAAGGGTGTCGAGGTGTTGGTCATGCGCGCGACACGGCCGTCGAATCCATCCAGCAGCATGGCAACGATGATGGCGATGCCGGCGTTGTGGTACTCACCGTTGTATGCCAGTACGATACTGTAGAACCCCGCCAGCAGCGCACTGGTAGTGAACAGGTTGGGCAACAGGTAGATACCCCTGGACGGCCGCTTGCGCACCTCGCTTGACTCCACCATCATCGTTGCCTCGTTAACGTCAAAGCAGGCAGTTTACATCGACCCGAGAGCTGTCACTCGTCCATTGTCAGGGCTTCAGGGATTTTTCACCGCGTGCAATGCCGGTGGCTCCGGAGCGAACCGCCTCGATCACGTTATCTCGACCAATGGCATCGAGGAAGGCGCTCAGCTTGTGATCATCCCCCGTCAGTTCGATGACATAGCTCGTGTCGGTCACATCGAGGATGCGTCCGCGGAAGATGTCCGTGATGCGTTTCAGCTCTTCACGACCAGCATCGACCGCCCGCGCCTTCACCATCATGATTTCCCGCTCGATGAAAGCGACCTCGGTGAGGTCGGTCAGCCTGACGACATCAACCAGTTTGTTCAATTGCTTGGTGATCTGCTCCACCACGCGATCCGTGCCGATGGTCACGATGGTCATGCGCGACAGTGTCGGATCATGGGTGGCTGCCACCGTCAACGACTCGATGTTGTATCCGCGTGCACTGAACAGGCCGGACACGCGTGACAGTGCACCGGATTCGTTTTCAAGCAGCACGGCTATGACATGCCTGCGCATCATGCAAGCTCCCTCGCCGGGTTCAGGCGCATTTCATGATGGCCTTTGCCCGCTTCGATCATGGGGTACACGTTCTCCTTCTGGTCCGTCTGGAAATCCATGAAAACCAGGCGATCCTTCATGGCGAACGCCTCTTCCATGGCCTTGTCCACATCGGCAGGGTTATCGATGCGCATACCCACATGACCGTAACTTTCAGCGAGCTTGACGAAGTCCGGGAGCGCATCCATGTAGGAATGCGAGTAACGCTTGTCGTAGTTGAATTCCTGCCACTGGCGCACCATGCCCATGTAACGGTTGTTCAGGTTGACGATCTTGATCGGTGTGCCGTATTGCATGCAGGTGGACAATTCCTGGATGCACATCTGGATACTGGCCTCGCCGGTCACACAGGCGACAGTCTCCTCCGGGAATGCCAGTTGCACACCGATGGCTGCAGGCAGGCCAAACCCCATGGTGCCCAGACCACCCGAATTGATCCAGTGCCGCGGCTTGTCGAATCCGTAGAACTGCGCCGCCCACATCTGGTGTTGCCCCACATCCGAGGTGATGTAGGCGTCACCTTTAGTGACTCGCCAGAGTGACTCGACGACCGATTGCGGCTTGATCAGCTTGTCGTCGAGTTCATAGGCCAGACAGTTCGTGCTCGCCCACTGCCTGATGGTAGCCCACCACTGGGCAAGGTCGGCCGGATCTGCGCGCCTGCCGGTGTCCTTGATCAACGCAATCATTGCATCCAGCACCAGGGTGACGTTACCCACGATGGGTACATCCACGGTCACGTTCTTGGAGATGGAGGCAGGATCCACATCGATGTGGACTATTTTCGCATCCGGGCAGAAGCTTTCGATCTCACCGGTCACGCGGTCATCGAATCGTGCACCGATGGCTATCAGGACATCGCAGTCATGCATGGCCATGTTGGCCTCATAGGTGCCGTGCATGCCCAGCATACCCAGATTCTGTTCGTTGGAGGCCGGAAAGGCGCCAAGTCCCATCAGGGTCTGCGTTATCGGATACCCCAGCAGTTCGGTGAATTCCCTCAGCTGCGCCGACGCATCCCCCAGAACCACGCCACCCCCGGAATAGATCATCGGGCGCCTGGCCGCGAGAATCAGGTCCACTGCCTTGCGAATCTGGCCCGGATGTCCCTGCTCTGCCGGGCTGTATGAGCGCATATTGACCTTCTTTGGATAGACGAAGGGAATGGTGACGCCCGGTGTGGTGAAGTCTTTGGGAATGTCCACCACGACTGGCCCCGGTCGACCTGTGGTCGCCACATGAAAGGCCTTCTTGATGGTTTCCGCGAAGTTCTCCAGGGAATCCACCAGGAAATTATGCTTGACGCAGGGTCGGGTAATGCCGACACAGTCCACTTCCTGGAACGCATCACTGCCTATGAAGCGACTCTGCACCTGACCGGAGATCACTACCATGGGGATGGAGTCCATGAAGGCAGTCGCAATACCCGTCACCGCATTGGTCGCCCCGGGGCCGGATGTCACCAGCACGACTCCCGGCTTTCCGGTTGCCCGGGCATAGCCATCGGCAGCGTGCGTCGCACCCTGCTCGTGTCGCACCAGAATGTGCTTGACCGAGTTCTGCTCATAGAGGGCATCATAAATGTGCAGCACCGCGCCGCCCGGATACCCGAAAATAAACTCCACACCCTCTTCCTTGAGTGCCTCGATCAGTATTTCACCACCGGATAATTCCACCGTTTGTTTCCTCGATCTCGCTGTTGGTTAGAGACGCCGTCGACGCGGGCCAGCATCAGCCACACTGAGGGTGTGTGCGTCTGATAGCATCACGATTGCGTTGTAGAGGTGGCTGGCAACTGATGAGCTCGCGTCACAGTGGGCAGTGGTGGGTTTGACCGCCTGTGGGCACACCGCGGATGGTAGTTCGGGTGTGTGACTGGAACTGGTTGCCGGGCCGGATTGTGTCGAACCCCATACAGCGTTGGAGTATAGCGCCTTGTACACCGTAACGGGAGCCCGGGAAGAGCCTCGTGATAGATTGGCACGAACCAAGCAGCATAACCGTGATCAAACCGATGTCAGTGACCTTCACCCCTTGATCCTGAACGTGTCTTCCAACCCGCCCTGCCAGAGTGCAAACTGCAGAGTCTCGCCATTGCCCGGTGGGTTACTACGCCTGTTCGCAGCCATCCTGTTCGGCATGCTGCTGGCGATACCCGCCGGTATGACCAGTGCTCAGCAGAATCTGCCAAGTATGGGCGAACCTGCGGACAACGCGCTGTCACCTATCGAGGAACGCTTGCTCGGTGCGCAGTTCATGCGCCAGATACGGGCGCAGCTTCCGCTGATTCGCGACGTACAGCTCAGCGAGTATATACAGAGTCTGGGTTCGCGCCTGGTGTCGGCAGCGGGCAAGAATGACATGCGCAACTTCACATTTTTCATCATCGATGACCCACAGATCAATGCGTTCGCCATACCTGGCGGCTACGTGGGCGTCAATTCCGGACTGATCGCCGCGATGGATCGGGAAGAGCAGCTGGCCAGTGTGGTGGCGCACGAAGTGGCTCACGTCACACAAAGACACCATGCGCGTGCCTTTGCCACCGGCAATCGCGCGACCCTGAGCACCGCAGCTGCCGTGCTGGCAGCCATCATCATCGGCCAGGCCTCTCCACAGGCAGGCCAGGCGGCACTGGCGGCGGGCCTGGCCGCCAGCCAGCAGTCCGCCATCAATTTCACCCGCAGTAACGAAGTCGAAGCCGACCGCATCGGCATCGAAATACTGGCCAACGCCGGCTACGATGCACGTGCCATGGCCGAATCCTTCGCCATTCTGCGCAGAAAAAACTCTCTCAACACATCAGCCGGTCAGTTGGAATACCTGCGTACCCATCCCCTTGACAACAATCGAATTGCCGAAGCCACGGATCGGGCCGCATCCACACAGCGGCGAGCACGTCTGGACAATCCCGATTACTCACTGTTCCGTGCCAGGCTATCGGTTCTGAGTGACGGGGATGCCGGTGAGCTGATGCGCACCTACCAGGCACAGCACCAGCGAAACGCGACGGTGGGCACGAGTTACGCCCTGGCACTGATTCATCAGCGTGCCAATCGTGTCGAAAGCGCCAGGCGTTACCTGCAGGAACTGGACAGCATGATCTCAGCCCATCCCATGGTCGAACTGCTGCGTGCCGACATCAACAGCCTGGTCAACGAACGCAGCGACGACCGCGTACTGGCCACCTTGTCGGAACTGTATCCTGATCGCTATTCGATTGTCGAAAAACGCCTGGAACAGCTGATCCGTGACCGGCGGCTGGGCGAGGCGATGCAGGTGGCCCAGGGCTATCTGCGCAGTACCGCCGAACCGGACGCGTTGGCCTGGCGTCAACTGGCCAGCGTCCAGGAACGCCTGGACGACCAGGCCGGCAGCCATGAGTCACTGGCCCGGTACTTCGAGGCAATCGACGAGCTGGACCGTGCAACCAGCCAGCTGGAACTGGCAATACGCCAGGTTCCTCCCGGATCGGTGGACAATCTGAGGCTGGAAGCCAGCCTCAAGGATCTGCGCGAGCAGGCAGTGCGCCTGCGCTGAACCCATGTCGTGTCAGTCGATTACCGGTCCGGCGCTGATCAATTCCCGCCCACTGTCCGTATCCGTGTACTGCGAGAAGTTTTCGATGAACAGGTGGGCAAGTCTTTCCGCCTTCTCGCGCCAGTCGGCGGGGTCCTCATAGCTGCTACGAGGATCAAGCAGTCCGGTTTCCACCTGCGGTAATGCGCGCGGCACACGTAAATTGAAAACCGGCACGTCGATGGTATCGCAATCGTCAATCGTGCCATCGAGAATCGCGTCGATGATGGCTCGCGTCGCCTTGATCGAGATGCGGTTGCCGGTTCCGTTCCAACCCGTGTTGACCAGGTAGGCGGTGGCGCCGGAAGCTTTCATTCGCTTACCCAGTTCATCTGCATATTTCGTCGGGTGCAGACTCAGGAACGCCTTGCCGAAACAGGCGGAGAAAGTCGGCTGGGGACTGGTTATTCCCAGCTCGGTACCCGCCAGTTTAGCCGTGAAACCGGACAGAAAATGGTATCGAGTCTGTTCCGGTGTCAGTATGGACACAGCCGGTAATACACCAAATGCATCGGCAGTCAGAAAGATGACCTTGCTGGCGTGTCCGGCGCGTGAAACCGGCTTGACGATATTGTCGATATGATCGATGGGGTAGGAGACGCGGGCATTTTCGGTTTTACCGGGATCGTCGAAATCGATACTGCCATCATCGCGAACGACTACATTCTCCAGCAGCGCATTGCGCCGTATGGCACCGTAGATGTCCGGCTCAGCTTCGGCGCTGAGGCGAATCGTCTTGGCATAACATCCACCTTCGAAATTGAATACCCCGTCGTCGTCCCAGCCGTGCTCATCATCACCGATGAGCCTGCGTTTCGGATCGGTGGACAGTGTGGTCTTGCCGGTTCCGGAGAGACCGAAGAAGACGGCAGAATCACCATTCTCGCCCGCATTGGCCGAACAATGCATGGAGGCGATACCCTGCAGCGGAAGCAGGAAATTCATATAGGAGAACAGCCCTTTCTTCATTTCACCGCCATACCAGGTGCCTGCGATGAGCTGCATTTTCTCGGAGAAATTGAAGGCCACGAAGTTCTCGGAATTCATGCCCTGTTCCTGCCACCGGTCATTCACGGCAGCGGCCGCATTGATGACCACGAAATCGGGTTCATAGCGCGCCAGCTCCTCCATCGACGGGCGGATGAACATATTGGTCACGAAATGCGCCTGCCAGGCCACTGCGGTGATGAAGCGCACACTCAGGCGGCTGTTTTCATTGGCACCACAGAATGCATCGACGACGAACAGTCGTTTGCCACTCAGGTGAGTACTGACCAGTGACTTCAGTTCAGCCCACAAAGACTCGGAAATGGCCTTGTTGTCATTGGCGCCCTGGTCGGACCACCACAGTGTGTCCTTCGTCAATCCATCCTTGACGATGTACTTGTCCTTCGGGCTGCGGCCGGTGAACGCACCCGTGTCCACGGCTATGGCGTCCAGATCGGTCAGAACACCGCGCTCCAGACCTGTCAGGTCCTCGCGAGTCTCTTCCGCAAACAGCTGCTCGTAGGACGGGTTATAGATGATCTCTACACTGTTCGTGATGCCATAGGGGGTCAGATCCAGACCGGATTTAAAGACACGGGCCGTCTGATTCATGGGGTGCTCCTGGATGTTGTCCACTGCGGAATTCTCATTTGATAGGCCGCCGCAAGAGTTAGCTGTAGCGGCCTGGGTGCGCGGAACTATACTGTACAGCGGACATGCACGACACCATTCCAATACGCAAATAACTCATAAAAACAGATACTTGAGAATCTCTACAGGATTTCTGTAGTTTTACTACTCGCGCTTCGTAAAATCCGGATCGGGTATTTGCCTGATTTAACTGATGCTGGGCGGCCTCCTGCCTGCCGCCGGCACTGCAACGGTGCGTATTGTGCGCAGGGAAAATTTATTCGCGTAATTTCATTTCATCTGGCTTTGGTGTCGCTCAATTCACGACCACCTGCCAATATCGACAGGTATGGCAAGCGTACTGGTGAGACAGTGACCATGCCTGGCGGACACCTGTCACGGTACGATCGAGAACTCGACTCGGCGATTGAGTGCTCGTCCCCGGGCGGTGGCATTACTGATCATGGGCCTGGATTCTCCGAATGCCTGGGGCCTCAGCCGCGATCCGGAGATCCCCGCCTCCACCAGGTAACGTGCGACAGCAATGGCTCGTCGCTTCGACAACTGCAGATTGCCTGCAGCCGAGCCGCGGTTATCGGTATGTGCCTTGATGAATATGCGCACATCCGGGTTGGCGACAAGCGACCGCACCACGCCATCCAGTGCGGATCTGGACTGCTGAGTCAAGGTAGCGGATCCGGGTTCGAAGTGAATGCCCTCCACCACGCCGTCAAACAACTCACACCCGTCGTAGGTCACCGGAATGCCATCGGCAGCGTCCTGGCATGGATCAACATCGATTGGTACAGGTTCACTTTCTGCCGGCTCCGGACTCACCGGAGAGAGTGATTCAGCAGGGCCATCGATGGCTGCTGCCATGCCGGTGTCGTACGGCTCGGCAAATCGATAGATAAAGCCCAGTTGCAGATACCTGGCATCGGTGTCATGCGACACCAGCTCGGCGCGCAGACCCAGATTACCGTCCAGTCCGAATTCCACACCGACACCGGCAAGAAGATGGACATCGTTGATGCGCCTGAAGGGCACCTTACCGGCGTCATTGTCCATGCCACCAAGACCGAGTCTGCCGAACACCGAGACGCCTTCGTGCCGCGATCGTGCAGTGTCCCCGTTCGGTCCGTAGACGAGCGCGCTGATGCCGCCAACGGTGTAGCCGATGGAGCCTTCGGGTTCGAGTGTCGCCTCTCCCAGACTGGCGACATGACCTTCCACGCTGAGGCGATCATTCAGGTCAACACCCAGCGAGACCGAACCGCCGCTGCTCATCGAATCCTTGACAGAGGTAGCGCTGGCCTTGCTGGTATCCGGGTCGACCCGACTGACCAGCACACCTGCGCCGGCATACACGCCGTGCCTGGGCTCTACATCAGTGGTGCCCTGGCGCTGTGAGACACAACTGCTCAGCGCGGCTGCGCTGAACACCAGGCCGGCAAGGAGAGGCACTGTTTTTATGCATGCTCGTCCGCATGCACTCTGCTCGGGTCCGGGTTCCATCATGATCGACTGTCCGACTCCCGGCTTCGCCGCCCACGTAACGCCAGCAGCAGGGCACAACCGGCAAGTAACACGGGCAACACGGGATCGATGCCGGACGCCAGCCCGACGGTGGCGATGCTGCAGCCGAATCCCGACCCACTCAAACCGGTCTCGACACGACCATCCGCCGGATCGTCCTGCTGATAGTCAGGCACACCATCGCCATCCCTGTCAGGCAGATCCAGTGCGCCACCCTGCGATGGTCCACTTTGCTCATCGTCGAAGGGACCTGCAAAGCCATTGCCATCGGCATCCGGATCAACCTCATCGATGATGCCATCACCGTCAGTATCGGCACCGCTCACGACGTCGCTATCCATCGAATCGTCAATACCGTCGTTGTCAACGTCATTGCCACCGGTCATGTCGACATCATTCAGATCAGGAATACCATCACCGTCAGAGTCCGCTAGCAGATCGTGCCGACCATCGACATCGGCGTCCGAGCCACCGGATTCAAGCAGATCACTGATGCCGTCACCGTCACTGTCCAGGTCCTGAAAGTCCGGAATTCCGTCCTGATCGGTATCTGTCAGCGCCCCCAGGTTCGCTGCCTGCGTGTCGTCCAGTCCGTCACCATTGGCATCGACGAAATTGTCTATCCGGCCATCATTGTCCTGGTCACTGTCGCCACCGCCATTCTCCAGCAGATCGGACAGGCCATCCTGGTCACTGTCCAGGTCCTGCACATCCGCCAGGCGATCACCATCAGTGTCGCGCAGTGTCCCGGACCCTGCTGGCAAGGCATCGCTCAGACCATCACCGTTGCCATCGGTGAAGTCATCCAGGTGCGCATCATGATCGGCGTCGAGGTGACCGGTCTCCTGGACATCAGGCAGACCATCATTGTCCGAATCCAGATCGCGCAGATCCGCGATACCGTCGCCGTCGGTGTCGCGTACCAGGTCGCTGGCCCCGTCTGCCAGGCCGAAGGTATCCACGCTAGCCGCAGATGACAGACGACCATGGGCAGTCACGCCGCTACGCCCCGCTTCGAGAGAATCGAACAGACCATCGTTATCACTGTCCAGGTCCCGAAAATCCGGCACACCGTCGCCATCGGTATCGCGGCCCGTCTCCCGGGAATCCAGCACGCCGTCGTTGTCACTGTCGCGATCCAGTCGGTCGATCACACCATCGTTGTCACTGTCCAGGGAACCATCACTGAGATCAGGGATGCCGTCATTGTCATCATCCGTATCAACGGCGTCCGGCTCTCCGTCACCATCGTGATCACCCGAGCCTGGCCCTTGCGGGTCAACGGGTCCGGTACCATCGTTGTACTGTACCGAGGGGTCCTGGAAATCGGGTATGCCGTCGCCATTGGTATCAACCGGATGTTCAGCATCCGGCCCCGCTTCGAGTGCATCACTGACGCCGTCATTGTCCGAATCCTGCTCACGGTAATCGGCAGCACCGTCGCCATCGGTATCGGTCGGCAGCGACGCAGTGCCTCTGTTCTCCACGCGATCCGGAATGCCATCCGCATCGGAGTCCAGATCCCGGAAATCCAGAGTACCATCGCCATCCGTGTCGAATAACGGTAATGCCGAAGCCTGAACCTTATCGTCCACGCCTTTATCATCGGCGTCGTAGAAATTGTCCAGGCGCCCGTCCCGGTCAGTGTCGACACTACCGGCCTCTATGACATCGTAGATACCGTCGTTGTCGCTGTCCAGGTCACGAAAATCAGGCGTACCATCGTGATCCGTGTCTGGCTGTGTAAATAGCAGGAGTCCCGAATCGGGACTGGTCTCGATCTCGTCGGTAACACCGTTCCGGCCGACCGGAAAGTTGATATCGATGGAACCGTCAGTCACCTGATCCATTGCCATGACCGCGTCGCGGGACAGGCGCGCTTCCATGTTGTCGAGTATGCCGTCGTTATCGCTGTCCAGGTCCAGCAGATCGGGGGTACCGTCACCGTCGGTGTCCACCGAGTCGACATCGGGGTACCCGTTACCGTCATTGTCGACACCGCCTTCGGCGCTATCCGGGATGCCATCATTGTCATCGTCCAGATCGTCCTGGTTGCGAATACCATCCCTGTCGTAATCCGGTCCGTCGATTCCTCGTCCCTGCAAGGCAATACCAGCAAGGTTTCCATGGTCGATGGACATACTGCCCTCCACAGCCATGGACCGGGACATCGAGGACAGTGCAACCACGGACAGCCCGATGGTCAGCATCAGTGACCTGTACAGGCTCACGGACACAGGCCTCTGCCGCACCGCCCCGCTTCTGCCGGGAGGGCACGTATGAATCTTGCTCATGATGTTCGATCAACCGCAAAGCGGTCCCTGTTAGCGATTTCCTATCCCCGGACACCACCACTGTCCGGCTACGGGTATAAGATAACAGGTAAACAGGTCGATTAGCATGCCCTGCAACGCCACTGCGATGCAGCATGTCAGGCAGAAAACTGACTGGCAGTGTCCGGTGAGACTGTCAGGGATTGCGCAGTATGCGTATCTCGATTCGCCGGTTGGTGGCACGGTCCTCTTCTGTGACGTTCTGCACCAGAGGCAATAATTCACCATAGCCTTCTGATTCCAGGCGACTGTCGGAGACGCCTTCCTCTACCAGGTACTGCACGACCGACTGTGCCCGTTCTCTGGACAATGCCAGATTCTGTTCCGGTTCACCAGCGTCGTCGGTGTGTGCCATGATGGCTATGCGGATATCCGGATTGTCCAGCAGGGCGACGGCTATCTCGGACAACGCCTCTTTGCCTTCGGCTGTCAATGCAGTAGAACCTGTGTCAAAGCTCAGATTCTCCACCACTCCCGCGATCGACAACCCGTGCGCGAATCCGGGTTCCGGCAACGGCATGATGATCGGGGCCCTGGCGTCTTCGGCTTCCACCGGATTGGCCGCCTGCAAGCCCGGTTCGGCGGACACAAGGCCTGCCGACTGCGTTCCTGCTTTTTTCTTTTTAGTGACCGGCAGTGGCGGTGCTGAATTCCATTCGTCCGCTGACATCACGTAGTCGTCATTGTCCACATCGCGCTTGTTGGGATCCGTGACGGTAATGACCCGTGCCGACTCGATACCGGAGGCGACCAGCAACTGTCCGGCATCCTGGTCGGGCAAGGTCACTATGTCCACCCGACGATTGCGCCGTCTGCCTGCTGCATTGCCATTGCTGTCGATGGGCTGCGCTTCACCAATGCCGGCAGCCTGCATCTGCAGCTCGTGGACTCCGCGACTCTGCAGATACTGTACGACCACCTCTGCACGTCGGGAGGACAGGTTCAGATTCATGTCCGCCGGGCCCTGTGAATCGGTGTGGGCACGAACCTGTACCCGCGATTCGGGAAATGCCAGCAGCGTTTCCGCCACTTGGTCCAGCTGACCGCGGGCTCGTGGCGATAGCCAGCGAGAACCGCTCTTGAAGGTCACATCTTCCAGCACAGCGTCGAACAACCCACAGCCATACTGGTCAACTGTCACGTAGCTACCGGTATCCGGACAATTGTCGGCGGTATCCATCACACCATCGGCATCGCGATCACCGTCACGCATGGCCGGTCGCCAGCGATCGGCCATGGTGCGCGAGAACTCGGATTCAGTCTGCGTTCCTGGCGTGTAATGCTGAACCTGGCGCGTCCCGGACTGCTGGATCGTGCGATCGCCCCTGCCTCTACTGGCTACTCGATCCTCACCCTCGAATCGATTCCTGGCAGCTCCCGTGAGCACCCGCCCATCCTTGGCAACCGTGGTATGGGCAGCTCCAAGTGCCGGTTCGGCAGCCTCGGCAATCATCTGGCCAATGCCGGCCGGTGAAATACCGAATCGATAGATGGCACCGAATCCCAGGTAAGAGGCGTCATCATCAAAACGTGTCAGCTCTGCGCGAACGCCCAGACCATTGGAGAATCCGTACTCGGCGCCCACACCGATGATCGGGACAGCACCACTTTCCTCAAGCGCCAGGACCGCCGAGGATTTCTTCAGGGTCCCATAACCCAATCGGCCATAGGCACTGAGACCTTCGCGTCGCGAACGCATCTGCACACCACTCAGACCATAGACCAGCGCACTGACGGCGGCCGAGGAATACTTGACATCCGTATTGGCTTCGCGAAGCTTCGAGGCGCCGAGCACCGATGTATCCAGTTCGACGGCCAGCATGTTGTGCACGTCATATCCTAAACGCAACTGTGTGCCCATATCGCTGGAGGAATCCACATTGAACACGGTACCGCGTGTATCCGGTGACAGGTGCGAGTTACCGATGGCAGCACCGGTATACAGGCGACTGCGAAAGTCGCTGGTATTGGCCGGAATCTCGATGCGGTCGTAACCCTTCAGTGCAGAGCAGCCGGAGAGCACGCTGCACACGAGGGCTGCCACTATCGAACGGCGCCAGATAGCGGAGTCGGTCCGGCATGAGCTGTGTGGGGTGATCATTGATAAACGGTTCCTGCCAGTCAAACGGCGTAGTCCACAGATCAAAAGCAAAATCCAATCCGTCATTGGACTGCCGCCGGCAGAATGTCGACACCGCTGTTGCGCTTTTGTCGAACAGCACTCGTATTGGGAACCAGCCGGTGTCTGCCTCCGCAGCCAGGGCCATTCAAGCAGGCGTTGTCGGCACCTTTGCCAACGAGGCCAGGGGCCATGCTAACTGACTGATTTTGCGCTATTTTGTGGACTGCATCGGGATCCCGGACGGTATCCGTTTGCGTACCGCTCTGGCAATATAACCCCGCGTAGTCGAGTAACCGGACAGAAATGCGATCCAGTTCCAGCTTTGCAACATTGAATTGCTGCGAGGTGACACCGATGGACCGGGAGGTCGCGATCATTGGACACGCACCTGGAATTGCAGATAGAAAGAATCCCCTGGCAGCAACTGGTCGGTTTCCGCACTGATGATGCCCACGTCCTCCTGCGCCGGTTCCTGCACCCAGCATGGCGTACGAGAACACACGGCGATCGGGCGATAGCGTGTGTACGCAG
>JABDKN010000307.1 GCA_013002205.1 Granulosicoccus sp.
GGTGTACTTGCCCAGGGATCGCCGCATCGTGTAGATGCCCGGCAATATCGCGCCACCCAGATGCTGTCCATCCGCATCGATCAGGTCCACCGTCGTCGCGGTTCCCGAATCGATGACACACAATCCTCCACTGAACTGTGAGCGCGCGCCGATCATCGCCGCCCAGCGATCGACGCCGAATGTCCAGGGTTCCTTGTAGGCGTTCTTCAAGCCCTGAAACTCGGCGGCTGACTCGATGGCAATCGGCTTCATTCCCAGTTCAGCGCAGCACCAGGCGGACAGATTGGGCAGCAGCCGGTCTCCCGCAACATTGGACACATGCACACTGGTCGGCCGGCGATTGCCCAGTACCTTGAGCCATACCTCATCCAGAACCTCGTGCAGGAAGATATCCTTCCAGGTGAATGTCTCCAGGGCATGCAGGCCGTCTTCGTCCTCGATGGCGGACTTGCATCGCGAATTACCTATGTCAACCAGTATTCTCATACGCCAGGCCTTATGGATACATTACCGCTGAAAATCGGGTGAATCTCTCCAGCACGCTCAACGAGTAAAGCACCCTGTTCATTGACACCACGTGCCACGGCTTGTTCAACGGCATCATCCCGATGAACGGATACCTGCCGGTCTACCAGCCAGTCCAGAGCCGCCCAGCGTCGTGCAAACTGCCCCCATCCAGCCTCCAGAAAACGACCATGTGCCAGCAGCACGGCAGTTGCCAGGCCTGCCACCAGGTGATCACGTTGCTGTCGAGAGGCATCCATGCCGACCGCTTCGAGCGAGGTGGCACCGATACCATATCCTACGATGTCCTCATCATGCAGCAGATTGATGCCGATACCTGTGAACAGCAGGGTCTCTGCCTCACCGGTTGAGCTCGGCGCCGCACTGGCGAGCTCAGTCAACAGTCCGCCAACCTTGGCATCCCCAAGCAGCACGTCATTGGGCCATTTCAATCGAGGCAGGACACCTGGAAAACCGGCCAGGTACTCGGCAACCGCAATCCCGGTAACCAGACTCAGCCCCATCAGGTCACCGGCCGGCCTCGATGTCCGGGTCAACAGCGAAAAGGTGACATTCCCCGGGCGGGTCTGCCATTGGCGACCACGCCGTCCGACCCCCGCTGATTGCCAGTCGGTGACACACAGGTGAGGACTGTTCTGCCTGCCCGCGGCAGCACTGTCATCGATCAACTGCCGCGCGTGTTCGCGTAACCATGCGCTGGTCGAATCAAGCCGTTCGAACGTGTGTACGTGGACGCCGGGAATCCCGGCATCTGTCAGTTCAGCCTGTAGCAGCGCGGCGTCTGGACGTGTGCTCATGATCAATTACACGACCAGTCGTTCATGCCTTCAACCGCTCATCGTGAAGCCATTCCCCGAGACGATCGGCATCGGCGACGGCGAGTTCGGCAGTATCGTCCGGCGCGCGTTCAAGCGGCAGGTTCGACTCATGTAACTGCCCGAGCCGGAAGAAGTGTATCGGCAGTTGCTCAAGGTCTGCGAAGCGCTGCAGGTGGTTGTCGATATCCGTCTTGCTGACCGAGAGCCTGTTCAGCGCGACCAGCAGATCACCCGCCGCCAGCCCGGCCCGTTCTGCGGGGCTGGCCGATAGAACCTGGGTGATGCGCACCCCACCTGGAGCATCATCGACGCTGGCGCCCAGCCAGGGACTGTCGCTCAAGTCGTTCGTCACCTTGTCTTTCGAGACAGCTGAGGCCGCGCCGCCCATATCGGTTGCAGAGGTTCGCGCTCGCCAGTTCAATTGCACACCCAGACTGGACAGTGCCGTATCCACTGGCAACTCCCGGGTGGAATACAGCGCAAGATCAAAGAATTCAGACAGGTCTGCGCCAGCCAGACGACACGCCAGCTCCTGCGGTGCCCTCTCATCGATGCCCATCCCGTCTTCCAGCCACTGAGCCCAGAGTGCCCGCATCAGATCGTCCAGCGTCACCTTGCCATTCGAACTCTGGCGCATCAGGGCGTCCAGGCACACGGCAATCAAGGCGCCCTTGGCGTAATAACTGACGATGGCGTTGGGCGAATTTTCATCCTTCTTGTAGAACTTGTGCCATGCGTCAAGACTGGAGTCGGTCACTGTCTGCACCAGGCGACCCGGACCTCGACGCACCCTGGTCAGGGTATTGGCCAGCAGCCCGAAATAACGCTCCTCATCGATGAGCCCCGCGCGTACCAGCACCAGGTCATCGTAATAGGATGTCATGCCTTCGAAGAACCACAACAGCTCGGTAGGCGATTCTGCCTCGAGGCGGTAGGGGACGAAACGCGCAGGCTTGATCCGTTTGACGTTCCAGGTATGAAAATACTCGTGACTGCACAGTCCGAGGAAATTGAGATAGGGCTCACTGATCGCCTCACTGCCCGTCACCGGCAGATTTTCCCGGGTAATCATCAATGCAGTGGATGATCGGTGCTCCAGTCCGCCATACCCCGTATCGACGACCATGACCATGAAGAGGTAACGCGGCATGGGCGGCGGTTCGCCGAAAAATCGAATCTGATACTCGCAGATCCGTTGCAGATCATCGATGACTCTTTGCTCGTCGAAATGACAGTCGCCAGTGAAGACGATGTCGTGAGTCACGCCACAGGCTGCGAATGTCAATTGCCTGAAGTCGCCCAGTTCGACAGGATGATCGATCAGGTCGTCATAATCGGCTGCCTGATAAAGACCAAACCCCGCAGGGTCGGTGTCTTCAGCCTGCAGGGTTGTCGCAACCCGAAACACAGCCTCGTTGTCATGCGCCGGGCGCAGAAGTCTCAACTGATGTAACTCATTCTCCTGTCCCTGGACGCTCAGA
>JABDKN010000019.1 GCA_013002205.1 Granulosicoccus sp.
CATAGGTATAGACTTTTCGGTATTCATGCGAATAGCCGTTGCCTTCGATTCGTGCGGCGGCCCCGCCGAGCAATACGCTGCCACCGTCAACCGCATTGGACCAGAAGCTGCGGGCTCCGGCTTTGAACTCGCCAGTGGACTCATCCACTGCCGGCAGGCCATCACGATCAACGATGATCGGGTCGGCATCGGTTGCGCCCTTCAATTTGTACTTCTTCAGGTTACCATTCCAGCGTGCGGTCGATTCGGGCTTGAACATGGCGAAATACAATTCGTCACTGTTCTTCATCCGATTCTGCTGATTGAGGGTAACGCTGGGTGCCACGAAACTGGTGTCCGTCTTGCTGACATTGATGAAGATGTTCTTGAATGCTGCGAGCAGTGAGGCTGCAGAATCAGCCGTATAGGCACCTCCGCCGCCCGCGGCCGCCAGATCGGCGAGAAACCCGCGTTCGCCTTCTGCCAGATTGAAGGCAATGGTATGCGTGGTGATATTCTGTGTACCTGGCAGTGCAGGTGAATGGTCGCTGGTATGCAGCCAGTCGATCAATTCACGGCCGCAGGTTTCCGAGTTGCCATAGCTGGTATCACAGGTGGTGCCTGTCAGGTTCTGGATACGACTGACGGCGGTGTTGGAGGTGGCTGCACCGTCAGACAGCAGGACGATATGGTTGGTCTGGCATTGACTCTCGAGCGGGGAAAGGTAGGTCGGGTTGGAGCTGTTATTGTTGATCGTTTCCCAGATGCACTTGTCGGAGTCCAGGTTGGAATCGATACAGCCTTTGGGCTGGTAAAGCTCCCCGCCTTCGTAGGAGAACGGATGGCTGACCCGATGGAAACGGTCTTCGGAACGCCGCGCACCGCGACGCTTGCCATAGTCGATCTCGCCGCCTCGGAAGTACAATGCCGCTTCGTACAGTGAGGAGGTAATCGGTGTACCACCCTGGGCGACCAGTTCATTGACGTGACGCTTGAGGTTGTCACGGAAGCGGGTACCCGGATTTTCGCGCTCGGATTCGAAGTAGATGATCAGTCGCGGTGCCTGTGCTTCACTTGCATCGGCTGAGCTGAAAGCGTGGGGTACTGATGTGGTGAGTGACTCGAGGCGAAATGCCATCGAGTTGCCACGCTCCCATCCACTGCGACCCACAATGGTTTCGATCAGCGACTTGAGATCGCTGGTAAATGTGCCTTCATTGGCAGCCACCGGAGGATTACTCGACCACCTTACGGTGTTCGACCAGCTGCGTGCATTGATATCATTGTCTGCGGCAGAGAATCCCGGAGCATCATCAGAGCGTTCAATGCTTATATTGAATTTGGATGCTTCGGTTATGTCAGTGGTGCTGGTCAGTTGCAATGTGGCACTCACAATGGTGGCATCTCGCGGCAGGTTGACTCCCCGGAATCGCAGGCCGATGGTCTGGCTGTCACCTGTACCATCGCCTACGCTGTCGGTACTCAGCGACTGCCCCAGCACATCCACCGAGTCAGTAGCGTCATTCTGAACCGCATCGTCCTGTGCATCGGCCAGCGGCACGACGATGGAGCTGTTGGAGCAGTAGGCACCCGAAGGCACGGAGTCCGGTGCATAGGTGATCTCCAGGGTTGGTGCCTTGATGGGGTTGGCATCTGCGCTCACAGCAATCCGCTTTCCCGTACCCGACAGAAAGAATGTCATGGCATTACCACCACACCACTCGGGAATGTCCGTTATCTCCTGCACGATGCGCGACAGATCCGGTGTGGGGTAGGCGGTGCCGATCGTCGACCACGACTCTACCGCCCAGGATTCCCTTGCGGTCGTCTTGCTCCGCCCGCCCAGGTCGTTGTTCACCGCCTGCAGTGCCCGGGGGCTTGCCGAGTGTTCACCGGTGATCTCCAGAGTGGTGGCCTCATCATTGGCCTCGGCGGAGTGAAAAATGATCCTGGCGCTCTTGATCTGCGCGCCAGGAGGCACATGCACCTGCGAAAATCGAATGGCCGTGGTCTGCGTAGCTGACGCTCCTGAACCCGTCGTGCTACCCGGCTCCCAGGTAATCAGGAGCTGCGGCTTTTCGGTCGACGTGGAGGTCAGAATCCTCCGCAGGTTGGTCGCAGAGTTGACATGACCTTCCGGTGCTGTGAGGCGCAGTGACAGGGAGTCACCGCTCGCCCAGTCTGCAAGGCCTGTGACTGCGCTGACCAGTGAGGAAATATTCGGCGACACCACCTCCGTGCTTTCAGTGGCGGGGACATTGTCCCAGTTCACGAAGGTCGTCGTATAGTCTCGAGTGCCCAGCGTACCCAGCGTGTAGTCGTCCGGCGAATCGCTCAATTCAGCCCGGAGGTTGATTGAGACGGTGTCGCTCGTCGTGCTGGTGGTATCTGTTGTGGGGTCAAGTGGATCAGGCGTGGAAGTCGGATCCACGCCGCTGCCGGTGCCGTCGACGTATTGCCAGTCTGTTGCGGCAGCGGGTATGTCCGTGGTGGCTGCAGTACTCAGTGTCAGATACGCAGTCTTGATGACCGCGCCGACCGGTAT
Source organism: Granulosicoccus sp. (assembly GCA_013002205.1). GTDB lineage: Bacteria > Pseudomonadota > Gammaproteobacteria > Granulosicoccales > Granulosicoccaceae > Granulosicoccus. Next base: position 2,525 of record JABDKN010000019.1, read on the forward strand.
CGCAATATTGTCGAAGCGCAGAGCCAGCTGTCGAGGTTCATTGGTGTTTCCCGCATAAAAGAGCTCAGACAGTGCATTGCCCGTATTCCGACTCACGCCTGCTGTGTTCTGATCCGTCACTTCATCGACATGGCTGCTGGCAACCACGGTCGTGGTCGTCAGGTCCGGGTTGGGTGCCTCAGTAAAGGTATATGTGAGAACTGGTACCTGATCGATACCTGCAGCGCTTCCATAGACTTCACGGCTGTCGGTTGCCGCCGGGCTGTAGGAGTCGAATGGATCGATCAGAAAGGACATGCTGTTGCCGTCTGCCCACCCTGGCAGACTGACCAGTTCCGTCAGCAGGGAACCCAGGTCGGGGGTATCGATCGTCGATCCGCTCGTCGGATCAGCTGAGGCGGCAGAGGAATTATCGGGCGGAACGGGATCCCAGGGAATCAGCGTGCTGGTGCTGCGCAATGGATCCCGTCGTTCGGCCAATGACAAGGTGCCGTTGGTTCCATCAGGATAGGCTTCCGGACTGGGCGTGGCTTCAGCACGGACATAGGCTGATAC
>JABDKN010000024.1 GCA_013002205.1 Granulosicoccus sp.
GAAGGTGATCGGCAGCTTGATCGGCCGGATATCCAGTGCAATCTGGCTGCCGCCCACGTCGCCGTCAGGTGATCGATTGTCGCGAAAACCCCCGAAACCGAAGCGAATACTCGCATCTGCGTACTGCGTTAATTGTGGTTCTGTACCGGTGCCCTGCTGCTCGCCGGCACCTTCCTGTGCGGCAGCCGCCGAGGTGCCAAGCAGACAGAGCAGTACCAACCATCCGTTCCGTCTCCTACAGGGCCTGTTCATGTTCATCTCCATAAAGCTCAGCGGGTCAAGTCTTACTCGACATACAAGTTCAGCAAGTCAAGTCTTACTCAAAATAAAGCTCAGCAGGTCAAGTCTTACTCGACACTCTTGCCAGTCTGCAAATCCTTTGAAATTCCGGACGAAAATCCCGGAGGCGAATCTGCAGAGCTGAAGCTGCCGTGCAGCTCGTCTCAGGATGGTTCTCGCCAGAGTGCAGCCGGGTACTTGCAGATTCCATACTGGCAGCTGACCAGCGGAAGGGAGTGATACAGGTCAATTCGTTGCATCGAGTGCGCAATCGATTGCGGCAGGGCTGGATTAGTGCATCCGTGTCCCGATGGTCGGTAAAACACCAATGACTGGCCAGGTGTCTTTCAATGACCGGCTAGGTATTTTTCGTCACCCAGCGGGTGTCGCCGCTGGACAGGGTTTCCTTTTTCCAGAAGGTGGCGCGACTTTTCAGGGCTTCCATCAGAAAGCGGCAGGCATCGAAGGCGGCCGCACGGTGCGCCGAGCACACAGCGGTGAGTACGATCGGGTTGCCGGGCAGGATGTCACCCGTGCGATGCACGATCAGCGCATCGATGATGTCCCACTGCTCCCGGGCCTCCTGGATGATCGCTTCGAGCTGCTTCTCGGTCATACCCGGATAGTGCTCCAGCGTCATCGCCGCCACCGCGTCCCCTTCGTTGTGATTGCGCATGGTGCCCACGAAACTGGCCGTGGCACCGACGCTGCCGCGCGGCAGGCTTGCCTCGAATCGCGCCAGTTCGACCGCCGGGTCGAAAGGCACGGGATGCAGGTGGATAGCCATCAGCCACCAGTCACCGGTGGAAAGAACGCCACCTCATCACCGTCGCTGACCGCCTCGTGAGGCTCGCGGTGTTCCAGGTTGACCGCGCATAATACCTGTGCCGGCACGAGGGTCGTGGCGGTGGCGCGCTCCCACACGTCGCTGACGGTTTTCACTCCCTCAGCCTCCACCTGGCTCAGGCCCTCAGGCTGTTGCTCTCGCAGGCTGGCGAAAAATTTGACCTTGATGGCCATGATGTTGTCCGATTGACGATACTCTTTAGATAATAACCCAGCCACTGGCAGACACTCATGCCCGATAGCTCCGACTCACCGACGCGCACCCGCGACACCCCCGGCGAATTACCCGATGGTACCGCTGTGCCCGGTGCAGCTGCCCACACCGCCGGGGCGGGCAATCTGACGCATTTCAATGATGCCGGCGAGGCACATATGGTCGATGTCGGCGACAAGGCCGTTACCCATCGCGTTGCGGTCGCCGGTGGCCGGATATCCATGCAGCCAGAGACGTTGGCGATGGTGTGTGCCGGTACGCATAAGAAGGGTGATGTGCTGGGTATCGCTCGGGTGGCCGGCATCATGGCCGCCAAGCGCACCAGTGAGCTGATTCCCCTGTGCCACCCGATCGGTCTGACCCGGGTGGACATTGAATTTCGCACCGACGCTGCCGCTAACGCAGTGCACTGTGAAGCCCGGGCAGAAACCCGCTCACAGACCGGTGTGGAAATGGAGGCGCTGATTGCTCTGCAGGTAGCGCTGGCGACCATATATGACATGTGCAAGGCGGTGGATCGCGGTATGCGGATGGACGGTATTCGGCTGTTGCATAAGCGTGGCGGGAAGTCGGGTGATTTTGATGCTGGCTGAGCTGAGTGGGCGACGCACTCTGCGGCAGTTGCATGGCGTTGATTCGGTCGCCCATGTACTTACGAACAAGGGGACTTTCGGGTATCGTACCGGTGGGCGCTTCGCAGTCGTCTTTTCCCTGGCGAGGGCCTGCTCAGAGCGCGTTTGTGCGCGGATTTTGCAGGCTCGTCAGGAACCAACCGGGTAATAACGCAGACCAAGTCAAATGGCCCGCGTATCAGCCGCGAGTGGAACCACACGGCGTGCGATACACTGGCAATGTCCGGAAAAGTGTACCCCATAACTGAATCGGCTCACGAGCACGTGGCCTGACAAGAGACGTAGACATGAAACTCCTGAAGTGGCTGCTGGGAACCCTGGCCGTACTGGTACTGATCATTGGCGTGGGTGTCGTCGCCCTGGTCTACCTGGTGGACTGGAATGATTTCAAGGACACCATCCAGAACCAGGTGAAGAAACAGACCGGTCGCGATCTGATGATTGCCGGTGACCTGAGTCCGTCGGTGTTCCCCTGGGCCGGCATATCCATCGGCGAGATTGCGCTGGCCAACGCACAGGGCTATGGCGATACGCCGTTCGCCAGCATCGACAGCGCTGATGTCAAAGTCAAACTGCTGCCATTGATCAAACGTGAGATCAACGTGCGCACCGTCGAGTTGAAGGGCCTGCAGCTGGATCTGCAACGCGCTGCCGACGGCACCACCAATTGGGATGACCTGCTCAAGAGCACCACCACGACCACGACCACGGTCGACGAAGACGACGCCGATACCCAGGTGACCACGGAAGTGGAAGGCAGCTCCGCCACCATTGCCGCCCTGTCGGTCGGCGGTATTGAAATTCTGGATGCCAATGTCAGCTGGAACGATGCAATGACCGGCACCGATGCAGCGCTTTCGGCGTTCAATCTGCGCACCGATGCCATCGAACTGGAAAAGCCGTTTACCTTAAACGTGGACTTTGCCGTGGCCAGTGACAGCATGGACCTGACGGCTGACGTCAAGGGTGCCGGCGAGCTGACCATCGATCTGGACAGTCAGGTCTACACCGTCAAGGGATTCACCCTGCAAACCGATGCGACCGGTGGTGCCTTGCCCGGTGGACAGATGGCTGCCACGCTCGGTGCCGATGTGAGTGCCAATCTGAGTGAACAGGTCGTCGATGTCAGTGCATTGAGCTTGTCCACACTGGGTATCGAGCTTGACGGCACGGTAACCGTGACCGGCCTGGATACCGAGCCTGCCGTGACCGGTCAGTTGGCCAGCAATGATTTCAGCCCGCGCGAGTTGCTGGGCAAGCTCGGCATCGAAGCCCCGGTGACCGCCGATGATGCGGT
>JABDKN010000033.1 GCA_013002205.1 Granulosicoccus sp.
GCGGACGCCTGCGCAAGGGCTCTGCAACCGAGTTTCTGGGCAATCGAAGCCGCATGATCAATCGCTGGTCTTCATGAAAAGCGGGTAGTGGGGAGCGGTGGCAGGGGAGGTTAGACAATGCAAGTAACGGGCCATGCGACCGTGCCTGTCCGCACGCAGCGTGCCGGCCCCGGGAAAGGATCACAACTGGCCTTCAATTTGCTGATACCCAGCTCGAGATGGATCAACCCGTACACACTGCCAGCCGGACATCGCCTGAGCGGACACCCGTTACCGTCATCATGTGTACCTGTCAGGGTGCCCGTCATGTCGAGGCCCAACTGCGTTCTCTGCTGGCACAGACCTGGCCGGTGAGGATCATCGTGGCGGATGATGCATCGTCCGATGAGACGGTTTCGCGTATCCGTCCCTGGTTGCGTTCCGGAGTGGATACGCTGTGCGTACGAGCGCACAACCTGGGTTTTGTCAAGAATTTCGAGCAGACACTGCGGCAGGCTGTCGAGGCGGATGCGGCCTACATCGCCCTGTCCGACCAGGATGATGACTGGCACCCGGACCGTATCGCCGCCGGCATGCAGGCCCTGCAGGTGCTGGAACACGAACACGGCAGTCAACATCCTCTACTGGTGCATTCGGATCTGTGCCTGATCGACGAAGCAGGTCAGCCACTGCATCAGTCCTTTCTGCAGTTCCGCCGGTATCGGATACGCTCGGAAAAAAGCCTGAGCGTCATCGTGGGTGAGAACGGCGTCATGGGTAACACCATACTGATGAACCGGGCCCTGGCTGGACTGGCGCTGCCATTTCCGGAGAACCTGCACGTACACGATTACTGGCTGGCCCTGCTGGCCGAACTGTTCGGTTGGCGATCCCTGTTGCCACGGCCTTACGTTGACTACCGTCTGCACAGCAGCAATGCCAGCAATACGGCTGCCTCGATGCGCGCGGGATGGCGCGGCTGCTGGCAGCGGCTGCGAGACAGCCGTGTGCTGTCACTGGATTTCAAGTTGCCATACAAGGAGGATTCCCGGTTGCCGGTTCTGCAATTCCTGCTCGCTGATGCGCAGCGATTTCCCGCGCTGGACCCGGATCAGCGGCGGGAACTGACCGCTTTCGTACGGTACCTGCAGTTCGACCAACCCAGACTGGCCAGCCTGCGTTACCTGCTTTTCTCAGGTGTTACACGCGGCTCGACACTGCATCGGCTGCGTTTGTGTCTGGCGACGCTGCTGACCAGACGTTATCCACGCTCACCCGAAACCTGAACCGGTCGACTCCGGAGCTGTGCTGTGCTGCCGATAAAACGGTGACGGTTCTATCACCCAATCACGTGGACAGGGGAGTTTTCGGCCATGGTGCTGCACCACATAAAAATGGCAGGTTCATCGGTATTGCTCGTCGCCATGACGGCGCTGGTCCCCGCCTGTCTGCTCGCTGACACCAGGACCGGATCCGACTACATTGCCGTCGTGGTAGAGGCCGAGGATCACAGCATCAAGGATGAGCGCTGGATTCTGACCGAACCTGGCACCCCCGACCAGGAAAATGATCCGGATCCGAATCATTCCGACCTGGCGGTGGGCCAGGCCTACCTGGAATTGCTGCCCGACATGCGTGTCACTCATGCCGATGAATTTGGAGAGCCAACCTCCCTGTGGGATCAGCCGGGTACCGGTCCGCGCGCCGAGTATCCACTGTATTTCCCGGAAGCTGGTCGCTATTACGTGCATGTACGGGCGTTCTCTACCGGTACCGAGGACAATGGACTGCATGTAGGCCTGAATGGTGATTTTCCTGCCAGTGGTGCACGTCTGCAGTTCTGCACAGCCGGACAAGGCTGGGCATGGTCCTCCCGACAGCGTAACGCCGGTGGTGTTGGCCCCTGTGGCGCCAGGAAAACCATCTGGGTGAGTGTGCCGGATGCGGGTGTGCATACGTTCATGATCAGTGCGCGCGAAGATGGCTTCGAAATCGATCGCATCATGCTGATCAAGGATTTGTCGGACAACACGCGGATCTGCGAACCGGTCGGTGCTGATGACATCCAGTGCAGCGATGGCGTCCTGGAAAATGTCGATGGCGTGGCAGACATGGCGGTCACCTTGGAGCGGCTGGCGAGCGAATCCAGCGAGCTTGCCATCGACGAATCGGTAGTATTTTCAGCCGTGGTACGCAATGCGGATGGGTACGATTCGGCCGGCGATGTGCAGTTGACAGTGGCTGCCGGGTTGGGAAATCGCTGGGATCTGGTGACCGTGGACCCGGATTGCACGGTACAGGGTGAGGATATTGTCTGCGACCTGGGTACTGTGGCGCCTTCCGGACCCGAAGGGGAGAAACTCTTCGATGTTACGCTGCTGCCACGCCACAGTGGCTCCCTGGATATCACGGCCAGCGTGGTCACCAGCAGTATCGACGGCACACCGGGCAACGACAGTTCCACACTTGCATTGACGGTCATCGATGAGGACACATTGAGCCGGTTGACGGCAGTGATCGTGGACTCTGCCAGTGCCTGGGTCAGTGATAATGAGTCTGTTCTGCGATTCACTGTCACCAACGATGGACCGGCGACTGCCGAGCAGGTCAGCGTCGAGGTGAGCCTGCCCAGTGGGGTACTCGTGACGGCAGCGCCGGCGGCCTGCGAGGTGACGATTGCAGTGATCTGCCGCTACCTGCAGTTGAGCGCAGGCGAATCGGTAACCGTGGACCTGGGCGTGACACCCGGATCCACCGGACTGATCTCAGTCAACCTGCTGGCCGCTGCCGTCAATCAGGACGCCAGCACGGTGGATCAGGCATTTGATTCAGTCATCGTCTCTGTCAGCGCCGCGGACATCGAACCGGTCGACAACGAGCCGGTCGGACCACCGGAGGAGTCTGGGGAAGTGGATACCGGCACGGCGGACAGCGGCTCGATCAGTCTGTGGCTGTTTGCCCTGCTGGGCATGAGTCTTGTCGTGCATCTGGCGCGACGCCGGCAGCTCCGGGCTGCATCAGTCCAGTCGCCATCCACCCGGCGACATCACTGACACCCTGTTCAGGTACGACACGGATCAGGCTGTGCGGGGCCGGCTGTGTCGGGCGTGACTCAGTTCATCATCCAGTTGCCGGTCACTGGCGGCCTTGGGTGTCGAGAAGCCTGCCAGCAAGCGATAGGCAACGGGCGTCAGGAACAGGGTGAACAGCGTGGCAATGCCCAGTCCACCGACGATCACCCAGCCAAGGGCAGTACGAGCCTCGGCACCTGCGCCTGATGCCAGTACCAGAGGCACCCCGCCCAGTACGGTCGAGAACAGCGTCATCGTGACCGGTCGCAGGCGAATCGTTGCCGCCTGCAGGGCTGCCTGCTTGACGCTTGCACCCTGGTCACGCAGTTGATTGGCAAATTCGACGATCAGGATACCGTTCTTGGCCATGATGCCCACCAGTAGCACCAGCCCGATCTGGCTGTAGACATTCAGACTGGTGCCGGTCAGGTACAGTGCAAAGACGGCACTGGCCAGGCCGAAAGGCACGGTAAACATGATGATCAGGCCGCTGACGAAACTCTCGAACTGGGCCGCCAGCACCAGGAACACGATGACGATGGCAAATCCGAAAGTCAGCGCCAGGCCGCTGGATGTCTCGTTGAGCGTGGCCGCCTCGGCCAGCGGTATCAGGCGCATGTCCTGAGCGAGCAGGGGGGTGGCCAGTCTGTCCAGTTCCTGCATCGCCTCCCGCAGGGGCAGTTCGGGAGTCAACCCGGCGGTGATGGTCACGGCACGCGAACGCGATTCACGTGGCAGGGAAGGCGCGATCGCCGTTTCGCTGAGTGTGGCAATTGTGGACATGGGGACGATGCGCCCGTCCGAGGTTTTCAGGAACAGGTTGCCAAGGTCGGTCGGGTCGTTGACCGGCTGGGTGGAAGAGAGCAACTTGACCGCAACGGCACGATCATCGATGAACACATCACCGATCGTGCGCCCGTCGAGTACCGATTGCATGGCAGCTGCCAGGCCATTAATCTCGATGCCGAGATCCGCCGCCCGTTCACGGTCGATGTTGATAGACAGTTGTGCCTGATTGGTTTCGTAATCCAGATCGACGCGCCCGAAGCGCTCGTCCTGTTCCAGCTGTTGCACGACCCGGTCGGCGGTGTCGGCCAGAGTACCGTAGTCGTTACCGGCCAGCGCCACTTTGAGACCAGAACCTGCACCGCGGATACCCAGGCTGTTCGGTTGTATGGCAAAGGCCCGGACACCGGGTATCGAACGCAGTGCCGAGTTGATGTCGTCGACGATGGCCTGCTGGTTTCGCTCCCGTTCATCCCATGGCTTGAGCGTGACCACCATGAAACCGCTGCTGCTGTTGCCACCGGTGCCGGCGATGGAGAACACGTTCTGCGCCTCACCGTTTTCGACCAGTGGTTGTACGGCGTCCTCTATCTTGCGCAGTTGCGCCGCCGTGTACTCCAGGCTGACACCCTGCGGTGCCGAAATACGCAGCAGTGCTACCGAGCGGTCCTCCCGTGGCACGAGTTCTTCGGGCACGTCTGACAGAGCAAACCAGGCCACAAACGCAACGAGCAGGCTGGCCGCGACGACCAGCAGCGGAGCGTCGAGACAGCGCTTCAGTATTGCTTCGTACATGCTGGCGCTGTAACGACCGAATCTGCGGATACGGTTACCTATCGCAGATCCACCTGAGTCTGTGCGCTTGCCCGGTGCGGGGTCCTTGAGCAGCCGTGATGCCAGCATCGGGCAAAGCGTCAGGGCCACTACCGACGAGATGATCACGGCAATGGCCAGTACGAATCCGAATTCCCTGAACAGGCCTCCGGCCTTGCCCGGCAGGAAGGAGAGCGGGATGAACACTGCAGCCAGTACGGCCGTGGTGGTAATGACTGCAAAGAATACCTGCCGCGTGCCGATCACGGCCGCAGCCTTCGGGCCGGCGCCTTCGCTGCGTCGCTTGACGATGTTTTCCAGTACCACGATGGCATCATCGACCACCATGCCGGTGGCCAGCAGCAGTGCCAGCAGTGTCAGTATGTTGATGGAAAAACCGGCCAGCCAGATACCCGCCACGGTTCCGATCAGCGCAACCGGCAGGGTGATGGCCGGAATCAGCGTGGCGCGCCAGCTCAACAGAAAAATGAAGATGATCGAGATGACGATCGAGATGGCCAGTGACATCGATCGCAGGACCTCGTAGATCGACCCGCGGATGAACACGGCATCATCACTGGTGACGCGAATCTCCATGCCCTCCGGTAAATCCCTGTTGAGTGTCTCGGCCATGGCACGGACATCGCGGGAGATGTCCAGGGTGTTGGAGCCGGCCTGGCGCACGATACCCAGCCCGATACCGGTGCGACCGTTGGCGCGCAGTGAACTCCTGCCTTCATCCGCGCCCAGGGTGACCGTCGCCACATCGCCGATGCGCGTTCGATCGTCAATCAGCAGTGCTTCGAACTCGGCGGCAGACCTGATCGAGGCGCTGGCCCTGACCGAGAGATCCTGTGTGTCGCTGGACAGTGAACCTGCCGGTGAGTCAAACGCGGCATCGGCGAGCGCAGCCGACAGATCCGCCACACTCAGTCCGCGGCTGGCCAGCCGCGACTGGTCGACATCGATGCGAAATACCTGCTCCCGATCGCCGTATACCTGGATATCGGCCACACCATTGATGGCGGTGAAATTGTCCAGCAGCCGGTTCTCGACCAGTAAGGTCATCTCCTCGGCCGACAGAGTCGGCGATGTCACGGCCAGCCGCATGACCGCTTGTGCATCGCTGTCGGCTTTGACGATCCGCGGATCGTCCACGTCATCGGGCAGGTCACGTGATACGCGCGCGATGGCGTCGCGCATGTCGGAGGCAGCCACGTCCAGATTGGCGGATTCCTTGAAGTCCACGGTCACCCGACTGCGGCCGAAGGAGGAGGATGACGAGATCGACTTGACGCCGGACACACGACCGGCAGCCGATTCTATGATGGCCGTCACTTCACGATCGATGGTCTCTGGCGATGCGCCGGAGTAGTCAGTCGAGACACTGATGACCGGTGTGTCCACTGCGGGCAATTCGCGGATCTCGACGCCCACCATGGCTGCCAGGCCGGCGACGACGATCAGCAGGCTGAGTACCGTGGCGAGCACCGGCCGCCGCACGAACAGTGCGGAAATATCGTCCCTGGCGGCAATACCGTCCTGGTCGACGTTCATGGTCTGGCAGTCTGCGCGGCTGATTCCCCGGACCCTGCGCCCTGTTCACTCACCGTGTCCGCCCTGGCCGGGCGAGCCCCCGCTGGAGACCCCGTCCCCGATGACGCTCCCTGTACGCGGACGCTCGCACCGGGCCTGAGTGCCAGCAATCCCTCGGTAACGACCTGATCACCGATCTGGAGATCACTGGCGACGAGCACCGACTCCGGATTGCGCTGGATGATCTGCACGGGCACGCGCTGGACTGTGTCCCCGTCGAGGCGCCAGACAAAGGAGCCGGTCGAATTCCACTGGATGGCCAGTGGATCGACGGCCGGGTAAGACTGCCCTGCAAAATTCAGCGAGATATTGAACGACATGCCCGGGCGCAGGCTGTCGTCACCGTTGTCCACCTGGGCCTGAACCGGCAAGGTACGACTGTCACTTTCCACGCGACTGCCGATGCCGGTGATCGTGCCGACATGGACTTGCGAGGGGTTGGCCTGGGCGGTTGCCTCGATTCGCTGACCGAGGCTGACGTGGCTGGCAAAGCGTTCGGGAACCCAGAACTCGATGATGATCGTGCTGCGATCGTCGATCGTGACGATCTCGGTCTGCGTACTGAGGTAATTACCGACATCCACCCTTACCAGCCCGACCACACCACTGATGGGCGCTTTGATACTGCGGCGGGCCAGTGTCAATTCTGCCTCACGCAGGGTCAGCCTTGCGTTGGCAAGATCCGCGCGGGACCGAATGAGTTCAGCTTCTGTGGTGGTACGGGAGCGGTAGAGTTTTGCCAGGCGGGCTTCTTCGATGGCGGCAATGTCGACAGCGCTCGAGGCGCGGTCTCTTGCGATCAGCTGGTCCTCGTCATCCAGTCGAGCCAGCACGTCGCCTTTTGCAACTTTCTGCCCGGAGCTGACCAGGACCTCGGCAAGCAGTCCTGCGGACAGCGGCACGACGCTGACGGAGGATATGGCAGCCCCGTTGCCGACCGCTTTCAGGCGATCATTGATCAAGGCCGTGGTGACAGGCTGGACTACCACCAGGGAAGCAGGTCGACTACGTGCGGAGGGCCCCTTGCCTGGTCCGGGCCCGGCACCCGCTACGGTGCCTGATTCGGCTCCGGGTCCGGGTCCGTTTCCACTTCCGGCATCGGGTTTCGCGCCTGAGGCCTGTGACTGGCGCTGTTCAGGAGCATTGCTGAATTGCAGCCAGCCGACAATCGCTGTCCCCAGCACCACAGCGACCAGTGCAGGCGGAATCCATCTTCTCATCAGCGCGGATGTCTCATCGTCAGGTACCGTCCAGAACCAGTGTATGTCTGGCTCTGCCAGTGTAGTTTAACCGCTAAAAGTGCAAGAATTGTGACTGCCCCGGCAGCCAGTTCAACACCCGCAGAACACCCGGATTCTCACTTGACCCAGAGATTACGCGGCGTCCCGCACAGGCATTCCACACCGGTTTCGGTGATCAGGATGGGCTCCGTGACTTCCAGGCCGCCGTCATCGAGCCACAGGGCAGGCATGAAATGAAAGGTCATGCCGGGCTGCAGAATGCTCATGTCGTCCTGCCGGAAGGACATCGTGCGCTCACCCCAGTCAGGTGGGTAGGACATGCCGATCGAATAGCCACAGCGACTGTCCTTGTTGAATCCGTGCCGGTTGAGTGTCTTGTTGAAAGCATTGGCAATATCCGCGCAGTGATTGCCGGGCCGGGCCTGATCCAGACCGGCTGCCACCGCTTCCAGTACCGCAGCCTCGGCTGCCTTGTACTTATCCGGTGGCTGGCCGAGGAACAGCGTTCTCGATTGCGGGCAGTGATAGCGGCGATAGACGCCGGCGATCTCGAAAAAGGTGCACTCACCCGGTTTCAGCGGACTGTCATCCCAGGTCAGGTGCGGCGCCGTGGCATCCATGCCGGACGGGGTCAAGGGTACGATTGCCGGATAGTCCCCCCAGCAATCATCCACGCCGGTAATGCCGGCTGCATAGATCGAGGCCACCAGTTCGTTCTTGCGTAGCCCGGGTTCGGCCCGTTCCATGATGGTCCGGTGCATGTGTTCGACGATGCGTGCCGCCTTGCGCATGCAATCGATTTCCGCATCACTTTTCACCGCGCGCTGCCAGTTGACGAGCCCGGTGGCATCCACGAACACGTGATTTGACAGGATTCGTGTAAGACAGGCATGAGCCGCAGCCGAGTAGTAGTAGTTGTCCAGCTCCACACCGATCGTATGACCGGGGTAGCCGCGCTCGAGTATCAGCGATGCCAGCGTCAGCATGGGGTGCTTGTCCGGATTCTGCACATAGGTATCATCGTAGCCGACGACATTGTCCAGCGGCATGATCACCGTGCGCAGGGCGCCCAGCGCGTCCATCCCTCGTCCCCACCAGACCGGTTCGCCAGCGTGACTGACGAGCACGCACTGGTGTACATAGAATGACCAGCCATCATAGCCCGTGAGCCACGCCATGTTGGACGGGTCCGAGACGATCAACAGGTCGATGCCGCGCTCCTGCATGCTCTGTCGCGTGCGGGCAAGACGGCTTGCGTATTCCTCCGTGGTGAAGTGCGCCATGCGCTGGCCCTTCGAGCGTCAGCTCGGAGTCAGGCCACGCAGGCGTTCCGATCGCCGACGCAGCAGTTCCAGCACGGTGAGCAGTACGATGGAAATGGCAACCATGATGGTGGCCACTGCCAGGATGGTCGGGGATATCTGCTCACGCAGCCCGGTGAACATCTGCCAGGGCAGCGTCTTCTGTCCGGCAGAACCGAGGAACAGCACGACCACGACTTCATCGAATGAGGTGATGAAGGCAAACAGGGCGCCGGATACCACCCCCGGTATGATCAGCGGCATCTGCACCTTGAAGAAGGTCGTCACCGGATCGGCGCCCATACTGGCTGCAGCCCTGGTCAGGGAGCGGTCGAACCCGACCATGGTGGCCGTTACCGTGATAATGACAAAGGGTGTGCCGAGTGCTGCATGGGCAAGGACGACACCCCAGTAGGTACCCTGCAGGCCGATACGTGAGTAAAAGAAATACATGCCGGCTGCGGAGATGATCAGCGGTACGATCATCGGCGAAATCAGGATGGCCATGATTGCCCGCCGGAACGGCACATGACTCTGCGACAGGCCGATTGCCGCCAGGGTACCCAGTGCGGTTGACAGCAGCGTCGCTGCCGGGGCAATGAGAAATGAATTCTTCAGGGCCTTCTGCCAGTCGCCACTGGTGAAGAAGTCCTGGTAATGCTTGAGTGAATATCCTTCCGGATCCAGTGCCAGCATCTCCGGTGTGAAGGTAAAGAAATCCTCCGCGTTGAAGGACAGGGGAATGATGGTCAGGATCGGGGCAATCAGGAAGAACAGGATGAACCCGCAGATGACGTAGCGAAACGTGTAGTGCCAGATTCGCTGACCGGTGGAGGCGTAGGCGGGTAGCGCACTCATGAGTTCACCTCGAGGGGCCTGTGTCGTGTACCGGGCAGAGCGGTCAAGTCAGCGTGGTCCGTGTGCATCTCGCTTACCCCAGCTTCACGTTGTCGATGCCTACGATACGGTCATAGGTCCAGTACAGGGCCAGTACCAGTAACAGCAGGATGGACCCCAGTGCAGCGGCAAGCCCCCAGTTGAGTGATGAGCTGATGTGGTAGGCGATTCGGTTGGATATGAACACGCCCGAAGTTCCCCCCACCAGTTCCGGTGTGATGTAGTAGCCGATGGACAGGATGAACACCAGTATGGAACCTGCGCCGATGCCGGGCACGGTGTTGGGAAAATAGACACGCCAGAACGCCAGTGAATCACTGGCCCCCATGGACTTGGCAGCACGCATGTAGCTCGGTGCAATGGTTTTCATGACTGAATACAAGGGCAGGATCATGAACGGCAGCAGGATGTGCGTCATGGCGATGATGGTGCCGGTCATGTTGTTGATCATGACCAGTCGGCCGGCCTCATCGATCACCCTTGCCCATACCAGCAGGTCGTTGATGACACCTTGCTGCTGCAGCAGCACCTTCCAGGCACTGGTGCGAACCAGCAGCGATGTCCAGAATGGCAGCAGGACGAGAATCAATACCATGTTGGATGCCCGCACGGAGAGGTTGGCCAGCAGGTAGGCAACCGGATAACCGAGCAATATGCAGCTGCAGGTGATGACCATACTCAGGAAGATGGTGCGCACGAAAAGACGGAGGTAGATCCGTTCATTTTCCGGTTTCTGGGTGATGCCTTCGGCGGTTCTTTCAGTGTCGATAGAGGCCAGGAAATAGCTGTCGGTTATTGACGGTGAAAGGCGCTTGATGGCTTGCCAGTTATCCGCCTGTACCCAGCCTTTGTCGATTTTTGCAAACTGGGCTTTGAAATCGTCATTGGGTAAGTCCGCAATGTTGCCTGCCAGGTTCGTGAACAGTGCTGCAGCGTCGGTATTGGTACTGGTGACAAACGACTCGATTTTTGCTGCAGGCATTTTCTGCAGATCGTGGACCAGGGCTGCGTAAGTGAAACCATGCGGAACCAGCTGTGTCGGGTCGACGTCGTCACCCTCTTCGGATTTCAGCCAGGCCATCCAGTTGCGATAGGATTGCGCCGTTGCCGGAAACTGGGCCGGCCAGGCTTTCATGTCGCGCAGTGTGGCCCAGGCCTGTGGTGTATTCCAGGCAGGTTCCAGCGCGACCAGTGCTGCCATGGCAGCTTCATTGTCCAGTCGCTTTATAGCCCGGCCACTTTTACGAAACACACTGGAGATTCCAGGTTGGTCGTAGTTGAGCCGGCTGCCCAGTCGCGTGTGGATCTTGACTTCCTGCGCCAGCATCAGGTCGTCGGCCAGTGCCGCGTAGACTGATTCATCCGGCAGCTCGTCGACCGTGGGGTCCCAGTCAGATAGCGCGCGGACGGTGCCGGGCAGCGTATCCCGGACGATATTGTTTTCCACCGAGCGAAACAGCATGTCGCCGATGGGCAGCACGAAGCTGACGATGATGAATATCAGCAACGGGGAAATCAGCATCAGTGCCCGGAGCTTTTCACGACGCAGCGCTTTGGCGAGGCTGCGTTTCAGTGGCTGGCCATCCTGTGTCAGCGGCGTCGAGTCACTTCGCGAGACTGTGTTCGGCGATACAGGGGTAGTCGATGCGCTCAAGTCCGGGTAGTCCTCATTCCGTCTTCGTGGAGTGACTGGCCTCGGTGGCTGCAATCGACCGGAGCAGGTAATTGCTCCGGTCGATTCGCCTCAGGCATGCCAGGTTTCAAGTGTCATGCCGTCTTCGTGGTTCAGACTTTTTTGTAACTGCTTACTGCTTACTGTGACAGCCATGACTGGAACTTGGCATCCAGATCATCGCGATTATCAGCCCACCATTCGTAGTTGTACAGGAAGGTGTTGCTGGCGTTGGCAGGGTCAGTCGGCATATGCGGCGCCATGTCGATTCCCAGCTCGGCGTGCTTGCCTACCAGGGGGGCGGACGAGGCACGTGCCGGGCCATACGAGATGTACTGGGACTGATCGGCCAGGCGCTGCGTATCGGTGGCAAACCTGAGGTAGTGCAGCGCGCGGTTCCTGCGCTCTTCACTCAAGCCTTCCGGAATGATCCAGCCGTCCAGGTCGAACACCTGCGCATCCCACAACATGGCAACCGGCTGCTTCTGCTCTTCGATGACAGAGAACAATCGACCATTGTAGGTTGATCCGATGACCGCTTCACCGTCCGCCAGCAGCTGTGGCGTCTCGGCACCGGCTGACCACCAGATGACATCGTCCTTGATGGTGTCGAGCTTGGCCAGAGCCTGGGTAACGCCTTCGTCGGTACCGAGTACGTCATAGACATCCTCCTTGGCGACACCGTCGCACAGGAGTGCCCATTCGACGTTGTTGATCGGCCGTTTTTCCAGCGCACGTTTGCCGGGGAATGTGGCCGTATCGAAAACAGCACAGATATCTTCAGGTGTCTTGCCACCCCAGGCCTCGACGTCGGTGCGATAACCGAACGTGGTGGAATAGACGATCTGCGGTACGAAGCAGTCCGAGACCATGAGCTCACCGAAGTCTTCAGAGGCGGGTGTGCCGTCGGGAGCGGGCTCGAGCTGTTCGTCAGCATCGATTTCCATCGCGAGACCTTCGTCACACAGGCGCATGGCGTCGGCTGCAACGACGTCGACGACATCCCAGGTAACATTGTTTGCTTCGTTCATGGCGCGTAGTTTCGCCACCGCTTCGGCTGAGGATTCGTCATTGACGATGTCGACGCCGGTGGCTTCGCTGTAGGGCTTGTGGTAAGCCTGGAGTTGCGAATTGGAGTAGGCGCCACCCCATGAAACGATGGTCATTTCGTCCGCGCAATTCTCGCAGGCGGGCAGTTCTTCGGCTGCAGTGGCAACCAGGGCGACTGCACTCAGCGCAAGGGCGCCGGACAGTCCAGTAGTAAACTTCATCAAACGGATCTCCTTTGTAGATTCCGCGGAAAGCGTACCACATGCGCGGATAAAGTCAGGTGAACGAAGTGCATGAATCACGACCAGTCTGCACGTTTTCAACAAGTTTTTGCAGGCCTGGCCGTGGTCCTCCCCAGCCACTCACGCGACGGCACAGGTGCTGGTGAGCTCATGCATCAATGGCAGCCGACGACCCCGCCAGGCCTGATAGCCTTTGCTGGTTTGACGCCTGCCACAACCAGCTGGAATACCGTGTTTACGTGACTGGATCCAGCGCCTTCGCATCCACCGCACTCCACCCCAATTTGTACACTTCGCCTTCGACCGGGGTAGTCAATCTTCCGCCGTTGGGCACCTTGACGATGAATTCATTATTGCCGGCCACACTCATCACGATGCGCAGGTGATCGCCCAGGTACAGCACCTCAAGGACCTTGCCTTCGACGATATTGTCGCGATCCAGCGCAGGTTCGAGTTCGATACGTTCCGGGCGCAACGAGATCGTCGAACGGGATCCCACGCCATCGATGTTGACCGCCTCGGCCTGCAGTACAGTGCCTTCATCCAGCGTGATGGTGCAGCGATCGCCATTGACGGATGTCACTTTTCCGGAGAGCTTGTTGTTTTCCCCGATGAATTGTGCCACGAAGGAATTCTGCGGGCTTTCGTACAGTGCATCCGGGGGCGAGAGTTGCTGGATGACACCGTCCTGGAAGACGGCTACCCGGTCGGACATGGTCAATGCCTCGGTCTGGTCGTGGGTGACATACACCACGCTGACGCCCAGACTCTCGTGAATGTGTTTGATCTCGTACTGCATCTGCTCGCGCAACTGTTTGTCCAGGGCGCCCAGTGGTTCATCCATCAGTACCAGGTCCGGGTCGAAAACCAGTGCCCGGGCGACGGCAACCCGTTGTTGCTGACCACCGGACAGCTGGGCTGGCCGCCGGTTACCAAAGGCGCCCAGTTCCACCATGTCCAGTGCGCGCTTGACTTTCGCGTCGCGTTCGCTCTTGCCCAGTTTGCGGATTTCCAGGGGGAACGCCAGGTTTTCCGCCACACTCATGTGAGGGAACAGGGCGTAGTTCTGGAAGACCATGCCGATTCCACGCTTGCGAGGCGGCACATTGTTGATGGGCTTGTCATTGAGGTAGATCTCGCCATGGGTGGCCGGTTCGAAGCCTGCCAGCATCATCAGGCAGGTGGTCTTGCCCGAACCCGAGGGCCCCAGCATGGTGACGAATTCGCCTGGCGCAATATCCAGGTTCAGATCCTTGACCACCAGCGTCACGCCATCATAGCTTTTCTGCACATGATCGAATCGCACGGCCGCACCCCGCACAGGGGTGGTTACAGTTGCCTTGGCAGTTGCACTCATGGTGTGGAATAACCTGTAGTGAAGAGATTGTCAGAAAACACGTAAACGGAACCAGTCATCGGGTGCACTATTTCGCAGTGGCCATTTGTCCAGCAGTTGGCCAGCTTCATCGTTGCTCCACCATACCGGCATCCGCTCCGCGATTCAAAGGCTGGTGTTCACAACTTTGCCGGATTCGACGATCTGCGCAGATGGTGAAGGCTGAGCGTCCATCAGGTCAAGAGAATTGTGCGCTGGTACGCACGGCGCTTGTGCGCTGGTAGAAAACGCGCTCTCATGGAGGCCCTTCGCGCACCAGCTCGCCGGAATTTTCCGGTGATTTTCCCGGGGCATCGGGCACCATGTACGCAAGCAGTTCCAGCAGCGCTTCGCGACTGACTGGTTTCTGCAGCATCAACAGATCCGGGTAGCGCCTGGCCACTTCCCCGTCCGACAGGGATTCACCCGTGACCAGCGCGATTGGCAAGTCCGGACGTTCCCGCCTGATCCAGTCCACGGCTACGAGCCCGGAGTCATCACCCTGCAGGCGCAGATCGATCAGCACGACAGCGGGGTCATTGTGCCCCAGGAACTCTATAGTGGCCTGTGAGCTTGCCGTGGCCGTCACCGCGCAGCCGAGAGTGGCCAGGAAAGTCTCGACACTCCTGCGCACCGCGTCTTCATCATCGACCAGGTGCACCCGGAGATTGGCCGGCAGGCAGACTTCCACCGGTTCGCTGGTACAAGGTGTGAACGCGCTGGAAACCTGTTCCCGGGTGCAGCGATCAAGTCCAATCGTAACCGTGGTGCCGACGCCGACTTGCGATGAAAACTCCAGCGTATGCCCCAGCAGGCGGATGAGCCGCTCGACAATGGACAGTCCGAGTCCCATGCCCTGTCCCTTGTCACGTCCCGGGTTGGCAACCTGGTAGAACTCTTCGAATACCTGGCCCTGCTCGCTGTCATCGATGCCGATGCCGGTATCGACTATGGTCAGACATACACGCCGGTCGTCGGACTCGACCTGGATGCTGACATGCCCCGCGAATGTGTATTTGATGGCATTGCCACATAGATTGCGAATGATCTGGGAGAACATCGCGGGATCGGTGCGCACGAACAGCCCGTCAGGGATGTTGCAGTTCAGGCGGATACCCTTGTCCTCAGCAAGTTCTTCCATCTCCAGCTTCAGAGAACCTGTCAGCCGGGACAGGTCAACAGATCGAATATGCGGCTTGACGGCCCCGCAATCCAGTTCCGACATATCCAGCAGTGCATTGAGCTGTGATGACAGTGAAGTGACCGCCACGTTCATGTTGTCCACGATGTCGCGGGAACGTGCGTCCAGGTCAGCCTTCCTGAGTGCTGCGCCGAACAGATTGAGCACATGAACAGGTTGACGCAGATCATGACTGGCCGCAGCCAGAAAACGCGTCTTGGACTGGCTGCTGGCTTCTGCCTCACTCTGTGCACGCTCCGATACTGCCAGGGCTTCGGCGAGGTGCCTGGACTGCTCTTCCAGCTTTTGTGAGGCCTCGATGGACAGGGCAAAGGCGTCGAACATGAACTTGCCGTTCATCAGCAGTGTCTGCGCCACGATGAGAATGGAAATGCCAACGGAGACGGCCAGCGCAGGGTGCAGCAACTGGTCAGGGTTGGCTATCCACAACAGCGCCAGAGTGCCCAGCAACGGGCCGATATAGCTTAAGAGAAGGGGTCGATAGCCGAAATTGGTACTGTGCGACGCAGTGCAGAGTCCCAGGAGGATGGCGGTCAGCATCGCCCGCTCGAATGTGCCGACACCCTGGAAGAAATACAACACTGACCCGATGGTGCAACCCAGTGCCAGTGTCAGGGCAGTGGCTGTCATCCGTTTTTGCAGGGCACTCAGATCGTCCCTGCGACTGATGTATCGCAACAGCACCACCCTGAGCAGGATCACTGTGCAGCTTGACAGCGCCCAGAGTTGCAGCAGTCTCTCGTCTACCTTGTTCGCCAGGAGCAGCCAGGTCAGCAGAATCGCGAGCATCAGCGGAATGGCTGCTCGTGCGCTGTTGCGGCTGCAGATCTGCAGCAGCTGTTCGCTGACTCTGTCCGAAAGGCGGGACCTGGGCGTCATGACAATACCGGTGCGGCAACTGGCCAGCCCAAGTATTGCACAGGCTTGTATCAGAGTGAGAGTGAGACGGGCAGGGTACCGGCTGTCGTGCCGGACCTGCCGCACCACTCGTTTACGACCCCAGGGCGTTCACCGGCAGTGTCGACAGGTGCCGGACAGGCTGGAACGACGATTCAGCCGTTCAGGCTCCCATGGTGACCGGAGAATCCGGCTGCGCGATGATCAGCGCCATACATCCTGACTGCCGACATTGGCATAGTCGAAATCCCGCCAGTCAGCGGGCAACCTGTGGTTGCCGGTATGCGCAAAGGGTTCCGAGTTCTTGCGCCGACCACGTCTATGCTTTTGACGTTTGTGGGGTTCATCCAGCAGCAGCGATTCCATATCCTCATCGAAATCGATGTCATCCAGGCCGTCATCTGAAAAGTCGTCAAGGAATAGATCGTCCGGCAGAGTCTTGTATGTTTTTCCCATGTCCATACTCCAGGAAGAGGTCTGTGTACGCAGATGAAATATCGGCCCGACTGTCAGGCAGGTCAAGCACTGCGCACATCCTGAAAACGACATTCTTTAGCAGAATGCGACCTCCTGGCGTCTGCGCGTTCTGCACAGCGAATCACACCTCACATCACCAGGTTCATGACCAGCAGGCTCACTACCAGGTAAAGGACGGACATGATGCCGCCGACGCGCATGAAATCAGCCACGCTGTACCCTCCCGGGCCCATGATCAACGCATTGACCTGATTGGTCGGAATGAGAAAGGCGTTGGATGTGGAGATGGCCACGGTCAGTGCAAACATGGCCGGATCCGCACCAATGGTCACGGCAATGTTCACGGCCAGGGGAACCAGCAACACGGTGGCGCCGACATTGGACATCACCAGTGTGAAAAATGTCGCCAGGCCGGCAACGACGGTCTGCATGACCCACACCGGGACGTCCCCTATCACCGTCAGCAGATGATTGGCTATCCAGATCGCGGCCCCGGAATGATCCACTGCTATGCCCAGTGGAATCAGGCAAGCGAGCAGGAAAACGGTTTGCAGACTCACGGCATCATACGCCTCGTCGATCGTCAGAACGCCTGAGAGGATCATGCCCAGAGCACCGGCCAGCAACGAGATGGACAATGTGTTGGTGAGCAGGAAGAGCGCCAGTGAAAGGACGAAAAAGAGGATGGCCGGGCGCAGCTTCTGTGTGCGGATATCCTCGTACTTGACATCCGTGGCCACGACCACGTTACGATTGCTCTTGAGCTTGTGCAGATCCTTCCAGCTCGAATGCACGACCAGTGTGTCTCCGGCCTGCAGAACCGTATCGCGAAATCCGGACTTGATGATGTGATCAGCCCGGTAGATCTGCAGGATGTTTGTGCCAAAGTTACGTCGTGGCTTGATTTCCCCGATGGCCTTGCCCACCAGGGTCGAGGCAGGAGGAATGACTATCTCGCCGATACCGCTGTATTGCTGGTTCAGCACCTTGGCAAATCGAT
>JABDKN010000046.1 GCA_013002205.1 Granulosicoccus sp.
GCGTAAGCAGTGTGGCCACTACGGTGACGAACACCGAATTGAACAGGTAGGTGCCAAAATGGAAATTCTCCTGCCCGTTGCGGCTCAATAGCGGGTCCAGATAGTTTTCCGTGGCGATTCGCAATTCTTCTGATGGCGCAAGGCGTGTTCGTTCAACCTGGATGACCTCCTGCGGATTGGACACCGGCGCCACATCGGTCAGCTTGCGCGTCGGCCCGGCCTTGAATACGTTCGTGACCGTACCATCCTCGGCTGTATATTCCCAGATGGGCTTGCTCCCGACGCCTTCGATGTCTGACTGAATCTGGGCGATTGGCAACAGGCGCGTGTCGAAACTGTCGATGGCACGTTCAGGCTTGATCGAGCTGAGAAATGTCCAGAATACGGGCATCAGTATGATCAGAACGCCAGCCAGTAGATAGCCGTAGGCCAGAAAATCGGTGATGCCGAATTTGCTGGCGGTGTTCGGGTTACCGCGGGTTCGGGTCAGGAAAGTGATTACCTTGTTCATGTGTCAGAGCTGCGACTGGCGGCGCGTCAGCCAAAGCTGAAAAAACGTGAATACCGCGATGACCACAGCCATCAGAACCGATCCTGTAGCGGCCTGCCCATAATCGGGTACATTGTTGGTAAACGCGACCTCATAGAAGTTCTGCACGATCATGTAGGTCTCACGCCCAGGCCCGCCTCCGGTGAGCAGGTAGACTTCATCGAAGATCTGGAAGCTGCGGATCAGGCTCAGCACGACCACCACGGTCAGCGTGGGCATGACCAGCGGAAGCGTGATTCGCCAGAAGGCGCGAGGTGCGCTGGTAGCGTCCATTTTCGCCGCTTCGTAAAGGTCACTGGGGATCGCCTGTAAACCTGCCAGTAGAATCAGCATGTAGAAACCCATATGACTCCACGTGAACACGAAGACTAGCCAGAAAAACGGCCAGTTCGTACGCGGCGTGACCAGCCAGTTCACGGGGCGGAAGCGGCCGAAATCAAATACCGCATCGAACTGGATTGACAGCAGCAGCAATGCAGCAACGATACAGTAGAGATAAAACACCAGCCTGGCATGCCTGTTCTGAATCGATACCAGAGCGCCAAGAGCCACTGCCAGCACCGTACCCAGCCAGACACTGCCCGGCAGGTCCAACAGGCTGAGCGGGTTGGCCCAGGTGAAAAGCAGCGCAAACAACAGCCCGAAAATGGTGGTCCAGGCCAGCGAAACGTCATTTCCGCCGCGCAGCGCCCGTTCGCTGACGATCATCAGTACCACTGCCAACAGGACCGTGACGACCATATCGAATCCGGTCAGACCGGCCAGCCCGGTCAGTGTATCGCTGGCGCCACCAATAGCCTCGTTCAATACTCCCTTACGGTGCAGTACCCAGTTCCAGATATTGGCAATAACGACTGGCGAGAGCATCACGGGATAGAAAAACATCGCTCGCCACAATCCGCGTCCACGGATGTTCTTGTTCACCACCAACGCTGTGATCAAAGCGACGATGCACAGGATCGGCACCTGGAAGAGCACAAACCACAGCGTGTTGAACATGCCGGTCCAGAAATTGTATCCGGCGTTCGTGCAGCTTTTCGGTTCGAAGATACTGTCGCAGTTGAATATTTCGCTGTATTTCGCAAGCCCCACCCAGGGGCGGTCAAACAACAGGATCGATGTGCCGTCGGTCATCGAGACGTAAAAATTCAGGATCATCGGCGCAAAAGTGAACAGCCCGAAGATCAGCATGTTGGGCAACAATAATGCATAAGGCACACTGCCGCGTCCCCACACACTTTGCGCCAGCTCCACTGGAAAGCCCACCAGGTCCATGAGGAAGTTCGGTGTCTGGTACAGCCTGTAGCTGCGCCGGGTCAGTAGCCAGATGGTGCCGCCACCGATCCAGAGGACGCCGATGGCCGCCATCAGAAGTCCACCAAGTGTCATACGGAACACACTCCATTCGTGGATAGGTACCAGTTGATGACCTGCATAAGCCCGCCAGCTGCAATCGAACCAGAAGCGGTGGCCCGCCTCTGGTTGATGTCATGCATATCGTGGGCGACTATTTCATCGTCGACACGTCTTCCTCGATCTTCTGCAAGGCTTCATCGAGCGTCAGCTCGCCGTTCAACGCTCCGCCAAGATACTGCACGGTGGCATTGAAGAACATGCTGTTGCGTGCGTCGCCCTGTAGCCGGTAGGCTTGCGGCGTCTGTTCCGATGCTTTGGCAGCCATGGCCGTGAATGCATTCAGGCCTTCGGCCACGGCGGGTGAAGCGCCGGCGCTGACGTAATCCAGACCTTCAGCCTGCAGCTTGCTGTGTGCAGGGATGGCGAAGGTACTGGAATACCAGACACGAGCCTGTTCTTCCTCGCCCATCCAGGCGACGAACCTGGCCGCTGCGGCTTCTTTGTCGGCATCTCCGCTCTTGAACGCCACCAGCCCTGATCCGCCCGGCATGATGCCGCAACCTGCCGGTCCGCACGGCACGGGCACCACGGCCCAGTCAAACTTGTCACCCACATTCTCCTGGACGTTGCCGGTATTCCAGGATCCGGACATATAGAACGGTACATCCTGATTGAAGAACATCTCATTGCCATTGGCGTATTTACTGCCCGATACAGCAGGCCAGATATCGGGTGGCATCAGACCGGAATCGTGCCATTCCAGCATCATCTCGGAGAACGTGCGAAAGCCATCATCGACCACGAAATTGCCGTCGGCGTCAAAGTATCTTGCGCCATAGGACATGGCCGGCCCGGCCATGCGATGACCTGAACGGTCCATTACCATGCCGGCATAGCTGCCTGTGGCATCCATGACCGCTTGCGTGGCTTCAGCCCACTCTTCCCAGGTTGCGCCAGGCGCGGGAAGTTCCACTTCCGCCTCTTCGAACATGGTCAGGTTGACATACGGTCCGGTCACTGTCATTTCGGAATGAAAGCCGTATATACCGTCAGGGTTACCGGCGCGATACCACGGCAGCACGGCGCCGTAAGCCTCCTCCCACGCAGCCGCATCCACAGTGGGCGTGAGATCCACGTAGTAGGGATTCAGGCTGCCCAGGGTTGTCACGAAGGCCAGATCGGGTCCGGTTCCGGCCTCCAGCTGCACCGGAAGCTGGTCCCGAATGACATCATAGCCAACCATGTTCAGTGTGATATTTACATCCGGGTTCGCTTTCTGGTAAAGCTCGATAAATTCACCCAGCTTCCCCGCTTTGGCATCGACATCGCTCATCATCATGTTCAGATCAACGGCACTGGCAGTGCTCGCCCAGAAAAGTGCCACGGCTGACAGACAGCCCAAAGACCACGAGTGCGTGGGTCGTCGAAAACGTGTGGTCATCATGAATCCTTCCCATTCCAGTTGATTTTCATTGCTTATCCTCGGTTGCAGTAAGCCGAATTCGGCCATTTCTCTTTGAAATAGTCTCCAGGGGCTCGATGGCTGCCTGGCTCGTACCTGACAACATGCCATAGCTATTGTCGAAATGCATGTGATCGGGCAATATTTTGTCACCCAGGTTCGCACTTGCGCTGGGATTCGGTACCGTGCTTACTAGCGTTCTCTGGCCTGCGTCGTCGATCAGCTACCCATTGCTTACCAGCCTCCACCCTTGGACCGTGCGTCAGATGGCCATGAGATATATACCACGAAGACTGCACAGGGCAAGCAGGAATCACAGGACGACTATTGGGGTGCCAGTGACGGCACAGGGTTGACACCACAGCATAATCGCTGTGGCAGTAACCCGGTTCGCGACATGCTCACATCCATAGGCGGGGCCGCCCTGGCGTGTCATAAGCGCCCGGAGAATGGTGCTCCTTCAATCCGGTGCAGACTACCGGATAGACTGAGCACGTTTGAACTCAACCATACGTCGATGAACTTATTCCACGACCCGGAAAACTTCCCAGTAGGTGGAACCCGAGACGATTACCTCGCTCATTCGCTTACCCCACTCGGCATGCATTTTGATGGACGCGATTTTGTCATAAAAGTTCTGCAATTCACCCAGGTTATCGATTTCGAAATCGATCTGCACCTCGGCCTCCCGGGCACCGACAGACCCGGTTACCATGCGTGCACCCTGTACATTGAGATTGGTTTGAGCGCCGATTTGTTCGTCCCATTCCTTGCTGAGATCGATAGCCTCCTGCTTGTGGCCAAACTTAGCTTGGAAATGCCAGCGAGCTATCATCATTAGCTTGTCTCCCAACGACCTGACTTCGGGTCCTGAGT
>JABDKN010000064.1 GCA_013002205.1 Granulosicoccus sp.
AGGGGGCGACGCAGCTGGTATTGTCCATGGCAACGGTCATCGAGAAATATGGCAGCTACGGTGGAGATCCGACCGTACAACCCTCGCACCCGGATTTCTCCCAAGGCTTCCCGCCCGTCAATCGTTGTTTCGAACACCAGGGATTACCCTATGGCACCTCGGCGGCCATCTATGACGCACTGCCACCGGCTGTTGGCAGTGCAGCCCTGGTGGATGATCGCAACCCGGGACTTGTCCTGTATGAGGCAGATGCATCGGGTACGCCGAGTCGACTGGCAGGCATCGGTCTGGGAAAGTGGCTGATCCAGACACAACCGACCATCGAGGGTACGAACTGGATGAGCGATTACGAGTGGGAAGGTCACTGGGGCGGCTGGCATACCAATGATGGCGGCATGACCGTGATCGACGCGCAGTTCGGCAGTACCATTCTGGACGATTGGCGGACGCCCGGCCAGATTCCACCACTTGACTGCGGCGAGCGGGGCAGCTTCTGTGGTGTGGGTATACCCTACATCCCTCATCCGGCTCTGTGGGATGCCCATGTGTTTTTCCCGAAAGACGGCACCTTGCCGACAGTGACCTTCGCTGCCAACGCGGACGCTGGTCTGGCTGGTCATACTTGTGAGGCGATTGCGCAGAATGCCACCTACCCGATGTTGAAACCGTGCGATGCCGGTGTACCTTCAGGTCCTATCACACCGTTTTTCGTGTTCGATGACGCGGGAAATCCGCAGGTGACACAGTGCAATTGATGCAGCTGGGACTGCGGTGGCGATCCGCTCGCACTGCCCTTCGCCGGTAGATTGTTCAACACCCTAACATTCGAGCTGGTCACCTTCTAGTATCATCCGTACGGCGACTTGAGCGGTAAGGAATGGATGTGATTCGAATGTGCGGGCAGTTGGCAGCAGGAGTGCGTGTCTTATGGGTAGTGTTGTTGCTCGCAGGTGCTGCGAGCATTGGCAGCGCACAGACTCTGGAAGAGCTGATTCCATCCGAACAGCAAAGTGACGAATCAGTCGAGTCGGTCAGGCCTATCAAAGCGACATCCAGCGGCCTGGATGATTTGCAGATTGCAAACCGACTCAGGGAGATCTACGCGGAAATCGACGCCCTTGCCGAGGTGAGCGTGACAGTCAACAACAGCGTCGTGAATCTGGCAGGCGCCGTTGACACAGCATCTGCGCGTTCGAGAGCAATAGAGCTGGCCGCTCAGGTGGATGGTGTGGTCGAAGTGGTTGAAGGGGTGGAGGTGTCCACCGATGTCGGAGACAGGGTAGGCAATGCCTGGGACCGTCTGTCGGTGGGAACGACAGGATTGCTTGCCCTGCTGCCATTGTTGTTGATCGCCACGGGAATTCTGGTGGGTTTCTGGTTTCTGGCGCGCTATGTGTCTGCTAAGAGCCATTGGTTCAGTCATGTGGCACCCAACCAGTTCATTGCTGAGCTGCTGGCACTGGTGGTTCGCATGCTGATCGTGTTGACAGGTGTTGTGCTGGCATTGATGCTGCTGGATGCAACCTCTGTTCTGACGACGGTGCTGGGTGCTGCGGGAATCGTGGGACTGGCGATAGGCTTCGCGGTGCGCGATACCGTAGAGAATTTTATTGCCAGTCTGTTGCTGAGTCTGCGGAATCCTTTCAGTGTCAACGATTACGTGGATGTGGATGGCAACCAGGGGACCGTGTCCCGCTTGACATCGCGAGCAACGATCCTGATTTCCCCGGATGGTAATCAGATACGTATTCCCAATGCGATGGTGTACAAAGCCATCATTACCAACTATACCGCGCAGCCCAACAGGCGGTTTCTTGTACGCATTCCCATCGATGAAGTTGCCGATGTGGCCTCTGCCCGTACGTTGATCAGCGAATGTCTGGTCGGCACCCAAGGTGTTCTGTCCGAACCGGCACCGCTGGTCATCATTGAAGCACTGGAGGAGTCAGTCATCTGGTTGCAGGCCTACGGGTGGGTGGATCAACGGGCTCATCACTTCCAGAAAGTGCAGAGCGCTTTCATGATGCGTATCAAGGCAATGTTGAGGAGCCACGGTATCGTGATGCCTGAATCAGCCCGTACCGTCAGGTTGACTTCCGAGAGCTCGACGGCGCTGCTGATGGATCGGGAAAAAGGAAAACCCGTAATGGACGATCAACGGGACAGGCAGGATGAAAAGAGAAAATCCGTTGACACAAAGGATGCCGATGATGTCGATACGACACCCGATACGGCGCTCAAGGTACAGGTACAACAGGAACAGGCTGGTAATGAGAATTTGCTGAACGAGGCCAGTCCCAATGAATGACGCCTGTCTTGATTAGCGACTGGTGAATTCTCATGCAGGCCGACCTGGCAGCGATTTCGCGTTTGCTGACAACTACCCTTTCAGTAGCGCTTTCCTAACCGCTCGCGCTATCCGGCATCGGCTGTATACCCGAATGCAATTCGAGGTGTGCTGGCTGTATCCACCCAGACACTCTTGGGACTGGTGTATTCCAGCAAGGCATCCGTGCCACTGGAGCGCCCGAATCCGGAAGAATGGGAGCCACCGAATGGGGATGACACGTGGATAGCCTTGTAGCTGTTGATCCAGAAAGTACCGGCACGCACCGCTGCCGCGATCCGGTGAGCGCGACTGACATCACTCGTCCAGACAGCGGCGGCGAGCCCGAAGTCGGTACTGTTGGCGATGTCGATGGCCTCGGCGTCATCCAAAAATGCAAGGCTGGTAACCACCGGGCCAAAAATCTCCTGACTGGCTGCTATCGCATCCGGTGCCAGATCGGCCAGTATGGTCGGTGGAACGAAGAAGCCATCGCCCTTGGGCGTGTCACCGGCGATCACCCGAGCCCCGTCCTGGTCTCGCGCCTGCCGGACCATGTCGCTGACGCGCTGGTATTGCCGGGCATTACTGATCGGTCCCACTTCGGTGGAATCATCCAGGGGGTCACCGAGGGTCAGCATTTTCATACCCGATTCGAGCATGTCGAGAAAAGGTTCCTGCACATCGCGGTGTACCAGCAATCGAGATCCGGCCACACAACTCTGGCCGGAGGCTGAAAATATCGCTGCCTGGGCGCCGCGACAGGCGGCCTGTAGATTGGCATCCGGGAACACGATGTTGGCAGACTTGCCCCCCAGTTCCAGTAAAACCGGTTTTAATGAGCGGCCTGCCGAGGTGGCCACGGTACGACCAGTTTCCCGGGAACCGACGAAGATCACCTTGCGGACGGCATCGTGGGCAATCGCAGCTTCTCCAGCAGTGGGTCCCAGTCCCGCAAGCACATTGACCAAACCCTTCGGCAGGCCGGCGCTTTCGGCCAGTAACACCAGGGCGACACTGGTCACTGGCGTCAGCTCACTGGGTTTGATGACCACTCCATTGCCCGTGGCAATAGCCGGGGCAATCTGCCAGCCGGCTGTGAACAACGGTGCATTCCACGGGGTAATCTGAAGCACTACACCCAGCGGCTCGCGTAAGGTGTAATTCAGGTGGCCGGACGGCACCGGGATGACCTCACCGTGCAGCTTGTCGGCCCAGCCTGCATAGTAACGGAACATCTCCACCACTTTCGACACCTCCACCCGACAATCACGCAACGGCTTACCGGCAACCACGGCTTCGAGCTGCGCCAGTGCCTCGACGTTGTGATCAACCGCTGTAGCAATCAGTTGCATGACATTGCCGCGGTCAGCCGCACTGAAGTCCTGCGACCATTTTCTCTGAGCGTCAGCGGCATGTTCGCAGGCGCGGCGAGCCAGTTCGACCTCGCAGTCCGCGTACTGCGCCAGGGTGACACGGGTGTACGGATCTTCCAGCGTGATGACAGCGCCATGTCCATCGCATAGTTCACCGCCAACCAGGCTTTGTGGAACAGGGTCGAGGCCCAGCTTGGTCATCAGCTTGTCGAACAGTTGCTTGCGATCAGACATCAGTCGAGTTTCCCAGTTTGTAGATCTCGTTGAAGTCGGCCTCGTCGGCCAGGGCACCACGACTGGCTTCCCAGATGGATGCGATGGCACGGGTTGCAGGAAGGTCGAGGGCGGTGCGTTCCGCCAGTGATACCGCCAGGCCGACATCCTTGCGCATCAGTCCCATGGTGAATCCGGAATCGTAATGTCCGTTCAGGATCCACAGAGGAAAATTGACTTCGCTGACCCCGCTACGTCCGGATCCGGCATTGATTCCTTCGAGCAGATGTTCCGGGCTGACGCCCTGGGTTTCTGCCAGTCGTGCCATTTCACTGACCAGGGCGAGATTCGCGGCACACAGCAGGTTGTTGGCTATCTTGACCGTATGCCCCGAACCGGAAGGGCCGATATGTACGATCCTGGCAGTCAGGTGTGCCAGTAGTGGTCGCAGGCTGTCGATGGTGTGTGCCGGGCCACCCAGCGTCATGGTCATGGTGCCCTTGCGAGCACCGCTTGGGCCACCGCTGACCGGGCCATCGACGAACACATAACCGGCGTCGGCCGCCTGTGCTGCCAGTTCCCGGGTGGTGTCCGGTTCCGAGGTGGAGGTGTCGAGTATGACGGTACCGGCAGGCAACAGGGGGCCGAGTTCGCGCATGACCGCTCTGACGATATCGGCGTTGGGCAGGGAGAGAATGATGGTTGCGCACCGGCTCGCCAGAGTGGCCAGGTCATCGGCTACCGTCACGCCCGTGGCTTGCAGACGCGTGCGGGTCTCAGGTATGGCGTCGTGGCAGATGACTGATTGTCCCTGTTCCAGCAGCCTTTGCACCATGGCACTGCCCATGGCACCGCAGCCTATGATTCCGATCATGAATAGTGTCTCCGTTTGTTTCAGAGTGGATGTCGGGGTTTGCAGGCCGCGTCATCCCGGCAGGTCTGTCCGGCAGACGCAAGACCGGTACAAAACTCCATGTATCCTGTTGGTTTCCCGGAGACGTGAACCTCGTTATCATCCGGTGCACACAGGCGAGAAAGACCATGCCACTGATCGTTCTACAGTGTACCCGTCATGAGCGCCCTGGACATCATGTAGTGAGTGCCCGTTCCCGCCGGATCAGTGAGGCCAACAATGTGTTTTCCTGATTACGAGCGATGAGCAGAACATGAATGCATCCTTCGGTATCGATCATCCGCTGATTGCAGTACGCGACATCGTTCAGCTGCGCGAACGGCTGAAGGGGATGGGTTTCAACATGACCGCCATCGGCAGACACCCCTGGGGCACCAGTACTTCGCTGGCCATTTTTGATGGCTGTCTTCTCGAGATCATGGGAATCTACGATGAATCGCTGATTGATGAAATGCCGGCTGGAGATTTTCACTTTGGTCGGCATGTCCATGCTCATCTGATGGAACGGGAAGGGGTGGCCTTGACCGCACTGCACAGCACAGATTCACAGGCCGATGCACACCGGGCACAGGAAGCAGGGTTCGAACTCGCCGGCCAGCTCGAATTCGGACGCGACGTGACACTACCCGATGGTCGTCGAGACAGAACGAAGACAACGCTTGCATTGCTGCCCGACTCGCGTTGGCCGCGGCTGTCATTCTTTCTCTGCCAGCAGCACCGGCCAGAGCTTATTTATGTACCCCACTGGTTGGAACACCCAAACTCGGTGCAAGGAATCTGCGGTATCACCGTATTGGCTGAGCTGGATGTCCAGCGTGCGTTGCTGGATAAATTCAGTATGCTTTATGGTGAAAGCGTCTCGATCAACGGTGGGTATCAGCTGGAAACCGCCAATGGTTATATTCGGTTACTGACCGGTCGGAGCATTGCTGCGGAACTGGGCGCGCTGCCTGCCGAGGTACTTGCCGATGACGGACCGTGTGTCGTGGGCATGGATCTGCGCTACGCCGATAGTGCCTCTCTGGCCAGGTATCTGAAATCCGGTGGTGTTCCCTTTGATGAGTACGACGGGGTGTTCAGCCTTCGTCATGCGCAGGATACAGGCAATACGTTTCTGCGCTTCTTTCCTGGCGAGTCATAGGTGTGAACGTGCCATCTGGTTCTCCGGCTGCGAGCAGAAGCAGGCCGCGTAGCTGGGTTCGATACCAGAGAGACGTGTTTTCGTGCAGAACTACCAGGTAGACCAGTGACGGCTAGAACGCTGGTATCCGGGGTATCAGCTCATTATTTGTGCTTTTAGGAGCGTCATCAACTTCTACGAATCCGCACAACTTTCATGGTCTCGAATTCCACCCCGGCGACACGCTCTGTATGTGGATAGTAAGTGAGGTTGACCGGCGCGCCCTGCAGGCTGCGATACCGTTTCTTTCGATGGTATTTGAATGGTACGTCGTAACCGTCCAGCATCAATGTGTTGACTACCCAATCGCCACTCTCGCGTTGCACATGGCTGATCACTTTGACCGAATCCAGTTGATTCAGTTGCTCATGTTTCTTCAGGAGCTTGTCAGCGTCAGATTTCACGGCCCCGGTTTCCCTATAGAATTGCCTGTGCTGGTCATTGTAGGACGTTGAGTCATGAAATTGATGGCATGATCGGCTGCAGTCACTGCCAGTGACAGCTAAAACGAATGCAGCCGTATCGGAAACCCCGATTGTCCCAACGGTAACGACACTGCCGGGCAACGACTGCATATTGCCAGAGTTCTGCCAAATGCCGGGATTTCAGGGCTGAACGTCGCGACAGTAATGAGCGTTTCCTTCCACTCTGAATACGGTTCCCTGTCAAAAAAGAGGAGGGTGGATGCGCGCCACCCTCCTGTACAGCATGAACTCACTGTTTCAGGCGAACCAGTCCGTTCATTACACTATCAAGACCTCCGTATACAGACAGGTTACCGACGTTCTCGGTAACTCGCTCGAGGGTCTCGAGTTCCTTCAACCGCAGCGCCACGCTGTTGCTTTCCATGACCTTGGCCGTGTTGAGCAATGAACGTGTCGCGTTGGTTTCTTCACGTCGACGGATTACGTTGGCTTGCGCCGCCTTCTCCGCCTCGACCACCTTGCCAAGCAACTCCTTCATGTCTCCTGGCAGGATGATGTCCTTGACGCCAACGCTTCGTACATCGATGCCGTAATCCGCAAAGCGCTTTTCAACAAATTCCGCCACCTCGCGATCGATGACGGTCTTGTCTTCCAGCAACACATCGAGCACGCGGGTACCCACTGCCGCCCGCAAACCGAACTGGAGTTCCTTGTACAACTGATCCAGTGGATCCTTCAGAATCTCCGTGGCTTTGGCAGCATCGACGATCTGAAAGGTCGCGGTCACGTTGATACGCAACGCAACCTTGTCACGGGTCAGGATCTCCTGTCCCTGAACCTCCAATGTTCGCACACGAAGGTCGACAGACTCCACCCTCAACTCCTGGTCGAATCGCCAGAAAGCATGGACACCGGCAGGCAGGACCCTGACGAACTCACCATCGATATACAACAGTCCTGCATGGCCGGCGTCGATTCGACTGGTCAGGACGGCGCGAGACAAAATGGCGCTCGTCTGAGTATTCCCGCGCTCGATCAGTTGTCGATTGGTCCGTTTGTCGATGGCTTGACCCTGAGAAAGATCAAACCGTTCGACGACGGTGCCGACCAGACCCTTCCAGTACAGTGCACGCTGGTCAGGCCCTAGAACGGCAGTCAACTGCTTGTTGTGATAGACCACGGCAGCTTCGTCCGTGCCGGTATGAACCACTTCAAACAATTGCTCGACCTCGTCACGCTCCGCTTCGAGGAAGTAGTCCACGAGGCGGTGATTGAAAGCTGGTTGCGAGACGTCGAAGCACTCAACCGCGTAACGGTTTTGCAGACCGAAGAATCGGTAGGTCGCCGGTGCAAGGAAAGATAGAAAATCCCCATCCTTGAACAGGAGACCGCGCTCGTGCTTGCGCACGATGAACTTTTGATAGAACAACATGATGCGTTCTCCCTGTTGAGTTGACTCTGTTGCCAGAGTATTTCCGCCTCTCGGCGGGCCTGACCACCGGTAATAATGCTGGTGGTTTGATCGCCTTGCAGAGAGAAAGAACGGTATGCCCCTCAACGAGGGCTCATTCTTTCGTGCCTGCACTGCTCGTACGACTTCAAATAGTCGAGTTGTGCCTTCCATAAGACACCTTCTGGAACTCAATGAAGCCTGGGTGATGGGTGGTATCGAGGAATTTGATTGCCGACTGAAATTCGGGATCATCACGCAATTGTTGGTAGAAAGCCCCCGCTGCCGCAGAACAGCGACGAACCATCGATCACCGGTGCGTCGGGTGAGGCAAGTCTTGCAACGCGGTGTTCAGGTTGTTGACCGCCTGGACGGTTGGACAACCGGAGTGAGCATCGCCGCCGCTACCCCAGCGGATGTACCGTGTGATTCGTTGGTCGGCCACTGTCCTGCTGTAGTGGCCACAGCAGCAAAAATCAAGCATGCGTGGTACTACTGGCAACGGGTGCAGGTGCGAGTGATATCCTCACTCGGGGAGTGGAATCGAACCACGGGCCAATGGCCTTACCAGACAGGTCGTGAAAGTACCTGTTGTTTTGGAAGTCGGATTCGAACCGACGACAGCCAGATCATTCGTCTGGTGCTCTACCCAACTGAGCTATTCCGTGGTGGATGAGCCGTACGTGCATTCGGTACACACCGTGCAATGG
>JABDKN010000079.1 GCA_013002205.1 Granulosicoccus sp.
GCAGGAACACGATGGATACCACACAGAGCGTGACCAGTTCAGGTATACCGTCAATCGGGCTGCCGAACAGGGTTCGACCGGCAACATCGATATTGATCGCCAGCATCAATCCCAGCGTGATCAGAATGCCGAAACCATTGAGCGTCGCTGTGCCCAGATCTATCCAGATGCTGAACCGTGACAACCAGGCTGGAACGCCTGCTACGACAGAGCTCGAACGGCTATCACGCCCCGTGACTCGTGATGACTGACCTGACATGTCTGTCTTCGACCTGCCTGGAAGGATCAATCCTTGTCCCAATGGCGCAGAGGTTTGACGCCTGCCTTTCTCACTGCATCCATGTAGCCGGTGAGAACCGCTGTACCGGACAGTCCCCGTTCGTCCAGATTTACAGCCCACTGCTGCGCGATGTTGTCCAGGCTATTCGACCACATTCTCCGTAGCTGCTTATCTGCCACGGTTACAACTGCGCCGTTGGCAATCATCTTCTCCATCGAGGAATCCACCGATTGCGAGAGCTCCTGCAGGAAAACATCACGAGTTTCCTCGGCTGCCTTTTTCAAGGCTTCCTGCAATTCCGGCGGCTGACTGAAGAACCAATCCCTGTTCGCGGCCAATCCCCCCGCATATTGGGCACCGAAGCCCAGTTGCAGGATATGCGGGGCAATTTCATGGAGTTTGGCAGGCAACGCTGCCGTTGCGAAAGTGATTACGCCATCATAGACGCCGGTTTTCAACTCGTTGTAATACGTGGTCAGATTGCCCGTAACACCAACTGCACCGGTGCCCGAAAGCCAGCTCAATGCAGGCCCGGGCGCTGCAATCCTGCGACCCTTGAGATCGGCCAGTTCGCGGACAGGGAAGTTTGTCATCAGAAAATAGTCGTCAACGACGAATCCGCCACCCAGATACTCGAGCCCATTGGTCTCCCAGGTTGTTTTCATCAGCTCATTTTCGAACTGCATTGCGTTGAGCAGATCGGAGACAATTCTTAGCTCAGATGTGGCAAATGGGGTGTAGTAGGTGATGTTCTGTGGAGCCAGCTTGGCGGGTTCAAAAACGGTCAGGACAGCGCCCAGTTCTGCCAGTCCTTCCTCGATAGTTTCCAGTTCACCACCCACCGGGGCCAGAGTACCTGCATACAATTCCGTCCATTCGACTGCATGGCCGGAGCCGCGAATCGACTCATCCACTGTCGGGATGAACGTTTGGGAAATGACCTTGACCCAGGGATATACAGGTGAGTGGCCTGCAACGGCGGTGATCTTGATCGTTTCAGCAAGAACGATGCTTTGCTGCGCTGCGGCAAAGAGTCCCATGAACACGCAGAATGTCCGTATCAAGGCACGTCGCATCGTTCAGAACTCCCGACTAGAGAATGCTGCTGGCCAATCGCGACGAGAGAACCAATCCCGAGACCGAGTCGGGATCGGAGGAATCGACTCCGAAAGCACCAGGTCATTGAGAACTTCATACTATCAGACGACTGGTAAATAGCCAGTGCTGTCGTTAGTATAGGGAGGTCGGTAGCGAAATCGAGGTGCAGGGTTTCCCGGATGACAACCATGCGTTTACTTATCCTGGGCACACCACGAGTCATACATCCGGACACTGGCGTCATTTCGCTTCAGGGTCGCAAGAATATTGCCCTGTTGGCTTATCTGGTGATGAGTTCCAGGCAACAGCACTCGCGGATCCACCTGGCCTCGTTGTTCTGGCCTGACCGATCCGAGAAGGATGGCCGCAACAATCTCAGGGTGGCACTGACGCGTATCGGCAAACACCTGAGCAGTGAAGGGAAAGCTTACTTCTGCAATCAGGGGCAGTTGGTGAGCATCAATCCAGAAGCGGATGTATGGACTGATGCGATCCGATTTACGGAGTGTATCGAATTCGCAAGCAAGCACAAGCATGTTGATCTTATCGATTGTATCGAGTGTTGCAAGGCGCTTGACACGGCAGCGAATCTTTACCAGGGCAGCTTCATGGATGGTTTTTATCTCGAGGGTTGTGAGGAATTTGAAGAGTGGCAACTATCTACCCGGGAAATTTTGCATCAACAAGCTGTACAACTGCTTACCGAACTGGGGAACTTGAATTTTCTGCGTCATGATTACAGGACTGCCGAACTCCATGTGAGGAAGTGCCTTCACATGGAACCACTGCGAGAAGACTCGCATCGGATGCTGATGCAGAT
>JABDKN010000132.1 GCA_013002205.1 Granulosicoccus sp.
CCTCAGTGGCCATAGGCTCATCAGCAGCCTCAGCTTCCTCAGTGGCCATAGGCTCGTCAGCGGCCTCAGCTTCCTCGGTGGCCGTAGGCTCATCAGCAGCCTCGGCTTCCTCGGTGGCCATAGGCTCGTCAGCGGCCTCAGCTTCCTCGGTGGCCATAGCCTCGTCAGCAGCCTCAGCTTCCTCAGTGGCCATAGGCTCGTCAGCAGCCTCAGCTTCCTCAGTGGCCATAGGTTCGTCAGCAGTCTCAGCTTCCTCAGTGGCCACAGGCTCGTCAGCAGCCTCAGCTTCCTCGGTGGCCATAGGCTCATCAGCAGCCTCAGCCTCGTCAGCGGCGTCGCTGCTCTCCGCTGAATCCTCTGCGCTGGAGGTAGCGGTGTCGGTGATGCTGCTGGCTGCTGTCGTGATCTCCGTCGCCGCATCTGTGGCGGCTTCGGTTACTGCATTCGCTGCCGTGTCAACAGCAGCTGACACGTCCCCGCCTGTGGCAGAGTCTTCCGCAGTGTCAGTGTCTGCTTCGCTGCCTTCCATCGCGATCTCGTCGCCGGACTCAGTAGAATCTGCGCTACTGTCCGCCGCCGCAGTGGTCTCGGCAGTCTCAGATGTCTCCGATTCCATGGCGACCGTATCTGTTTCTTCCGCTGCAGTTTCTGCCGCAGCGTCGGTAGACACAGGCTCGTCGTCAGAAACCGAATCACCTGCGACGGCGTTTTCCGCCTCCGCAGCCATGTCGGTAGCAGCCTCAGCGGTTGCCTCCGTAACCTCTTCGGTGGTCTCCTCCGTAGTCTGCTCAGCGCTGGACTCAGCGGAATCTGCGATTCCGGTGGCCGCTGTCGTGATATCGGCAGAGTCAGCAGGCTCCGACTCCCCTTCAGCCGTTTCCGACTGGTCTACTTGAGAGTCTGCCGCTGTTTCTGTCGAAACAGGTTCAGAATCGTCGGCACTCGTTCCATCCGCCGCGGTGTCGGAAGAGGCCGACTCAGTGGTGGCGTCGGTCTCGGCCATTGCACTGTCAGCTTCAGCGTCGTCGGATTCCATGGCATCGTCGGTTTCCGCATCGGCAGCCATGTCATCGGCAGCCGTTTCAGTGGAGGTGTCGGCAGCCGCGTCTGCAGGCGTCTCTGTATCTGGGTCTGTACCTGAATCAGTGTCTGTACCCGGATCTGGGTCCGTACCTGAATCAGTGTCGCTGCTCAGCGAGGCAACTTCGGCGCTGGACTCCGTAGCATCTGCAAGACTGCTGGCTGCGGTAGCAGTGTCGGCTGTGTCAGCGGGTTCTGAGTCTGCTGCGACCGTATCTGCCTGATCTGTCTGAGAATCTGCCGCAGCTTCCGTGGAAGCAGCTTCATCGGTGTCTGCAGCCGTAGCGTCTGTCGCGGCTGTATCGGACGATGCAGGCTCGGTGGTATCTGTCTCGGCAGTCGCGCTGTCGCTCTCAAGTTCGGCTGCTTCCGTATCAGTCGTTGACTCTGTAACTTGCTCAGTAGCTGTCTCAGTAGCTGTCTCGGTTGCTGACTCAGTAGCTGTTTCAGTAGCTGTTTCAGTAGCTGACTCAGTAGCTGCCTCGCTGCTCGCTGACGTATCCTCAGTGCTGGATTCAGTGGCATCTGCGCTGCTGCTGGCAGTCTGAGCCTGCGGTGCTGCACTTTCCTCTGTCGCCGGTTCGTCATCTCCGCCGAAAAACAGCATGAGCAGCAAGATGATTAGCACCGCGCCGCCGATATAAGGAAAGTATTTCTGCGACATTCTTGAATCTCCTGATGTGGAATGACTGCGCTTGCGGCACTCTGGCCACACCCTGCAGTGGAATTTTATTCGAATAGAAACAATTTGATTGTGCCAGCATACCTGTATGCTCGGCAAATGCTAAGTAAATAAAGATCGCTCGGACGTAATATTTTCAAACCACGATGCTGCGGGTATGTGCCAGCCTGCGCAGCATCATCCCCTGCGCGGCATCATCCCAATTTTGCAGCCATGCGATGAAACGCCGACAGGTCGAGCGTTTCTGCACGTGCCTGAGGATCTATCTGCAGCTCACGCAGTGCGTTTTCATCCAGATGCCCCTTCAGGTTGTTGCGTAGAGTCTTGCGCTTGTTGGCGAATGCCAGGCGCGTACAGGCTTGAAGAGCTTCCATGGCGCAGGGATCAGGCGCGTTCTCCAGAGGCGTCAGGCGTACCACGGCGGACTGAATCTTCGGGGCCGGGCGGAAAGCTTCGGCTGCAACGGTGAACAGGGGTTGTACATCGAAGACACTCTGGATCAGAACGCTGAGCCGACCAAAGGCGCGCGTGCCCGGTGATGCGTGCAAGCGGTCGACGACTTCCTTTTGCAGCATGACGTGGACGTCTCGAATCGCCTCATGGCTGTCCAGCAGCCGAATGAGCAGCGGGGTGCCGATATTGTAGGGCAGGTTGCCCACGACTCGCAGCGAGTGTGCGGACGACTGCGTACCGGAAAGCCTAGTGGCCAGTGCAGAAAAATCGAATTGCATCACATCTCCGGAAATGATGGTCAGGGAGTCGTCCCGCAGGGCTTCAAGCCTGGCAATGAGATCGCGGTCGATCTCGATGACAGTCAGGTGTTCAAGTCGTGATAGCAGCGGCAGCGTCAGAGCACCCAGGCCAGGCCCCACCTCGACCACAGCGTCTGTGGGCTGCAGTCGAAGTGCTGCCAGCAGACGTTCAATGACCGCCAGATCCTGCAGAAAATTCTGGCCGAAACGCTTGCGTGCCTTGTGCGTCACCGCCTCTCGGCGTCCTGTCGTTTACCTGCCAGTTCCACGGCCAGTGATAGTGCGGCATTCAGGCTGCCACCGCTGATTGCGCCACTGCCAGCCTTGTCCAGTGCCGTGCCATGATCCACCGAGGTGCGGATCAGTGGCAGCCCCAGCGTAATATTGACTGCCTGTCCGAAACCTGCGTACTTCAATACGGGTAATCCCTGATCATGAAACATCGCCATCACTGCATCGGCATTGGCCAGATGCTGAGGTGTAAACAGCGTATCGGCTGGCAATGGGCCAATCAACTGCAGTCCATTTGCCCGAAGCTCCTCGAGTACCGGTGCGATGACATCGATCTCCTCGCGCCCCATGTGACCACCTTCGCCAGCATGTGGATTGAGGCCTGCTACCAGAATTCGCGGGTTGGGAATGCAGAACTTGCGGGTGAGATCTTCGTGCAGAATGTTCAGGGCGCGTCGCAGTACCTTTCGGGTCAGGAATCGTGGCACATCAGCCAGTGGCAGATGAGTGGTTGCGAGCGCAACACGCAGGGGTCCCTGAGAGGTCTCGGCTAACAACATCATGACAGGCTCACTGTGAGTGCGTGTGGCCAGATACTCAGTATGTCCCGTGAAGGTGATACCCGCGTCATTGATGACGCCCTTGTGCAAAGGTGCCGTGACCATGGCGGCAAATCGACCCGACAGGCATCCATCCACTGCGGCGTCAATTGTCGACAGGACGTAGCAGGCATTGCGTGTATCCAGCTGACCACAGCACACAGATGCACTCACGGGAACGTGCTGCACGAACAGGCCACCAGGCAGGTGACCAGGCCCGGCTGCGGCATCCGCCGGATCGTCCGGACACCCCTCATCGAAGCTGGTGAGAGAGGCAGGAGGATAATCGAACAATTCCAGTGGCAGTTCGAGTGTCTCGGCGCGCTGCAGCAGCATGTCCCGGTCGGCAATGGCCACGATCC
This sequence comes from Granulosicoccus sp., assembly GCA_013002205.1. GTDB lineage: Bacteria > Pseudomonadota > Gammaproteobacteria > Granulosicoccales > Granulosicoccaceae > Granulosicoccus. Next base: position 3,707 of record JABDKN010000132.1, read on the forward strand.
GCTGTTGCCTGTGCTGCTGTGCCAGCATGACGGTGAGGTCCGGACCAATACCGGCAGGTTCCCCCGGAGTCAGTGCAATCGTTGCGCTCAATTACGAATTTCCACGTAGGATTCATCGCGCAGTTGACGCGACCAGCTTTCAACCTCCTGTTCGACCTTGCCCTGGCGCAGGGCGTTGCCCGCCTGGATGCGCAGTGACTCTAAGTCCAGTTCACGGGTGCGACGCTCCAGCACCTGCATCAGATGCCATCCGAATTGAGTACGGAATGGTTGACTGAGTTCGTTCAGAGCCAGTGAACCAGCCATCTGCTCCATGGCGGGCGGCATCTGCCCCTGGCTGAACCAGGGCAATTCACCGCCCTTTTCAGCGCTGTTCGGGTCCTCACTGACACGAGCGGCTGCATCGGCAAAGGATCTGCCGGCAAGTAATTCACCACGAAGCTCAAGCAGACGTTGTTCGACCTCAGGCGAATCCCCGGCAATGAAGATATGCCGTGCCAGTGTCTCGGCCTGGCGAGTCAAGTCGCCGCTTTGCGTGTCCACCAGGCGAATCACATGCAGTCCGTTGGCGGAGCGCAGTGGCTCGCTGAGATCACCCGGGGACATGTCCCGTAATGCGTCCGACAGGAAGTCGGGCAATTCCTGCAGGCTTCGCCAGCCAAGATCACCGCCCTGGAGTGCACGTGCGCCATCGGACGACGCGGCGGCTACTTCCGCAAAATCATCCCCCGCCTGCAAACGGGCCAGTACGGCTCTGGCGCGTGTCTGCGCCTCGGCCAGTTCTGCAGCTGCAGCTGTCGGCGGAACGGCGATCAGGATGTGCTGAATCTGGTAGCGCTGCTGCTCTTCGACATCGTTCCTGATCGATTCGATATAGTCATCGATTTCCTGTTGAGTTACGCGAATCCGCGATTGCACTTCGCGTTCAATCAGTCGTTGAAGCAGCAATTCCTGCTCGATGTTCTGGCGAAACAGGTCGTAGTCGAAGCCCTGATTCTGCAGGGTGTCACGAAATTGCAGCGTATCCATGTTGTTGTTACGCGCAATCTGTTCTATCGCCCGATTCACACTGCCCGCGTCGATACTGATGCCGATCTCACGTGCGTGCTGTCGGCGTATTTCCTGATTGATCAGTTCGTCCAGTACGCGGCTGGCCAGCACATCGTCGGGCGGCAGTGCCTGTCGATTGCTCTGGGCCTGTTGCTTGAAGTAGAGCGTGGCTGCAGCGATGTCGCTGTCCAGCACCACCCCTTCATTGACCACGGCGCGGATGCGGTCGAGCACCACATCCTCCTCCGCTGCTGCGTTCTGCGCACTGAACGGCAGCACGCTCAGGCTCAGCAGCAATAACGCGAGAAACCGTCCGGTGGGTCCGTTGGTCTCTTTGTTTCGCTCAATCATTGCACGTCATCTCGATAACCCAGTATGGCATTTTCCAGCAGGGCGCCATAGTTCTGTCCGAGGGGCGCAAGCCCCTTCAGTACCAGCTGAAAGTATGCGCTGGTGTCGTGATCCTCACCATTATCGGCGATATAGCGCCTGGCAGCGAATCGCACCGCCCAGCAGCAACTGTCATATTCCAGACCCAGCAATGTCTCGATGCTTCGATCCGAATCCAGCGAGTAGTTCCAGCGACTGGCGATACGCCAGCTGTCACCAATTTTCCACAACCCTGACAGGTCTATCTGTTCTGTCTTTTCATCGCGTGCCTCGCTGTTGACGACGCGGTGCGTTACATTGAGGATCCGGTTCGGCCCGGGCCTGTAACCCAGGGACAGGGAGCCTCTGATCGTCTGGTCCTCGTCAGGGTTCCATTGAATGCTGCCCTTGCCAACCCAGTTGCTGCTGAGCGTGGTGAACAGTTCCCCGACCAGGTCCGAATAATTGCGTGTGCCAATGGTGTCGGCGGGAGGCAGGGTTACCCGTCGATCATCAAAGTAGCGGATCTGGCCGATGCTGGCACGAAACCGTTCCCGTCCGTCGACGCCATCGATCATGCGGGTGGTCAGCGCCATGGAAAGCTGGTTGGCGTCTGCAACCCGGTCTCCCCCACTGAATCGGTTTTCACGAAACAACTGGCTGATATTGAAGTCGAAGGCGCTGGAGTCGAACACCGGTATGTCGGACTGGTCACGGTAGGGAACCTTGAGGTAGAACAGTCGAGGTTCCAGTGTCTGTATCGATCCTTCGTCGTCAAGCAGGCGGTCGAAGAACACACCTGTGTCCACGCTGAGGGTATCCAGACTGCGACTGCTGGAACTGTCCAGACGGTTGTCGGTAACGACCGAGCTCGTGTTGTTCAGACTATAGTAGGTGAAACGGTGGGCCACGCTGGGTTTGAAGAACCAGGCGTCTCGCACGACTGGCAGGGAGAGTCGTGGGTGCAGGTCCACCCGGGTACCGGTCACCGCATCGTCTTTGTCGAAATAGACGAACTCGCCTTCGACATCGCTGCGCAGGCCCAGCGGCAGGGGCTCTGATCGGATGTAGGCTTTGAGTTGTGGAAGTCGGCGGTGAGGGCGGTCTTCAGGCACGATGTTCTCGTCCACCGTCTGAAAACTCTGCAGGCGTGCAAGGGCTTTGACGCGACCGAGTTCGTAATTGAGATCGGCGCGTTGCTCCAGATGAGTGATACTGGCTACCTGCAGGCTGTCGCCCAGGTCCTCCAGGTAATCCTTGTCCGAGACTCGTCGGGCCACGATGGTAGTGCTCACATCCGGACTGAAGCTGCCCTTCTGTAACAATTGTGTGAAGTAGCGTGAGTCGCCATCGTTTACCCGATCCTTCAGGTATTCATGATCCAGGGTCCATAGCCCCTGACGGGTCAGGTACCTGATTTCACTCTGCAGCTGCGTGCCGCGTCTGGTCATGAATCGGGGTGTGAAGGTTGCATCCAGGTCAGGGCGGATATTCCAGTACCAGGGTAGATGCAGCTCCAGCCCGGTGGATTCACCGCGTGCCAGCACGGGTGCCAGAAACCCGGTCTTGCGACGATCGCTGATGGGAAAACTGAATGCGGGCAGTGCCATCAGTGGTACGCCTTTGAAGACCAGGCGCAGGTCCCTGGCGGTACCAATGCCTTCGTCCGTATCCAGATCGATGCTGTCTGCCCGCACATACCAGCTCAGATCCCCCGGGGGACAGGTGGAATAGGTAGCCTTCTGCAGGACGAAGTGACCATCTGCCATGCGCGCCATGGACGCTGCAGTGCCGGTTGCCCGCTTGCCTTTCAGGTCCAGTTCATATTCACTCTGCCCGGTGCGAAACAGGTCATCGTCCAGGTCGATGAATGCCTCGTTGCTCTGGAGCTGAAATCCTTCACCGAGAAATTTCAATGCTCCATTGACCGACACCTCACCCGTTGTCGGGTCATAGCTGGCATTGTCGGCTGAAATCTCGCGGCCCTGGTAGCGAATGGTGGTGTTGCCCTCCAGTGTGACCAGGCCCTGTTCCGAGATCACGCGATCCGCTTCGGCCAGGACCGGCAGTCCAGGTGTGCTGTCGAAGGCTCCTGGCTCGTAGACGAAGCGTGGTACCGGACATTGGGCAGCCATGGAATTGCCGGTTACCAGCGTAGCCGCCAGCAGTGACGGGATCACGATGGGCAGGGCGCCGGGCAATCCGGAGGAGATGAGGTGCACGCGCCTGATGTCTGAAGTCCAGTACAAGGATTGTAGGTCAAATGATAGTCGCCTTTCCGACGTGTCTCAATCTTGCTGGTGCATGTGCTTCCAGGGCTGCCGGTGGATGCGCGGGCCGCCCCGGTCGGAAGCGCAGCAGGTAGACTTGACTCATGGCTCAACGAATCGCGATCGATCCAAGCTGGCAGAGTCGTCTCGAGACGGAATTTGCTGCACCGTATATGCACGAGTTGCGGGAGTACCTGGCCAGTCGCAAGGCGCAGTCGGCTGTGGTCTACCCGCATTCGAGCAACTGGTTCAATGCATTCGCGCTGACACCCTTCGACGCGGTAAAGGTCGTGATACTCGGGCAGGACCCGTATCATGGTGCCGGCCAGGCACACGGGCTGAGCTTCTCGGTGCCCGACGGTGTGGCGTTACCCCCCTCATTGCTCAATATCTACAAGGAGGTAGACAGTGATCTGGCGGACGGGGTGCCGACATTGACACAGGCACGCAAGGGTTGCCTCATTCCGTGGGCTGCGCAGGGAGTCTTTCTGCTCAATAGCGTGCTGACTGTCGAAAGCGGACAGGCAGCATCGCACCAGGGACGTGGCTGGGAGACGTTCACTGATAATGTAATCAGTCAGCTCAGCCGTGAACGGGAGAATCTGGTGTTCCTGCTGTGGGGCAGCTATGCGCAGAAAAAGGGACAGGTCATCAACGCCGGACGGCACCTGGTGCTGACCGCGCCGCATCCCTCACCATTATCGGCACATCGCGGTTTTCTGGGTTGCCGACACTTTTCCAGAACCAATCAGTGGCTGATCGAGCATGGTATGGACCCGATAGACTGGTTTGCAGTCGATCGCTGAAAATGGCCTGAATTGTCAGGTTTGCTCGTCTAGACTCTGCGACATGAAGAAGTTTCCTGTACACGCCGCCCTTGCGGTCATATTACTGTGGCCGGTGATCAGTACCGCCGGTACGCCCAGCGAGACGGCCGTTGCCGGGGATTCCGGTTCCGGTACGGCCGACAACTATCTGCACAGGGAAGACGTTCGTCTGTTCCTGGATGAATTGAGCAGCGACAGCGGTATCGATCGAATCCGGCTCGCCGGCATCGTTGCCCGTGCGCAACGCCAGTCATCCGTTCTGGAGGCCATATCGCGTCCCGCTGAACGCACCTTGACCTGGCGTGAGTACCGGCCGATTTTTCTCGGGCAGGAACGCGTGCAGCAGGGCCGGGAATTCCTTCAGGAACATGCCGATCTGCTGGCCCGGGCAAACGCAACCTACGCCGTGCCACCCAGCATCATTGCGGCGATCATCGGTGTGGAAACCTTTTACGGTCGCATTACCGGCAAGCACCAGGTGCTGGATTCTCTGGTCACCCTGGCCTTCGATTATCCGCCAAGGTCAGCGTTTTTTCGCCAGGAGCTGAGAGAGTTCCTGATGCTCAGTGAGGCAGAAGGCTGGAATGCCCATGAGCGGTTCGGCAGCTACGCGGGTGCCATGGGCACACCGCAGTTCATCTCCTCCAGTTACCGGCAGTACGCCGTGGACTTTGACGGGGACGGGACGCGCGATCTATTCAATTCCATGGCTGATGTGATCGGCTCTGTTGCCAATTATCTGGCAGTGCACGGCTGGGTAGCGGGTGCACCGGTAGCTGATCCCTGGCCAGTGGGCAACGTGGTGCCAGATGAGGTTCAGGCGCTTTTGCGACGCTCACTGACGCCCACGGTGTCGGGGGACACCGTCCGTGCGCTGGGATTTACATCGGAAAATTTCGCCCTGGGAACCGCCGACAGACACCTGCTCAGCGTAATGGTCCTGGCCGGGGCGGAAGGGGATGAGGTCTGGGTGGGATACCGGAACTTCTATGTGATCAGCCGCTACAACCGCAGCCAGCTCTATGTGATGGCCGTACTGCAGCTGGCGCAGAGTATTCTTGACAATCCGGAGAAACCAGACACATGATGCGACCGACTCCAGGTGTTTTCCTGTGTATGTTCATTGCCGGGACTGTGTCCAGCTGTTCGCTGGCTGCACCACAGCCTGCGTGGGTGGCGGCGGTTGCCGGAGATGGTCCGGGTGAGTTACAGAAGATTCATGGCGTCGAGCCGGTCGTGCAGAACCTGCCCAAGTCACGTCGGGGCAATCCGGATGAGTACAGCGTGTTCGGGCAATCCTACAAGGTCATGGACAGTGCACACGATTTCGCCGAGCAGGGCATTGCCTCCTGGTATGGGCGCAAGTTCCATGGGCGAGCCACCTCCAGTGGCGAACCCTACGACATGCATCAGCTGACGGCAGCGCACAAGACACTTCCGCTGCCCACTTTCGTGCGCGTTACCCGTGTCGACAATGGCCAGTCTCTGGTGGTCAAGGTCAATGACCGGGGCCCCTTCGTCGGTGACCGGATCATCGATCTGTCCTACGCGGCAGCGGCCACGCTGGGCATGCTCGAACATGGCAAGGCGGAGGTACAGATAGAGGCACTGAGTACTCATGGGCCGCTGAAAACCGCGACAAGTGCGGAACGAGCCCGGCCTGTCGCACAAGTTGTGCCGGCTGAGGTTCAGGCACATCACTATCTGCAGGTAGGCGCCTTTGCCGAATCCTTGAATGCACAGGCCATGCTGGACAATCTGCATGGGATGCTGAGCATTCCGGCGCAGATAGATCATGATGTCGCTGCCGAGCTGTATCGCGTGCGGATCGGACCGTTGTCGGATTCACGCATGTTGCAAAGTGCACAGGATTCCCTGGCGCATGCAGGAATTGACAGTGTCACGGTCACATCCACCAATCCATAGCGTCGAATAATTTACACTGTTGTGCCATCCTCATCGCCAGTTATCAGTCAGCCAGGTCCTGTTATGACGTTCCTTTCCATTGTCTCCGCTTGTCTCGCCTGTCGCCTGCGGCCGTGTTTTACCCTGCCGGCAATGCTGTTGATCGTCTCCGTCTCATCCGTCGCAGCAGCGCCACTGCCTGCGCCACCGCAACTATCCGCCAACAGCTACCTGCTGTTCGACCACACCAGCGGTGAAGTGCTGGCGTCCAAGGATCCGGACAAACGCATCGAGCCTGCCAGCCTGACCAAGATGATGACCGCCTACATCGTCGCCTCGGAACTCAGGCGGGGTAGTGTGACGCTCGACGAGCCCGTCATCATCTCGGCCGAGGCTCAGGCCATGCCAGGCTCGCGCATGTTTATCGAAGCGAATACCGTCGTACCGTTGGGCGAGCTGATGCGCGGGCTGATCATCCAGTCCGGCAACGATGCAAGTGTCGCCCTGGCGGAGCACATCGCCGCCAGCGAGGCAGGCTTCGTGGACATGATGAATCGTACGGCCGTGACGCTGGGCATGAACGCGACGAATTTTACCAACGCCTCCGGACTGCCCGACCCTGACCATTACACCACTGCCCATGATCTTGGCCTTATCGCCAGTGCCATCATCCGCGAGCATCCTGCCACCTACAAGCTCTATTCGGAACGAGATTACACCTACAACGAGATTACCCAGAAGAATCGCAATACGCTGTTGTGGCGGGACGATTCAGTGGACGGTATGAAGACCGGTCATACCGAAGCAGCCGGCTACTGCCTGGTCGCCTCGGCCGTGCGTGACGGCATGCGCCTGGTCAGTGTGGTACTCGGTACCGGCAGTGACAAGTCGCGTATTGCCGAAAGCCAGAGGCTGCTCAATTACGGCTTTCGTTTCTTCAGAACCCGCAAGGTCTATTCCGCCGGTGAGCAGATTGCCGAAGCGCGAATCTGGATGGGAACGCAGGAGACAGTAGGTGTGGGCGTCAGCGAAGATCTGTACCTGACGCTGCCGCGCGATGCCTTCGATACCCTGCAGACCAGGGTAGAGATGGGTGAGTACCTGCGTGCCCCGATGCGCATCGGTCAGGAAGTTGGCCGGAATGTGCTGATGGCCGACGACGAGGTCATCAGCGAAGTGCCGCTGCTGGCCTTGCAAAAAGTGGAAGAGGGCAGCATCTTTCTGCGCATGAAGCACTCGATCCAGCGCTATCTGCAGTAGCGATGAACCCGTGGCGTCCCGACAATCAGGATAGTCGGGCAGAAACCGGGCGGAAAATGCGCATGAGCAACGACACACTGATTGATTTTCCAGCGGAGATAGCGGTCAAGGCCATGGGTCTGAACGACGATGAGTTCGAGAAGTTGATCGCCCGGACCGTTCTACCCCTGATTGAGCCGGCAACCGCCAGAATCAGTACCCTGCCGAGCAAGGAAGGCAAGTACCTGTCTGTCAGGGTGCACTTCACTGCCCTCAACCATGATCATCTGCAAAGCGTGTACATCGCATTGAGAGCCGAGGAGAGAGTGCTCTTCACGCTGTGATTACCCGCGAACTGGGCCTGTCGGACTATCAGCAGACATGGTCGGCCATGCGCGAGTACACCGATAACCGGCAGGCGGATGATGAGGATGAACTGTGGGTGTGTGAACACCCGCCAGTGTATACCCTGGGGCAGGCTGGCAAACGCGAACACATCCTGAACACGTCGGGCATCCCGGTGATTCAGACCGATCGTGGGGGACAGGTTACCTACCACGGGCCCGGCCAGGTCGTCATCTATACCCTGATCAACCTGCGTCGAGCCGGCCTGGGCGTGCGCGATCTGGTCATCCGGCTGGAAAACAGCGTCATAGATACGCTGGCAGAATACGCGATCATGGCAAGCGGGCGCCGGGATGCACCGGGTGTTTATGTGGACGATGCCAAGATTGCCGCCCTGGGTCTGCGGGTTCGCCGAGGTTGTACCTATCACGGACTGGCACTGAACATCGATGTTGATCTTGCACCGTTCAACGGAATCAACCCCTGTGGATTCCGTGATCTGGCAGTGACCTCGACGCGGGAACTGGGTATCAACGTGCCCGGGAAAGTCATCATCGCCGCACTGGTGACGCAACTTCACCATCAATTGCGTACTGCCAGGTAATGGCAGTGCACGGTATTCCATCGCCGAACTGGTAGACTCGCACCCATGGACCATACAGCCCCCTCCCGCTTCGATCCCGAAGGTCACCAGCGTGGCGCAGCCAAACTGGCACGAATTCCTGTCAAGGTAGCGCCCACCACTGAAACGGTGCGCAAACCGGATTGGATCCGGACACGTGTGTCGACCAATCCGCGTGTCCAGGAAATAAAGCAGATGATGCGGGAGTTGAACCTGTCATCCGTCTGCGAGGAGGCCAGCTGTCCCAATCTGGGCGAGTGCTTCAGTCACGGCACTGCTACGTTCATGATCATGGGTGATATCTGTACCCGTCGCTGCCCTTTCTGCGATGTGGCCCACGGTAAGCCCAAGCCTCTGGATACTGATGAACCCGGCAATCTGGCCAAGGCAGTAGCGCAACTCGGCCTCAGCTACATCGTCATCACCTCGGTGGACAGGGACGATCTGCGCGATGGCGGTGCCAGTCACTTCGACGCGTGTATCCGGGCCGTGCGCGATGCCTGCCCGGGAATCCAGATCGAGGTGCTGGTGCCGGACTACCGCGGCCGCATGGAAAAGGCCCTGGATGGTATGGCGGATAATCCACCGGATGTGTTCAACCACAATCTGGAGACCGTACCGCGACTGTATCGCCAGTGCCGACCGGGCTCGGATTACGAATGGTCCCTGGATCTACTGGAAAATCACAAGCAGCGCTTTCCCCGTGTGCCAACCAAATCGGGTCTGATGCTGGGTCTTGGCGAATCCATGGAGGAGGTACAGCTCGTGATGCAGGATCTGCGCGATCACAAGGTCGATATGCTGACCCTGGGTCAATACCTGCAACCGAGCAAGGCACATCTGCCGGTTGCCCGGTTCGTTCACCCGGACGAATTCGATGAGTTGGCGCGTATCGGTGATGGTCTGGGTTTTTCCCACGTGGCCAGTGGGCCGATGGTGCGTTCTTCCTACCACGCAGACCGGCAGGCAGCCAACGTCGTCGCAAAGGAGGTCGTGGCAAAATAGGATCTGCATGGACGGCAGAAATTAGTCCGCCCGCAAACCCTGTCCGCAATGCTACGGTTTCCCCGCCACCAGGATCTGAACGATCAGTGTGGTCAGCAGTTTCAATTCAGCTCGAGTCGTGTGCGCTGATCTAGGGTGACAGCCGTTGGATCGACCACTCCTGGCCGCTGTCAATACGTGCGTAGACAAAGCGATCATGCAGTCGATCGGCACGGCCCTGCCAGAATTCGAAGCGGTGTGGAAAGAGGCGGTAGCCACCCCAGGATTCTGGTCGGGGCACGTTCCCGTTGGGGTGTTCCTTGTGCAGCTGGGCTACTCGTTGCTCGAGAACCTGCCGGTTGTCCACGGGTGCCGATTGAATCGAGGCTGCTGCACTGAAGCGACTACCTTCCGGACGTGACTGAAAATAGGTCTCGGCATGCTGTGGATCCAGTGATTCGACATGACCTTCCAGGCGAACCTGCCGTTCCAGTGCACACCAGTAGAACAGCAGGGATGCTTTGGGGTTGGCTGCCAGTTGCCGCGCCTTGTCGCTCGTCTGGTTGGTATACCAGCTGAAACCCTGTGTATCGAAGTGCTTGAGCAATACGACGCGTGAATGTGGCTGGCCCTGCACATCGGCCGTGCTCAGGACCATCGCAGTCGCATCGAGAATGTTCTCGTCACGGGCATCCCGCAGCCAGTGTGTGAACTGTGAAATCGGGTCGCCAGCCAGGTCCTTACGGCGCAGGGTACTTGCCGAGTAGTCACGACGCGCCTCGATCAATGCGGCTCGGTCCTTGTCATTTTCTGTACTCATGGATCACCCAGGTAGTTTGCGCGAATGTCAGGTGTGTGGCTGGAAGCCGGGCCGATCAGTCGTCAGGCAGGCGACTGGCAGCTGAGGCCAGGCTCAACCAGGCCAGTATCAGCAGCAGGCCGCCAAGTGGAGTAATCATTCCCAGAGTCTTCAAGCCGGTCAGGGCCATGGTATACAGACTGCCCGAAAAAACCAGTGTGCCGCACGCAAAGCAGATCCCGGCAATGTGCAGCCAGCGACGACGACCGGTCGCTGCCGGGTGCAGTGACAGTAGTCCGCAGGCGAACAGGGCCAGTGCATGTCCGGCGTGATAGTTGACCGCAGTAGCGTACCAGCCACGGGCCTGCTCACTCATCGTCCCTTGCAGCGCATGTGCACCGAAGGCACCACTCATCACTCCCAGCGCACCGAGCAGTGCACCGGCAACCAGCATCCATCTACCCGACATACCTTATGGACTCTTGTGGACTCGTGGTAATCGGCATGGCGGCAGACTGCTGTACACGACAGTGAACGCTGCTAACATCGTCAGATAATCCTTTCATGAGTCTCCAGGGAGCTTTGCATGCCCACATTCGATGTCGTGTCAGAAGTCGATCAGCACGAACTCAGCAATGCGGTTGATCACACCCAGAGAGAAATCGGCAACCGCTTTGATTTCAAGGGTACATCAGCCAGGGCCGAGTTGGCGGACGGGAACATCATGTTATACGCCGACAGCGATTTCCAGATTCAGCAGATTCATCCCGTTCTGTACCAGAAACTGACCGCCCGGAAAATTGACATAGCCTGCCTGGAAGCGGGCAAGGTGGAGAGCAGTGGCAAGGGTGTCAAACAACTGGTAAGAGTCAGGCAGGGTATCGACAGGGAAACGGCAAAGAAGGCCACCGCCACGATCAAGGAATCCAAACTCAAGGTTCAGGCACAGGTGCAGGGTGAGCAGCTTCGGGTGACGGGCAAGAAACGCGATGATCTGCAGGCCGTGATGGCGCTGCTCAAGTCCGCCGAGTTGGGTGTGCCCCTGCAATTCCAGAATTTTCGCGACTGAATGCGCTGTCGGCTTCAGCGGCGATGATAGACATCGTATCGCGTATTCGGTGACTCGAGGCAGGTGCGCTGTCCCCGCCACTGCTCCGCGCCCGGCAGAGGTTCGGCACCGCGTGGTCGCTTGACCACCACACGACTGACTGCACATTGCAGCGCCGCAGGCAGGAGTTGTCCGTCATCGCAGGACCCGGAAGGTCCGAGCAGGGCGTGCAGAAACTGCATACCCTTACGTGAATCTGCCTTTTTCCGCTTACGTTCCGGGTACATCGGGTCCAGGTAGATGGCATGTCCATCGAGTTCTGGCAGCAATTTTTCGGCCAGCCCGTGCAGCAGCACGATGCGCCTGGCGATATCGCCCGCTTCACCGTGTCCGGCCGCTCTGTGCAGAGCGTTGGCCAGCAGGGCATGTACGATCGGATGTTGTTCGATGACAGTGACCCTGCCCCCGAGAGAGGCCAGTGCCCATGCATCCTGACCCAGTCCGCCGGTGGCATCTATGACCGCAGGTAACTCGCCGAACTGTCTGCGATAGGCATTCAGGCCCAGTGCCCGGGCCAGTGTCCGGATGCCCTTGCCAGACTCAGCCGCGCGGTGGCGTGCCTTGCCCGCGTTGAAATCGATTGTCAGCTTTACACCATCGGGCCTGGTCAGCGCCAGTTCCTCACCATGGGCAGTCAGTACCCAGGCGGCCTGCGGAATTCGGCTGCACAGTGGCAAGTCCAGGGAATCAAGCAGTTCGCTGCACGCAGGTGAAATCCCGCCCGTGTTGTTGCCAGTGTCGCGATAGGCGACGATGTCCGGGGCACTCCAGCAGGTCACGACTGCCGTACACTCGACGTTTCCGCCAGTCCCCCGACAGACCTGTGAGAGACATCAGCCCTGAAGATCGACAGCGCCGACTCCGACTGCGCGTCGCTGCCAAACTGATGCTGTTCATGGCGGTGGCAACGGCTGCCTATGTTCTGCTGTCGTCCATTTCCGGCAGACAGGATCAGGCGTCCAGGTTGCCGACTCTGCGGGTTCCTGTAGGCGATTTGCAGCCCGGTCAGGTCAACATTGTCGAGTGGGAAGGCCGCCCGGTGATCTTCTACAGGCGCAGCGCCGGTGACCTGGCAACACTGCGCAGGGACGATGCGCGCCTGCTCGATCCCGTCTCTGACAGCTCGGAACAGCCTGACTTCTTCGACCGCATCGAACGATCGGCTACGCCAGAGCTTTTCGTAGCCATTGCGCTGGGTACCGATCTGGGTTGCCCGGTTGCCTACCTGCCCGCCGCCGATACCGCGTTTCAGGGCAAGCCCTGGTCCGGTGGTTTTGTCGACACCTGTCGTCAGGCGCGCTACGATCTGGCGGGGCGTGTCTATCGTCACCAGTATGCCGACCGGAACCTGCTGGTTCCGCCCTATTCTGTGGATGAAGACACCGTGACTCTGGGGCGCTGATCGTTCAGTAGTGTGGTGGCAGTTCATCACGCAAGGTGGGGTTGGCCGGGTTTTCATTGGATCCCTGAAGTGCGTCCGACAACTTCAGGTGCAGGCTGTGCAGGCGTTCGATGTCGCGGTATTGCCGCAGAATCACGTCGTTGAGTTCCTGGACCGTACTTTCCAGGTCCATGAGCTTGAGTTCGAGTATCTCGATCCTGGCATCGACGGCCCTGTGCCGTTGGGAATCTCGTTCACTCATAAGTTGCTCGGCGGCGGAATCGGGGTCTGCAGGGCTGCAGTATGATAGATTGCCGCGCTCGAATCCAAGACTGGACCATCAATGTTACTGACACCTGACGATATCAAGCAGATAGCGCATCTGGCGCGACTGGGCATCGAAGAGGCTGCACTCGACCACCTGGCAGCCGATCTGTCCACCATGCTCGATCTGGTCGAGCAGCTTCAGGCGGTGGATACCGAGGGTGTGGAACCGATGGCCCATCCAGCCAATGCCTCCTTGCTGATGCGCGATGACATCGTGACTGAATCCGATCAGCGAGACGTGCTGCAGGCACCGGCCCCGGCACTCCAGGATGGTTACTTCCTGGTGCCCCGCGTCATCGAATGACAGGTGCAGACCATGCATGACATGACAATGGCTCAGCAGGCCGCTCTGCTCGCCAGCGGTGAACTGACCAGTGCGGATCTGGTCGAGCACTATCTGGCAAGAATCGAGCAGCACGATGCACGACTCAATGCCTACCTGGCAGTCGACGCCGAAGGTGCCCGGCTGGCTGCTGCAGAAGCTGATAAACGGCTGCAGAGGGGCGAGGCTGGCCCCCTGACGGGCATACCGATAGCGCACAAGGACATCTTCTGCACCACTGATATGGCCACGACCTGCGGCTCACGCATGCTGGAGAATTATGTATCGCCCTATGCTGCCACTGTCGTGGACAAGCTGCAGGCGGCCGGCATGGTGACGCTTGGAAAGGCCAATATGGATGAATTCGCCATGGGTTCATCCAACGAGAACAGCTATTTCGGTGCGGTGGCCAATCCGTGGCAGGAAAACCGCGTGCCTGGTGGTTCGTCCGGTGGCAGCGCGGCCATCGTGGCGGCTCGCCTGGCATCGGCTGCCACCGGCACCGATACTGGCGGCTCGATCCGGCAGCCGGCGGCATTTTGTGGCATAACCGGTATCAAGCCGACCTACGGCCGCGTGTCCCGCTATGGCATGGTCGCCTTTGCCTCCAGTCTCGATCAGGGCGGACCACTGGCCCAGACCGCTGAGGACTGCGCTCTGATGCTCCAGGCCATGGCCGGTCATGACGTGCGTGATTCCACCAGTTCGGTACTGAAGGTGCCTGACTTCAGCGAATCCCTGAATGAGAACCTGGCGGGACTGCGTATCGGTATTCCGGATGAGTACTTTGCCCAGGGCCTGGACAGTGATGTCGGCGATTGCGTGAACGAAGCCCTGTCTGTACTGGAAAGTGCCGGAGCCATTCTGAAGCGCATTTCACTGCCGAATCAGAATCTGTGTATTCCGGCCTACTACATCATTGCACCGGCCGAGGCGTCCAGCAACCTGTCCAGGTTCGACGGTGTGCGCTTCGGACACCGCTGCGAAAACCCGCAGGACATCGATGATCTGTACACCCGTTCTCGCGGCGAAGGCTTCGGCCCCGAAGTCAAGCGCCGAATTCTGATCGGCGCCTACGCATTGTCTGCGGGATATTACGATGCCTATTACAAAAAGGCCCAGCAGGTACGCCAGCTCGTCAGTGATGACTTTACCAGTGCGTTTGCCGAGGTCGATGTCATAGCGGGGCCTACCACACCAACCACCGCCTTTGAACGTGGAGCCAAGAGCGACGATCCGGTGGCGATGTACCTGAATGACCTGTTCACCGTCTCGGCCAATTTGTCCGGCCTGCCGGCCATTTCTGCTCCCTGCGGCTTTGCCGATGGTTTGCCCGTAGGTCTTCAGTTGTCAGCATCGGTGAACCAGGAAGCGCGCTTGCTCAACGTGGTGCATCGCTACCAGGGATTGACTGACTGGCATCGCCGGATGCCCGATGCCGTTGCCTGAATGATGACCCGTAAACGAATGACACAGGCTTGCTCACCATGACTTGGGAAACCGTCATCGGGCTGGAAATACACGCTCAGCTCGCAACTCGATCGAAGATATTCTCCGCATCCTCGACAGCGTTTGGTGCAGAGCCGAACACGCAGGCATCGGCCGTCGATCTCGGCCTGCCGGGTGTCCTGCCGGTGGTCAACCGGGATGTCGTGCGCATGGCCGTGCGTTTCGCCCTGGCCACCGATGCAAGCATCACCAGGCGGTCGGTCTTCGCCCGTAAAAACTATTTCTACCCGGATCTGCCCAAGGGATACCAGATCTCGCAAATGGCCTTTCCGATCGTCGGCCCGGGTCGCATAAGCCTGACCCTGCCGGACGGAGAGGAAAAAATCATCGGATTGACACGTGCCCACCTGGAAGAGGATGCTGGTAAGTCGGTGCATGATCTTTTTGACGGTTACACCGGCATCGATCTCAATCGTGCCGGTACACCATTGCTGGAGATCGTTTCCGAACCGGACATGCGTTCAGCCGCAGAGGCAGTCGCCTACGCTCGTTATATGCATTCACTGGTACGGTATATCGATATATGCGATGGCAACATGCAGGAAGGCTCTTTCCGCTGTGATGCCAATGTGTCCATTCGACAATCCGGCAGCAATACCCTGGGTACCCGTACCGAGATCAAGAACCTGAACTCGTTTCGCTTCCTGGAACGGGCCATAGAGTTCGAGATCGAGCGACAGATCGATATAGTGGAAAGCGGTGCCACGGTCGTACAGGAAACGCGGCTCTATGATGCGGATCGGGATGAGACACGCTCGATGCGCAGTAAGGAGGAGGCGAATGACTATCGCTATTTTCCAGATCCCGACCTGCCACCACTGGTCATCGATGATGATTTCATCGATGCGGTGAGGAGCACCATGCCGGAGTTGCCGGCAGCACGTAGAGCCCGTTTCGTTGAACAGCTGGCACTTCCACCCGCCGATGCGCAGGCCTTGTGCGCCGATCGGCAGACAGCTGATTACTTCGAGGCCGTCTTCGAGAATCACAGCTTTGCACCAAGACTGGCGGCTAACTGGGTACTCGGCGAGTTGTTTGCCCGCATGAACAAGGAGAATATCCCGCTGGCCGCTTCACCAGTCAGCTCGGCACAGCTCGGCAGGCTGATCGAGCGAGTGGACGATGGCACGCTGTCCGGCAAACTGGGCAAGCAGGTATTCGACGCGCTGTGGTCCGGTGAGCAGGACGTCGATGCCATCATCGATTCCCGCGGGCTGAAGCAGATATCGGATACCGGGGCCATCGACACCATGATCGATGCGGTCATGGCGGACAACCCGACTCAGGTTGCCGAATACCGTGCAGGCAAGGAGAAGCTGCTGTCCTTCTTCGTGGGAGCAGTGATGAAGGCCTCCAGGGGCAAGGCAAACCCGGCGCAATTGAACCAGCTGCTGCGCGAACGGTTGAAAGGCTGATTGATCCGTCTATTCACCTGTCTGGGACGGCACGGTCGATGGGTACTGCCCGGCGGTCTGCTGGCTGGATTGCTGATGCCCTGGGCTGCCGAGACGATGCGGCAGGCCATCCCCGCCTTCATCGGCATACTGTTATTTCTTGCGCTCCTGCGAATTCTGCCGGATAGCCGTGCGGCGGCCAGTTTTCGCCAGGGGGGCGCATGGTCTGGCACCCTGCTCGGCGTAGTGCTGGCCCAGATTGGTCTGCCGCTACTGGTGTTGCTGGTGATGACGATCGGCAACGCGCCTCCATTATGGAGCCTGGCAGCGGCGCTGGTGGCGGCGGCTCCGCCAATTTCCGGCTGCCCGAACCTGGTCCTTCTCCTGCGTGGTGATGCGGCACTGGCCATGCGCTGGTTGATGCTGGGTACCGCGATATTGCCGCTCAGCTGCCTGCCAGTGATGTATCTCTTGTTCCCGGAGCAGTCCGTCACCACGTTGTTACGACCGGCGCTGGTTCTGCTTGCATTGATTGGCACCTCCATTCTGCTGGCGGTAGCGGTGCTGAGGCTGTCACGATCGCTGCAGTGGACGATGAATGCAGATGCACTGGATGGCCTGGGAGCTGTAGTCCTTGCACTGATGGTCATTGGACTGATGGCAGCGGTTCATGACCCTCACAATGGCTGGCCGGAGATTGGACAGGCGCTGATGCTGGCAGTGATCATCAACGTGGGATTTCAGTGTCTGGGGGTAATTGTCTCGGTCGGTCTGAAGCGGGGTCGTAGTTGCAGTGTAGCCACCGGTGTGGCAAATGGTAATCGCAATATCGCCCTTTTTCTGGCGGCCTTGCCTGCCGGCCAGATGGAATCCCTGCTGCTGTTCATAGCCTGTTACCAGGTGCCGATGTACCTGACCCCGTTGCTTGGCGACCTGTTCTATGGTCGCCTGGAGTGAATGCTGATGAGAGATACTGATACCCGACAGAAATTTCTGGTGGAATCGTGTGATGTACGGGGTCATCACGTGCAGTTGGATCACACCTGGCAGGAAGCGGTGGCACGAACCCGGTATCCACCAATGATCCGGCAGATACTGGGTGAGGCGTTTGCCGCCACCGCCCTGCTGGCCAGTACCATCAAGTTCGACGGCAAGATGACCTTGCAACTGCGCGGCGACGGACCGGTCTACCTGCTGGTCGTCCAGGTTACTGCTGATGGCGATATGCGTGGCCTTGCCCGCTGGAATGCAGAACCGGAGGATGTTTCACTGAATGGCCTGTTCGGCAGCAATGCTCGCATGAGTATCACGGTCGAAGCTAACCGTCACCATGCGCCCTATCAGGGAATCGTACCGCTGGAAGGCAGCAGCCTTGCACAGTCGCTGCAGGCGTATTTCAGGACCAGTGAGCAGTTGCCCACACAGTTGTTTCTGGCTGTCAGTGACGACACGGCCGCCGGTGTGCTGGTCCAGAAATTACCGGCCGATCTACGCCAGGCCAATGATTCCGATGGCTGGCAGAGAGCCACGGTACTGTGCGATACGCTCAGCGACGAGGAGTTGTGCCTGCAGGACACTTCCACCTTGCTGCATCGCCTCTTCCACGACGAACGCGTGCGGGTGTTCGAGGCAGAGCCCGTGCGTTTTCATTGCAGCTGTTCGCGGGAGCGCACCGACGGCATGCTGATCGGACTCGGCAGCAGTGAGGTCGCAGACATCGTGCAGGAGCAGGGCAGGGTGGAGATCACCTGCGAATTCTGTGACCGTCAGTACATTTACGACGCGGTGGATGTTGCTGCCCTGTTCAAGGGTTTGCCTACCGGTGTCGTGGTACCTGCCGCCGGTGATGATGACACCGACATGACGCGTCACTGAGGCCCGATCGGTCGCGGTTGCTGCAGGAAATCACGCAGGTGCTGAATCTCCACCGGCTTGGTCAGGTGGTGATCGAAAACCGCCTGCTTCTGCTCGTCCAGTGCATTGCGGCCTGTCAGCGCAATGAACTGGCTGGCCGCCAGGGCCGGCATTGCGCGCATGCGGGTCACCAGGGCGTAGCCGTCTTCATCGGGTAAGCCGATATCACTCAGGACCACGCTCGGAACGATACTGTCCAGCTGTGCCATGGCCTGGCTGGCAGTATGCGCCACGTGTACCGCATGGCCTGAGCGCTCCAGCAGGCGTGCCAGGATCCGCGCAGATTCTTCATGGTCCTCCACCAGCAGAATGCAATGAGATAGTGACTCGGCAGGCTTCTGGTTCGCCTGATTGATGTGGCGGTGCAGGCTTTCGAGCAGGAGTTGGCGATCGACAGGCTTCGTCAGGTAATCACTGCACCCCGCGGCCAGGCATTTATCGCGCTCTCCTTTCATGGCGTTGGCCGTCAGGGCGATGATCGGTTTGTTGAAACCGCGCTCGCGTAGTGTACTTGCCGCGTCGTACCCGTTGATCTCCGGCATCTGCATGTCCAGTACGATTGCCCGGTAGCCGGTACCCAGTGCTTCTGCACGCTTTACCTTTTTCAACGCCTGCGCCGCGCTGGGCGCCGTGTCGACCTCGGCGCCGGCATCTTCGAGAATATGCTGTACCACGTGCAGCACGTCGCGTCGATCGTCGACTGCCAGCAGTCGGTAGGGCAGGCGCAGCGCCCTAACCGGTTCGCTGGATTCACTGTCACCAGGTCTGACGGGTGTGGCCAGTTCAACGTCATGCGCTGGGCCGGTCGGTAGTTGCAGGGTCACTGTACTGCCCACACCCGGTGTACTTTCCAGGTGAATGGAACCGCCCAGGCTGGCTGCCAGCCGCTGGCTGATGGCAAGTCCGAGTCCACTGCCACCGAAGCGGCGGGATATCGAAGAATCGGCCTGGGTAAAGGAGCCGAAGACCTCGGCTTGCTGCTTGCTCGTCATACCGATACCGGTATCGATGACCTGAAAGAGCATGATGCCGGCATCCTGCCGTGACTGGTATTCGATACGCAGTGTCACACTGCCTTTTTCAGTGAATTTGACGGCATTACCGGTGAGATTGATCAGGATCTGTCGCAGGCGCGTGGGGTCGGTTTCCATCGTAACCGGTAGTCGTCCGGCGTAATCCACGGCCAGTGCCAGTTGCTTGCAATCTGCCTGCAACTGCATCGTGTCCAGCGTCTGCTCGATGATGGCCACCGGCGATACCCTTGCCAGTTCCAGTTCCAGCTTTCCCGATTCGATTCTGGACAGATCGAGGATATCATCCAGCAATCCGATCAGGAATTGCCCGTTTCGCTTGATCGTCTTGACACTCTGCAGATTGTCCGGGTCGTTCAGATGGGCATCGAGCAGATCGGCATAGCCGAGAATGGCGGTCATCGGTGTGCGAATTTCGTGGCTCATATTGGCCAGAAACTCACTTTTCAGTCGATTGGCTTTTTCCGCCTGTTCCTGAGCCTCTTCAGCCTGCTGTTTCAGTGCCTTGAGCTTCTCTTCGGCTTGTCGTCTCTGGGTGACTTCTTCGGCGACGACGTTTATCCCCACCACCCTGTCATTCACATCCCTCATCGGTATCCAGCTTTGGATCCAGTGCCGCTCGACTCCCGGTTGAGCCGGTGTCGTACCACTGATGGGAATTTCCAGTACGGCCTCGCCGGTGTGCAGGATCCTGCGTAGTCTGGGCAATGCCTCTTTGGCAATGTCCGGCAGTAGCTCCTCGAGACTGCGACCTATGTGCTCGCTGGCCGACAGTCCATTGAATGCGGCCAGCTGCTCATTGACCCGGGTAAATTTCAGATTACTGTCCAGCACGCACAACCCGACCGGCGCGGTGTGGTAGATATCCTCGATCTCCTGGAGCAGGGCACGTGTCTTCATCTCCGCCATCTCCAGTGCCAGTTCCATCTGGCGCCTGTGGGTAACATCGATCGCCGAGGGAATCAGGTGCGTAACCGTGCCATCGGTACTGCACATCGGCACGATCTGGAAATCGATGGTGGCCCTGGTATTGCCCTCCAGCATGATGTCCACATCAAAGCGTGAATGTTCACCCGCGGCTGCGCGCTCTATGGCAGCATCCAGCAGTGCCTGTGAGTCAGGAAGCTGTGACCACCAATAGGACTCTCTGAAGGGTTTCCCCAGGACTTCGGAAGACTCGATACCTGCTGCGGCCAGGGCGGATTCGTTGGCCTGCAACAGAATACCGTCGGTGGTGCACACGCCCACGAACGTGCGCAGGCTGTCGATGACCTGCCGGGTGAACTGTTCGGCGGACTTGGTTTCGGTGATGTCGGTGAAGGTCACCACCATGCCACCGGTGGACGGTATGGAACTGACATAGGGCAGCACCCGTCGCAGATACCAGCGCCCGTCCCGCGTGTGAATCTGGGCTTCCTCGCCCTGATCACCCAGGGTTGCCGTCAGTGGCAGCTCAGGCATGTCCACCGCATGATGCGCAACCTGGCTGATACAGCGGCCCATGTCGCGCCTGGTGAGATAGTAGATACGCTGAATGGCAGGTGTAAAGCGTTGAATGCGATGCGCATCATCCAGGAAGAGAGTTGCCAGCTGGCCACTGTCGAGCAGGTTTTCCAGATGATCATTTGCCTGCCTGAGCGCCAGCTGACTGGTTTCATTGGATTCCCTGGCCAGTTCCAGCTCGTTATAGGCGCGTTGCAGTTCCAGGTTTCTGGCCATCAACTCCTGATTGGAGGATTCGAGCTTTTCGTTGGCTGTCTCCAGGTCCGTCAGGTTACGCAGCAGATCAGCCTGCGTCGTGCTCAGCTCATGCTTAAGCGTATCAATCCACGGCTGGGCGTGCTGCGACCAGGCAGGTTCAGCATCTTTTGAGAGCCTGCTCAATATCGTCCCCAGTTTACGGATATCCGCAATCCGGCAGTCATCTGCCGCGGCCTTGCCTGGCAGGCGGTGCCGGATGAAGCCATCACCCTCGGCGACCTGCGTGAATGTGCGTCCGCTGGCATCGCGTATCGATTGCAGCCCGGTACTGCCATGCGCAGTGGCGCCGGAGAACAGAATTCCCACCGCGCGGTGACCCTGGTCCACGGCCAGAGTGTGAAACAGTCGGTCGATCGGCGACTGGAGCGTGTCCTTATCCCCTGCCTGTGAATGCGCAAGCGCCTGGCGATGAAACCGGCCGTCCCTGATCGTGACTCGAGCATCTGCATCCAGTATATGGATACATTGCGGGCCGAATATTGCGCCATCCTCGACGGCTCGAACAGCCATGGCGGAGTCCTGAGCGATCGCGTCGATCAGTTGTTCGCAGTCGAGGTTGGCCGCCAGCGGCATGATCAGCAGCGAAAGCTGCGCGGTATCGTGCAGCCTGCCCAGCAACTCGCAGAGATCCGCGGTATCACCGGCATTGCAACCGATGGCCACGTAGATAGATGCCTTTGACGATGCCGAGGAGTTCCGGACCATTAGTTTTCCAGCGGGGCGGGTTTTCAACGCTGCCAGGGTTGGCAAACCCGATCGTGAAATATACTTGCCGGATCCAAACTACTGCGATTGACCCAGCGAACCCCCGGTTTGTAAATTTTACCGGTCCCTCGAAGTCAGGGTTCTGCCGGTTAGGCTGTCCTACTGTTCGTTGACACCGTGCCAACGCCGCATACCGGGCACTGCGGGTGACGACGCAGGCGTATTTCATTCCACTCCATCGACAGACCATCGAACAGCACCAGTCGCCCTGCCAGGCTGGTGCCGATGGCGCAGATCAGTTTGAGCGTCTCGATGGCCTGTGCACAGCCGATCAGGCCGACCACCGGCCCCAGAATGCCGGCCTGGGCACAGGTGTCCATCGGCGCATCGGCGTCACTGTACAGGCAGCGATAGCAGGGTGCGTCGGCCTGCCTTGTATCGAACACACTGATCTGTCCGTCGAAGCGAATGGCTGCGCCACTCACCAGTGGAACCTTGTGCCTGACACACGCTGCGTTGATGGCAAATCGGGTATCGAAGTTGTCTGTGCAGTCCAGCACCACGGAGGATTCGGCGCACAGTGGATCCAGGTCATCCCGGTCCAGAGCGTAATCCAGCGTGCGGATCTGACAGGCCGGATTGATCTCGAGACAGGCCTGCCTGGCAGACTCGGTTTTCAACTGGCCCACGCGTGCTGTCGTGTGTGCTACCTGCCGCTGCAGATTGGATGTTTCCACGGTATCGAAATCGGCGAAGCTCAGGTGTCCCACACCCGCTGCTGCCAGGTAGAGTGCGGCGGGGGAGCCCAGTCCACCCAGGCCCACTATCAGGACATGACTGGCCTCGATACGCGCCTGACCCGTCTCACCGATCTGTTCCAGGATGGTATGCCGGCTGTATCGATTGTGCGGTGTCAAGTCCATGAGGTCCAGAATACAGTACATTAGCAGGTATGAATTTTCTCGCGCATTCCCTGTTGGGCTTTGACGATGACGAACTGATCGCCGGCCAGATCTGCGGGGATTTCGTCCGCGGCAGCACCCTGTCACATTTTCCGGTGGGTCTGGAGACGGGCATACGCCTGCACCGTCATCTGGATGCCTATACCGATTCGCATCCTGGTCTGGTAGCGGCACGCGCTGAGCTGGAAGGTGTCTCACAACGCTTTGCCGGGATCATCATCGATGTGCTGTTCGACCATTTTCTGGCGCAGCACTGGTCAAGGTTCAGCGCACAGTCGCTGCCTGCGCATGCCAGCACGGTGCATGCAGCGCTGGATATTCACCGCCGATTCCTGCCCGACCTTCTCCAGCGTTTCATGCCGGTATTCTCCCGGGAACGCATACTGGAGCGTAATACCGAACTGCCGGCCATCGAACAGACGCTTGCTCGCCTGTCACGGCGCTCACCGCGGTTTGCACCGCTGGCCATCGACGGAGCACACCTGCTGACCTTGCGCGAGCAATTGCAGGAACCCTTCGAGTCGTTCTATCCTGATTTGCTGGGGGCCGCCAGAGCCTACCTGGACTTGCGGGAGCAATCGCATCCACAACAGGCCGAGCAACAGAAACGCGCCAGCGCGCCGCCACAGAAAAGAAAGAAGAAACGTAAAGCTTCAGGAGCAAGCAATGTGAATGACAGCAAAGCCAGCCAGCCAGCTACGCTGCCTGAGCAGTGGACCCGGAGTCAGTATTCCTCACTGGCACTGGCAAACCGGGAACTGAGCTTCCTGGCATTTGACGAGCGCGTGCTGGCCCTGGCCAGCGACGCCAATGTACCGCTTCTCGAACGGTTACGCTTTCTGTGCATTTCCAGCAGCAACCTGGATGAATTTTTCGAGATTCGTGTGGCTGGCCTGAAACAGAAGATCCTTGGTGGCATCGAAGGAGCGGGCATCGACGGCATGTCGCCTCTGCAGGAAATGGATGTCATCAATCGCGAGGCCCATGCGCTGGTGGAAAAACAGTACCAGCTACTCAACGAGGTACTCATTCCCGAACTTGCCGAACACGACATCCGCTTCTTCACGCGCAAGAGCTGGTCGAGTGAGATCAGCACCTGGGTGAAGGATTTTTTCACCAACGAAATCGCGCCGGTGCTGAGCCCCCTGGGACTGGATCCGGCACACCCGTTTCCGCGCCTGACCAACAAAAGCCTGAATTTCATCATCGATCTGCGCGGGGTGGACGCCTTCGGCCGTGATTCGGGCTTTGCACTGGTGCGGGCGCCGCGTTCTTTGCCGCGCGTCATTCGCGTACCATCCGAAATCTGCGGGGTGCGGGATGGATTCGTCTTCCTGTCATCCATCGTGCATTCGCAGATCGGTTCGCTGTTCAATGGCATGAACCCGGTCGGCGTGTACCAGTTCAAGGCCACGCGCAACAGTGACCTGTATGTCTCCGAGGAGGAAGTAGCCAATCTCAGGCGGGCGCTGGAGAGTGAGCTGGTGCAACGCAACTTCGGCCAGGCGGTGCGCCTGGAAGTGGCTGCAAACTGCCCGAACCGAATCGTCCGCTACCTGCAGCGGCAGTTCCAGCTTGAGCAATACGACGTCTACCGGGTGGATGGACCGGTGAATCTGAACCGCCTGCTGGCCATCCCCGACGAGATAGACCGGCCGGATCTGAAGTATCCCTCCTTCACACCGCATGTCGCGCCGGCGTTCCAGTCGGGCATGAGCATCTTCGAGAACATCACGCAACGTTCACCGATATTGTTCCATCATCCCTATGAGTCATATGTGCCGGTCATCGACCTGGTGCGCCAGGCGGCTGCAGATCCTGATGTGCTGGCAATCAAGCAGACCCTGTACAGGACAGGACATGAATCGGTTTTCGTAAGCTCCCTGATGGAAGCCTCCCGGCGCGGCAAGGATGTAACCGTGGTCATCGAGCTGCGAGCCCGGTTCGACGAGGCGGCCAATATCGAACTGGCTACCCGGCTGCAGGAAGCGGGCATTCAGGTGGTTTACGGTGTGGTGGGATTCAAGACCCATGCGAAGATGTTGCTGGTCGTACGGCGGGAAAAGAAAAAACTCGTCAAGTACGTGCATGTCGGTACCGGCAACTACCACGCAACCACGGCCAGGGCCTATACCGACATCAGCATGCTCACCAACAGCAAGGCCATCACCGAAGACGTACACCGCGTTTTCACGCAGCTGACCGGACTGGGCCAGACACTCAATCTTAAACAGCTGGTGCAGGCGCCGTTCACTCTGCACACCTTCATTGTCGACCGCATTGCCCGTGAAACCAAAGTGGCCGCCAAGGGTGGTAAGGGTCATGTCATTGCGCGTATGAATTCACTGGTGGATCCGGGCGTCATCCAGGCATTGTATGAAGCTTCGCAGGCGGGCGTTAAGGTTGAGCTGGTGGTGCGTGGTATCTGCATGCTCAAGGCACAGGTGCCGGGATTATCCGAGAACATTCGCGTCATCTCCGTACTGGGTCGATTCCTGGAGCACTCGCGCGTTTTCTGGTTCCTCAATGAAGGCAAGGAGCAGTTGTACATCAGCAGTGCGGACTGGATGCCCCGCAATTTTTTCAATCGGGTAGAGATCGCGGTACCGCTGGATGGCAATGCACTGGATCGGGTCAAGGAAGAGTGTCTCGAGGTGTACCTGAAAGACAATGTATTCGCCTGGGAACAACAGGCTGATGGCACATATCGACGACTCAAACCCGGCTCGGACGGCACCAGGGAGGGTACAGCAGACAAGCAAGCGAACAAGGTGTCCGAAGAACCCTTCTGTGCGCAGCAGTTCCTGATCGACCGCTACGGTGGCAGTCGCCTGGATCATTAGCCTGCCTGTTGTTATGGCATCGGCTTTAACGACATCGGCAGTGCGGGGTTGTCCCTTTGCCTGCAGGTGCAGGCAGACTAGGCGGATTTCTCCGCCTTGAGCCTGATATTGACGTGCGTGAGTCGTTCGGCTTCGGCCAGCAACTCGGCATAGGTAAGGGGGTGCTCGTCCAGCCATGCCTGGGGAGCCAGCACGGTAATCTGGCCGTCCTTGACACGGAAGC
This sequence comes from Granulosicoccus sp., assembly GCA_013002205.1. Taxonomy (GTDB): domain Bacteria; phylum Pseudomonadota; class Gammaproteobacteria; order Granulosicoccales; family Granulosicoccaceae; genus Granulosicoccus. The sequence continues at coordinate 29,597 of JABDKN010000132.1, forward strand.
TGACCTCGTCAAGCGGATCTTCAAACCGGCTTCTGTGCAGCAGGGCTGCCAGGCGCAGGATGCCCAGTAGAATCAGCAGGCGCTGTCGCTCGTCATCCGGCAGGGTGGCAAAGGCCTCGTTGTCGATCTTGCGCCGGTGGTAGCGTACCAGCAGCGCCAGGGCTTTCTGTTCGGCGAGCGTGAACCCCAGCAGGTCTGAATTTTCCAGGATATACGCGCCATGCTTGTGGTATTGGGTGTGTGCCACACCCATGCCCAGTTCATGCAGCCTGGCCGCCCAGGTCAACAATTCCAGATCAGCCTCGATGTCCATATTCCAGGGTTCGGCGACCAGGTGGAAAAGCGTCGTGGCGGTGCGTTCGACACGGCCCGCCTGGTGAATATCGATGGAGTAGCGACTGGTCAGGTTAGCCAGGGTCTGGCTCTGTATGTCGACGTGCTCGGCCTTACCCAGCATGTCGAAAACAAGGCCCTCGCGCAGTGCAACCTGGCTGGCCTTCATGACATCGATATCCAGGGTTCTCATGGTGGCCCGCAGTATCGCGATCCCGCCGGCGACCACCTGGGTACGGCTCTGGCTGATACTGGTGAGGTTCATGGCTGCAAAATTGCCGGCCTTGATCGCCATGCGCATCAGTTTGCGCAGGCCTTCCTGGGTGATGGCACCGTCGGTGATGCCGGTTTCAGCCAGCATGCGCGCTGCCGCCTTGATGGTACCGGAGCAACCGATGACCTCATCCCAGCCGCTATGCCGGTAAGCAACGACCAGTGGTTGCAGTTCCAGCTCGGCTTCAGTCATCGCCCGCTTTACCGCGGATGCGCTGAGCTTCTCACCGGTGACCAGAAAACGCGTGCTGTAACTGACGCAACCCATGTTCACGCTTTCCATCAGACTTGGAACGAGTCCCTTGCCCACGACAAGCTCTGTGCTTCCACCACCGATATCGATGACCAGACGTTGCTGATCGTTATCAGGCAAGGTGTGCGAGACGGCCAGGTAGATCAACCTGGCCTCCTCTCGCCCGGAAATGATTTCAATCGGCTTGCCGAGCAGTCGCTTTGCCTCCTTCATGAGCGAGTCCCGGTTCTTTGCCCGTCGCAGTGTATTGGTACCCACGATGCGAATACGCTTCTTCGGAACATCGCGCAGGCGTTCGGCGTACTGTGCCAGCGCGTCGATAGCCGCCTTTTCGGTGTCCGCAGTCAGGCGTTTTTGCTTGTCCAGTCCAGCCCCGAGCCGCACAGGCATGCGCAGACTGTCGATCATGCGTATCGAATCGCCTTCAGGAACGGCAATGATCATGTGAAAGCTGTTGGAGCCGAGATCGATGGCGGCATAGGCTTTGTCGCGGGGTGTGTCGTCAATGCTCATGAAGAAATGGCAGGTGTTCCGGGTTCAGTTCATGCGTGCTGCAGGTAGCCCAGGCTGACACGTTCGAGTCCGGTCAGGTCAGGTTCTGTCTGTATCCGCTGGTAATTGTAGTGCCGCAGAATTGATCTCACCGAACTGGCCTGATCGCAGCCATGTTCGAGTAAAAGCAGGCAGCCGGGCATGCCGACACGACGTGCACTGCTGACGATGCGTTCAATGTCCTCCAGACCCGATACGCCGCTGACCAGTGCACTCCGCGGTTCATGGCGAAGTGCCGGCAAATGTGGATCATTGCTCGCCAGATAAGGCGGATTGGCGATGATCATTGCAGCTGAAGTATCAGCGATAGACTCCAGCCAGTCTCCCTGCAGCAGCTGCACACGTTCGCGACCGAAACGCCTGACGTTGCCCCGTGCGACCTGTAATGCCTCCGTGTGCAGTTCCACGGCAATGATCAGGCGATCCTCCAGTTCCTGGGCCAGTGCCACGGCGATGGCCCCGGATCCTGTTCCCAATTCGATGATACTGCCTGCGGGCAATGCAGCATGATGACGCAGTGCCTGCTCGACCAGCAGTTCGGTGTCGGCCCTGGGAACGAGAGCACCTGGCGTGAGGGTCAGGGGCAGGGACCAGAATTCACGTTCACCGACAATGTAGGCCAGGGGTTCTCCACTGCAGCGTCGTTGCAACAGCCTGTCCAGGGAACTCTGCTGGCGGGCAGAGAGTTCGGTTTCCGGAAAGGCATACAGGTGTGCACGGCTGCGCCCGGTGACATAGACGGCCAGCAGTTCGGCGTCGAGCCTGGCAGTCGATGGCTGTGGATCGGCGGTCACGCCGGTGCCAGACAACTGCCGTCGTGCCTGCTCGATCCAGCACCCGACAGTGTTCAGTCGCCGAACTCTGCCAGGAGCTCGGCCTGGTGTTCCGCGATCAGTGGGTCGATGACTTCGCCGAGTCCGCCGGCCATGATTTCGTCCAGTTTGTACAGGGTCAGGTTGATCCGATGGTCGGTCAGGCGTCCCTGCGGAAAGTTGTAGGTGCGTATGCGCTCGGAACGATCGCCGGAACCTACCTGCAGGCGACGTGACTCGGATTCCGCACTCTGTTGCCTGGACACTTCTGCATTGAGCAGACGAGCCTGCAACAGGGCCATGGCTTTTGCCCGGTTCTTGTGCTGAGAGCGCTCGTCCTGACATTCGACGACCACGCCGGAGGGAATGTGCGTCAGCCTTATGGCCGAATCCGTCTTGTTCACATGTTGCCCACCGGCGCCGGATGCACGAAAGGTATCCACACGGATATCAGCCGGGTTGATGGTGATTTCTTCCACCTGGTCGACCTCGGGAAGTATGGCCACGGTAGCTGCAGAGGTATGCACGCGGCCCTGCGACTCGGTCTCGGGAACGCGCTGCACGCGGTGGGCGCCGGACTCGAATTTCAGTCGTGAAAAAACCCGCTCACCCACCAGGCGGCACACGACTTCCTTGTAACCACCATGTTCTCCCGGGCGTTCGTTGATGATCTCTGCGCGCCAGTTGTTCTGCTCCGCATAGCGCAGGTACATGCGTAACAGGTCGCCGGCGAAGATCGCCGCTTCGTCACCACCGGTGCCTGCGCGGATTTCCAGGAAGGCATTGTTCTCGTCCCGCGGATCGCGTGGCAGCAGCAGCGTCTGCAATGCGCGCTCCTGTGCCTCCATCTGCGCTTCGAGTGCCGGCATCTCCTCATCGGCCATGGCGCGCATGTCAGCGTCACTGTCGGCGGCCATCTCCGTTGCACTGGACAGGTCGCGATCCGTCTGTTGATAGGCTGCAAATGCCGAGACCACGGGTTCCAGAGAGGCGTATTCCCTGGACAGACTGCGGAACTTGTCCTGGTCGCCGATGATGTCCGGATCACCAAGCAGAGCGGCTATTTCCTCATGACGTTCGCTGATACTTTCAAGCTTGGCCTGTATGGAGGCTTTCATGGCGTCTTGCTCGGCAGGTCAAGTAACGAACGTGCTGCATCGAGCAGGGAATGGTTGCCTTCTTCGGCTGCCTGGCGCATGCGTGCAGTCGGCTTGTGCATGACCTTGTTACTCAGACTGTGGGCAAGGTGCTTGAGCACCATTTCAGGATCCTGGCCGGCACGCAGTTGACGAAGCGATTTTTCGATGGCGGCATCCCGGATGCCACCCACCTGGCCACGGTATGAGCGGATCAGGTCTGTCGCTCCGAGTGTCTGCAACTTGCGCATGAACAGATCGACCTGGGCGGTGACTATCTGTTCGGCTTCAAAGGCGGCTTCCTGACGTGTCAGTCGATTACCCTCTATCACCGCCTGCAGGTCATCAACGGTGTACAGGAACGCACCGTCAATATCGTTGACTTCGGCTTCCACATCACGAGGTACGGCGATATCCACGATGAGTTGCGGGCGGAATTTTCGCTGTTTCAGGGCTCGCTGGACGGTACCCTTACCCAGAATGGGCAGCGCAGAGCCCGTGGAGCTGATGATGATGTCCGCCTGCGGCAGGGCATCGGGAATGTCCTTGAGTTCGATCGCCAGGCCGCCTACTTCTGCGGCCAGCAGGGCGGCACGCTCCGGGGTCCTGTTGGCAATGCGAATTGTGCCGATGCCTGCACGTTTCAGATGTCGTGCTGCCAGTTGAATGGTCTCTCCAGCGCCGATCAGCAGGGCAGACTGCTCGCCCAGATTGGAAAATATCTGCCGCGCCAGACTGACGGCGGCAAAGGCGATCGATACCGGGCTGTTGCCGATCGCCGTGTCGGAACGCACTTGCTTGGCCACCGAAAACGCTGTCTGGAACAGGGTGGAGAGCTCACTGCCCATGGCGCCCAGTTCATACGCGTCGCGGTAGGCACGCTTGATCTGGCCAAGTATCTGGGGTTCTCCCAGGATCATCGAATCCAGGCCGCTGCAGACGCGCATCAGGTGCCTGACCGCTTCCCGGTCGGCATGGTGAAAAAGGTAGGGTTCAAAGCCTTTGTCACGTAATTCGAAATATCGATGCATCCATTCGATCACAGATCGTGTATCCTGTTGGTCCATCCCGCAATAAATCTCGGTGCGGTTGCAGGTTGATACGATGGCCGCTTCATTGACCGGGCCGACCTGTCGCAGCGTGGTGAGAGCCTCGCCCAGCTGACCCTCGGCGATGGCTGCACGTTCCCTGATGGCTATGGGAGCAGTGTGATGATTAAGACCGAGGGCGAGGATGGGCATTCGGCAATTCTAGCAAAAACAGCGGCGAACCCGACCGGATTGGCACCTGATTAGCAGGTATCTGCCGCTAAGCACACTATTTCTTAAATGTGGTGCGTGAACATGCGCACGGGATAGAGGATGAGCAATAAGTTATACAATGGAAAAAGAGTCGTGAAACGGCTGTGTTCGGGGGCTGCATCCTGTCTGCTGATTGGTTGCAGCGCAGTACCCATGAGCCCCGGCACCGCACTGGCGCAAGCTGATGGCGATGCGCAACCCGTTGCACCGAGGTTGCTGGCGAGCGAAGCTGGAGAGTACGCCACCTCAGGTGTCGAAGAGACCAGCGTCACCGGTCAGTCATCGATGGACAGCCAGCTGATGTTCGAGCTGATGATCGCCGAGCTGGCTGGTCGCCGTGGTCAGCTCGACGTCGCCACGGCAGGTTACCTGCGTGCGGCAGAGCACACCAGTGACCCTCGGGTGTCCGAACGGGCAACCCGCCTGGCGATGTACAGTCGACAGTGGACTGAGGCGGAAAAGGCCTGCAAACGCTGGCTGGCACTATCGCCGGGTGCGGCCGAAGCCAACGAGATGCTTGCGCAGGCACTGCTGCGACAGAACAAGACCGACGAGGCCGTCGGAATCTACCGCGAGCTGTTGACCAAATCGGCCGATCAGGATCAAACGCTGCGGCAGATCCAGGTTGAATTGCAGAGCCTCGACGATTCTGCACAGGCCTTGCTGGTCATGCAGTCACTGCTTGACACGGTGGAGGACAATTCGCAGGCCTACATGACCCTGGCGCGCCTGCAGATGGCCGGCAATGATCGCGACGGCGCCCTGGCCTCCACGGAGCAGGCCCTGAGTCTGGATGCCAGCAACAGCAATGCCCTGTTGCTCAAGGCGCAGCTGCTGATTCTATCCGGTAAACCGGATGACGGCTTCGAGGCTGTCGAAACCGTGCTCGAAACCAATCCGGACAAGCTGGCGCTGCGTCTGGGCTATGCACAGTTGCTGGTGGAAGCAGGCCGCTTCGACAGCGTCGGTGAACAGCTGGACACGCTGTTCGAAAAAAATCCGGGCGATCCGGACACTTTGCTGAATATCAGCATGCTGGCGCTGGATGCACGGCGCATGGAGCGCGCCAGGCAATACCTGACAAACCTTCTGGAAACGGGACAATACCCGGACCAGGCGAATTTCTATCTGGCACGCATCAGTGACCAGCAACAGGACTACGAGAGCGCCATCGGTTACTACGACGCAGTGAGTGAAGGCGACCTGCAGCTCGCCGCACAAATTCGCATAGCCGAACTATTGGGCCTGTCCGGCGAACTCGAACAGGGCCGCGCGCGGCTTCGTCGCCTGTCCGCTGGCGTGCAGAGACCAGAGTTGCGAACGCAATTGCTGAGCGCCGAGAGCCGTATGCTGCAACAGTCAGGTCAGGCGGTCGAGGCGGTCAGCGTACTCACGGAAGGATTGAAGCAATATCCCGATAACGGGGATCTGCTGTATGCCCGTGCGCTGGCTGCCGATGTGGCAGGCGACAACGACATGATGATTGCTGATCTGACTCGCCTGATCGAGTCGCAACCGGACAATGCGCATGCGCTGAACGCACTGGGATATCATTATGCTGACAAGAATATCAATCTGTCCGAGGCGGAAACCCTGCTGGTCAGGGCCATTGAACTGTTGCCCAATGATCCAGCGATTATGGACAGTCTGGGCTGGTTGCGTTATCGACTCGGCCAGTACGAGGAAGCCATCAGCGTCCTCAGGGCGGCCTACAAGCTATATCCCGATCCGGAAATTGCGGCGCATCTCGGTGAGGTGCTATGGCTGAACGGTAATGAGGATGACGCGCGCAGGCTGATCGACGAGGCCCTGCTGGTGACGCCGGAAGATACGCATCTGCAGCAGGTCCTGCAAAAGTATATTGAATGAGGGTGGTTCGGGCACGACTGTCATCTGTCGGCGCCATGCTACTGCTGTCGGTACTACTGGGCGCCTGCCAGAGTCTTGACGATGTGGATAACCCTGGCGAGGGGGCTCTCTCGACAGGCGGTGAAGCCCGCTACGCCGAACTGGTCAGGCAGCGCGATGCCCGGCTGGCCGGTCTTGACAGTTTCCAGGTGGAGGGTGGCCTGGGTATCTGGACCGATCAGGAATCGATGTCAGCGCGGATGACATGGCAACAGGTCGCGGATCATCTGGACCTGACCCTCACCGGGCCCCTGAGTATGGGTACCTTGCGCATGCGTCACGACCATGGGCTTGCCGTGCTTACTCGCGGTAACAGGCGCGTGGCCAGCGGCCCCTCCGCCGACAAGGTTCTGCAGCGGGGACTGTCCCTGGATGCCCCTGTACCCATCGGGCAGCTGGGCTCATGGATTCGCGGACTACCCGGAAACGCCACCTCGCTGGAACGCGACGCGCAGGGCAAACTGACCTCACTGCGGTTTATCGACCGGCAGGGGACCCGCTGGCAGGCGAATTTCCGCCGCTATTCGCCCTGGGATGATGTGGACTTGCCAACTCTGATAACCGCATCGGGTGGACCGTATTCAGTTCGACTGGTACTGAAAAACTGGCAACTGGCGGCCACAACAGTTGTTCCGGAAACTTCCGAATCAAACAATAGGCTTCCGATACCAGGCCGGTAGCGGTACACTACGCGCCGTAATCAACCCACAATCAATAGAAGGATAACGTTGACTACCAGATGGCTGGCCCCGGCCAAAATAAATCTGTTCCTGCATGTAACTGGACGGCGCAGCGACGGATATCACACACTTCAGACCGTTTACCAGTTCGTCAACCTGTGTGACGTCCTGCAGTTTGCCGTGCGGGAAGACAGTGAAGTTCACCTGAAGTCCGAGTTCAAGGAAGTGCCAGCCGAGAGCAACCTCGTGGTTCGTGCTGCGCGTGCCCTGCAGGCGCATTCGGGAACCCGGGCCGGTACCGACATTACCCTGGAGAAGGTCATTCCCACTGGTGGTGGCCTGGGTGGAGGCAGCTCCGATGCCGCTACTACACTGGTGGCACTCAATGAATTCTGGCGCCTGGGGCTGAGCATCAAGGAACTGGCCGAAATCGGTGTAACCGTCAGCTCTGATGTACCGGTGTTCGTCTATGGGCAGGCAAGCTGGGCGGAAGGCATCGGTGACAAGCTGACCCCGGTGGCGCCACCCGAGCCCTGGTATCTGATCGTCAATCCCATGGTGCAGATTTCGACGGAAACCCTGTTCAATGCGCCTGAATTGACCCGTAACACGAGCCCCATCACCATTCGCGATTTTATGGACGGCCGCAGCACCAATGTTTTCGAGTCTGTCGTCATTGCACGGTATCCCGAGGTTGGCGTGGCTCTTGAATGGTTGCGAGCCAACTACCGGGGATACCGGGCCAAGATGAGCGGTACCGGCAGCTGCGTATTCACCGCCTTTGATTCCCAGGAAGAAGCACAGAAACTGTGCGATCGTTTACCCAAGGGACTGACGGGCTATGTTGTAAAAGGCAGAAATGCCTCGCCACTTTATGACTTTTCCGGCTAGTAGTAGCGTACAATCTGCGCGTCTTGATTGGGCCGTCGCCAAGCGGTTAAGGCACCGGGTTTTGATCCCGGCATTCGGAGGTTCGAATCCTCCCGGCCCAGCCATTCCTGTCAGTGTACGGATGGTTAATCGTCCACAGGCCGCTGAATATCACCAAAACGGCGAAAAGCTGCTGATCCCATGCATGAGCGCAGACTGATGATCTTTGGCGGTAACGCCAATCCTCGTTTGACTCAGAACATCGCGTCCTACCTGCAGCAGCCCATCGGCAAACTGCAGCTGACCCGATTCAGTGATGGCGAAACCGCTGTCGAAATACTCGAGAACGTTCGTGGAGGTGATGTATTCATCGTCCAGCCTGTTTGTGCCCCGACCAATGACAATCTGATGGATTTGCTGGTCATGGTGGATGCCATGCGTCGATCCTCGGCAGACCGCATCACGGCGGTCATTTCCTATTACGGTTACGCGCGACAGGATAGGCGCGTCAGATCGGCACGTGTGCCGATCACCGCAAAACTGGTTGCCAACATGCTGAGCGTGGCCGGCGTGGACAGGGTGCTGACCGTCGATGTCCACGCAGAGCAGATTCAGGGCTTTTTCGATATTCCAGTGGACAATGTCTATGCCTCGCCACTGCTGTTGCTGGACATCTGGCGCAGCAAGTACGAAAACCTGGTCGTCGTGTCACCGGACGTGGGTGGTGTGGTGCGCGCGCGGGCGGTTGCCAAGCAACTGGATGATGCGGACCTGGCCATCATCGACAAGCGACGTCCACAGGCCAATCAGGCCCAGGTGATGCATATCATCGGCGAGGTGGCCGGTCGGACCTGTGTGATCATCGATGACATGGTCGACACCGCCGGCACGCTGTGCAAGGCGGCTGAAGCCCTGAAAGAGCACGGGGCAACCAAGGTCGTTGCTCTGGCAACACACCCGGTGCTCTCCGGCAGGGCCATCGACAATATCAGTGGTTCGGTTCTCGACGAGCTGGTCGTCACCGATACCATTCCCCTGTCCGAAGCGGCGCAGGCCTGTGAGCGTATCCGCCAGCTGTCCGTCGCCGACCTGCTGGGTGAGACTATACGCAGAATTCACGAAGACGAGTCAGTCAGCTCTGTCTACATGGACTGATGTTCTGATATACTCCGCCGGCTCTGCCTGGTCGCGGGCAGTGATTCGGTGCGCCAATTCCGGTGACACCGCCCATTGGAGAATTCGACATGTCTGACGATATCAGCGTCATTGCCACGTCGCGCAGCGTTTTTGGGAAAGGTGCGAGCCGCCGCCTGCGTCGTGACAATCTGGTCCCTGCCATCCTGTATGGAGCCGACAAGGAACCTCAAGCCATCCAGTTGAAGCACAACGAGGTGCTCAAGCATCTGGATACGGAAGCCTTCTATTCACAGCTGCTGTACGTCAGTGTCGATGGTGGAGAACCTGTTCGTTCGCTGCTCAAGGACGTTCAGCGTCACCCGTACAAGCAACAGGTACTGCATATGGACTTCGTTCGCGTCGTTGCCGGTGCCGAGCTTCAGGTCAACGTGCCACTGCACTTCATCAACGAGGACGTCTGTGTTGGTGCCAAGAGTGGCGGAATCATTACGCACAATGACAACGACGTACTGGTGGCCTGTCTTCCTCGTAATATCCCCGAACATATAGAAGTGGACATGTCCGCGCTGAATGTCGGTGATTCGGTACACCTGTCCGACCTCACCATGCCGGAAGGCGTGCGCCTCGTCGACCTGCATGAAGCCGGCGATGATTCCGATCGCCAGGTGGCAGCCGTCAACGCTCCGCGAGTTGAGGTCGAACCGACTGATGAGGATGAAGTGGAAATGCCAGACGTGGACAGCACCGACATCGACACCGACGCCGACGAAGGCAGCGTAGAGTAATCTCATTTCCCATGGCTGGTCGACCGGCGTCATCCGCATCCACATTCCGGATGGCGCCAATCGTGGTGCCAGTGGCTTCCCATGCCGGGTGAACGTGTCCAGTTCGAGCTGATTGCAGGATTTGGCAATCCCGGCAGCGACTATGCCAACACGCGTCACAATGCAGGTTTCTGGTTCATCGATGAACTGGCGCGACAGTTGGGAGTCAGTTTCAACACGGACAAGCGATTCCTTGCCGCAGTGACCAGTACGCAGATTGCCGGCCGCAAGGTGATTCTGGTCAAGCCCATGAACTTCATGAACAACAGTGGGCAGGGTCTGGCAGCGGTAGCACGCTTCTTCAAGGTTGACCCCGGGCGAATTCTGGTAGCGCATGATGAACTCGACCTGCCGCCGGGGCAGATACGTCTGAAAAAAGGCGGTGGACACGGAGGCCACAACGGTTTGCGTGATTCGCTGGCGAAGCTTGGCAGTGGTGACTTCTGGCGCCTGCGTATCGGCATCGGCCACCCGGGCCACAAGAGCGCGGTCACGGGCTATGTGCTGAAGCGTGCCACGGCTGAGCAGCAGCGCCTGATGGATGAAGCGATCGAGCTGGCCCTGCGTGAGTCGGCAACCATCATCGACGGTGATATCAATGTCGCCATCAAGGCATTGCACAGCCACAAGCCCACCAACCCCTAACAGGTACGAATTCACATGGGTTTCAAATGCGCGATCGTGGGTTTGCCCAATGTCGGCAAGTCGACGTTGTTCAATGCCCTGACCAAGGCGGAGATTGCCGCTGAGAATTATCCGTTCTGTACGATCGAACCCAATGTCGGCATCGTGCCGGTGCCCGATGCGCGTCTTGATGCACTGGCAGAAATAGTATCGCCACAGCGAATTCTGCCCACCGCCATGGAATTCGTGGACATCGCCGGGCTGGTCGCCGGTGCGTCAAAGGGGGAGGGGCTGGGTAATCAGTTTCTGGCCAATATCCGGGAGACTGATGCCATCGCCCATGTGGTCAGGTGTTTTCATGATGATGACGTCATTCACGTAGCGGGCAAGGTGGACCCACTGAATGATATCGAAACCATTGATACCGAACTTCTGCTGGCGGACATGGAAACCATCGACAAGGCGCTGTTGAAGATCAAAAAGACGGCAAAGTCGGCCAACAAGGAAGCGATAGCCGAGCAGGCCTTCCTGCAGAAGCTGGCTGCGGCGCTGGCCGACGGAGTCGCCGTGCGTACGCTTGATCTGTCGGACCAGGAACGCACATGGATGCGCCACTATCATCTGCTCACGGTGAAACCCACCATGTATATCGCCAACGTGGATGAAGGCGGGTTTGAGGACAACCCGATGCTCGATTCATTGCGTGCCCATGCCAGTGCCGAGGGAGCCAATGTGGTCACGGTATGCGCAGCGATCGAAGCCGAGATCGTGCAGCTGGATGATGCAGACAAACAGGAATTTCTGGCCGAGATGAACCTCGACGAGCCGGGGCTTAATCGCGTCATCCGTGCCGGCTATGAACTACTGGGCCTGCAGACTTTCTTCACTGCCGGTGAAAAGGAAGTACGTGCCTGGACGGTACCGGCCGGTGCTACCGCACCACAGGGCGCGGGTCGTATCCATACCGACTTCGAAAAGGGTTTCATCCGTGCAGAAGTGGTGGGTTACGACGATTTTGTGCAGTTCAAGGGCGAGAACGGTGCCAGGGATGCGGGTAAATGGCGTCTGGAAGGCAAGGATTACGTACTGCGCGAAGGTGATGTCGTGCACTTTCGCTTCAACGTCTGATGGCTTGGGGCATCCTGCAGGTTGTCAGGCGCCGCGGCAACATAACTATGACGACCCGTTTCAGTACGCTTTCCCGAGGCCTGGGTATGGTGTACCGGCCTGCAGAAACTGCCCCGCTGAACCCTGTCCAGGGGTAGGGCTCAACACTTGACAGATCGATACGCCCGATCCAGAATAGTGGGCTTGGGTTCCGGCGGCTACATAGCTCAGTTGGTTAGAGCACAACACTCATAATGTTGGGGTCCCTAGTTCGAATCTAGGTGTAGCCACCA
>JABDKN010000137.1 GCA_013002205.1 Granulosicoccus sp.
TGCCTGCAACGCATCCCGGGCCAGTCGACCGGACGCTACAGCGCCATCATGGACAACACCGGTGAGTTGTTCATCGGCCTGTCCGACGTGGGGGTTGCCGAGCATCTGGATCCGGCGCTGCCTGGACCGTGCGAGGCCGGGGAACCCGGTCGGGCATTGCTGATGGATGCCAATCTGTCCGAAACCTGCTTGCAGGCATTGAGCGAGCGAGCCGCCTCCCTGGGACTGCCGACGGCGGCCATGAGTGTCTCACCGGCCAAGTCAGTCAGGCTGCTGAGCATTGCATCCGAGCTTCAATTGTTGTTCTGCAACCGCCGCGAAGCCATCGCTCTCGCCGATCCCCGGCTGCCCGTCGACACGGACCTGGATGTACTGGCCGATACGCTGCTGGCCAGGGGCTTCAACCAGTTCGTGCTCACTGATGCCGACTCGCCGGTCCTGGTACAGACACCCTCGTTGAGAGAGCGCCTGAGCGTACCGACGTTCACCCGAACAGAGCATGTCAACGGGGCCGGTGATGCGCTGGCCGGAGCCAGTTTTGCTGCCTGGTGCACCGGGTCCGATCTGCCCGATGCGGTGCGCCGGCAGGGTCTGCCGGCGGCTGCCCGAATTCTCAGCGGACAACGTCAGCCACCCTGCCTGCTGGCGGGGCTGAAGCACATCGATACCGGTACCTGATCGGCCTATACTCGACATCCCTCACTAGATCTGGTGCTTGCCATGCCCGACCCCCTGCTGGAGTTCAGCCCCGATGTGCTGGCAGCACTGCAGAACGGCGGGCCGGTGGTGGCGCTGGAGAGTACGATCATCACACACGGCATGCCGTTTCCGCAGAACCGCGACACGGCACGAAACGTCGAGCAGGCGGTGCGCGAGGGCGGCGCCGTACCGGCAACCATCGCCATACTGGGTGGCAGGATCCGCATCGGCCTGAGCGGTGGCCAGCTGGATGAACTGGCCCGGAGTCGCTCGGCGATGAAACTCTCGCGCGCCGATCTTGCCATGGCAGTGTCACGCTCGGCAACCGGATCGACCACCGTGGCCGCGACCATGATCATTGCGCACCTGGCGGGCATCGAGGTCTTCGCCACCGGCGGCATTGGCGGTGTCCACCGTGGGGCCGAACTCAGCTTCGACATCTCGGCCGACCTGCAGGAGCTGGGCAGGACACCCGTCGCGGTCGTCTGCGCCGGGGCGAAAGCGATACTGGATCTGCCCCGTACCTTCGAGGTGCTGGAAACGCTTGGCGTACCGGTACTGGCCTATGGCCAGGATGAAATACCTGCATTCTGGAGCCGTCGAAGCGGCCTGGCAGCCCCGTTGCGGGTTGATGCCGTCGCCGATATCGCCGCCTTCATGCAGGCGCGCACGTCATTGAAACTGGACGGCGGGGTGCTGATCGCCAACCCGGTACCGGCAGAGCATGAGATACCGGCCGACCAGATGCAGGTTTTCATCGAGCAGGCAGTCGCTGAATCTGCCGAAGCCGGCATCACCGGCAAGGCAGTCACTCCCTGGTTACTGGGCCGACTCGCCGAATTAAGCGACGGCAGAAGCCTGGTAACCAATCAGGCCTTGATTACCCACAATGCTCGCCTGGCGGCCGAGCTTGCCGTGGCACTGGCAGCGCGCTGATCAGCCTGCATCGGCAAAGTGACGTTCAGCAGCGCCATCGTCCAGTACCTGCCTGATGCGTGCTGCGCCCTCAGCCAGGGAGGCGACCCTGTTACGCGCATGCAGAATGATGGCCCCTGCGTAAACCAGTGAATCGCGTGCGGGGCCCGCATCGCCACCCAGGGCTGCCAGTCCCGCTGCTGCCGAGCTGACGGCGATCGCCTGGGCAAGCGCATTACCAGGGGCCCGGACAGAACGAATGGCATCATCCGCCAGGTGTGCCGGAAGAGGCACTGCGCGCTCGGCGCATGCGATGCCTGCCTGGGTGGGCTCCACATCGACCTGTGCCAGGTGAATACCGTCAGAACTGGTGAAATAGCGCGCCCCCTGGGTCAATGACGGTACCACACCACCCTCCACGCCTCTGACCAGGATCGCACTGGCAAAGCCGCCTCTGGCAGCCAGCCTGGCATAGACCGGGGGATAAGGCTTGTGAACGAATCCGGTCACCAGATGGCTGGAGCTGCGTGGCACGAGACTGTTGAGTGCTACCTCGACGGTGGTGAGGCAGGGTCGCTTCACGATGCGTGTACGCAGGCCGGTCAATGCAGCCAGTTCCGGTGCCAGCTGTCGTTGCGACAGGTAAGCCCAGCCACAGCTCTCACTGGCGAGCCGTGCAGCAGCAGCTTCCCTGGACGATGCCGGTGTATGACCGGCAGCCCTGAGCACCTGTTCGTGCGATGCGCCGAATTTGGGCCCCATGGAATCGACACCATGGGTCAACACGGCCAGACCGCAGGCGGCCAGTACAGCCGGTAGAAACGGCCCCATGGGCAGCCCGCGCAGAAATCCATCATAGGGATCCACGATGCTCAGCAGCTCATCCACTTCCACTGGCAAAGGGGTGATTCCTGCGTGAATTGCGTCCAGAATACCCGCAAGTTCATCGTCGGTCTCCCGTTTCATGCGCAAGGCAATCAGGAAAATGCCCGCCTGTACCTCGTCAGCCCTGTTTTCCAGGATGAGGCGCATGGCCTGGCGCGCGTGTTCTGCCGGCAGGTCCTTGCTCAGGGTCGGGCCGGTGGCAATACGCTGCAGGACATCGCGCATGAATTCTTCATCGCTCATCGAATCGGACATGGTCAGGTTCATCGTGTCGGGTTTGAAAGCAGATAGGATGGTCAGAGCGTCGCCTGCATCAATGAGGCGAATCCTGCCTGCAGTGTATGGTAATCGAGGCCGATGAACGAAGCTGCCAGTGCAGACACCGGGGCACCTGCCGGGCCGACTCAGGACTTTCCCGCCTTCCTCGACATGGGCGGTCGCCGGGTCGTGGTCGTGGGTGGTGCTTCATCGGCACGCCGCAAACTCGCCAGGCTGGTGGACTGTGGCGCGCGCATCGAGATCATTGCCCCTGCCCCGGATGAGGCGATGCTGGCCTGCGTGGCTGAACACGATCTGCATCTGCATCAGCGGGACTGGCTGGCCGACGACTTCCGCGGCGTCTGCCTGGTGGTGGCCGCCAGCGATGATGCGCAACTGGATGCCGCCGTGGCCAATGCGGCGCAGGCTGCCGGTTGCTGGGTCAACGTGGCGAACCAACCGCGCATCAGCAGTTTCCTGATTCCCTCGCTGATCGAGCGCTCACCGTTGCAGGTTGCGGTGTCCAGCGGCGGCACATCCCCGGTCCTGGCGCGCTTGCTGGCAGCGCGAATCGACGCCTACCTACCGCGTACCTATGGCGAACTGGGCAAACTGGCGCAGCGCTACCACGAGCGCATTCGACGCAAATTCGGCAGCCCACGACAGCGACGGCGATTCTGGGAACAGATGCTCAATGGACGGGTCGGCGAGCTGATCCTGCAGAACCGGCCTGCACAGGCCGATACGCTGCTCGAGCAGGCATTACAGGATACCCTGGGTGATGCCGACCGGGGCGAAGTGTACCTGGTAGGGGCCGGTCCGGGAGATCCCGACCTGCTGAGTTTTCGCGCCCTGCGCATGATGCAACAGTGCGATGTGGTGCTGTTCGACCGTCTCGTCTCCGAACCGGTCATGGCGCTGGTCAATCCTCGGGCGGAACACATCTATGTCGGCAAGCAGCGCCGTGATCACGCCGTGCCACAGGCGTCCATCAATTCACTGCTGGTCAGCCATGCCCGCCGTGGAAGGCGGGTGCTGCGCCTCAAGGGCGGTGATCCGTTCATCTTTGGCCGCGGCGGCGAGGAGATCGAGACACTGGCTGCCCATGGCATTGCCTTCCAGGTCGTCCCCGGTATCACGGCGGCGGCAGGCTGCGCCAGCTACGCAGGCATTCCGTTGACCCATCGCGACCATGCGCAATCGTGTCTGTTCGTCACCGGGCACCTGAAGGATGGAACCGTCGATCTCGACTGGCCGGCACTGGCACGTTCACGCCAGACGGTGGTCATCTACATGGGCCTGGTCGGCCTGCCCGTCATCTGCCAGCAGTTGATCCGGCATGGCCTGCCCGCAACGCACCCGGTTGCCATCGTCTCCCAGGGAACGCTGCACAATCAGCAGGTACTCACCGGTACACTGGCCGACCTGCCAGAGCAGGTACGACGCGAGGCCATCACCCCCCCTACCCTGATCATCGTCGGCGAAGTCGTCAGACTGCGAGAGAAACTGGCGTGGTTCGAGACACGTGCATGAGCACAGATACGCACACGACAGGCAACGCGAAACCCGAACGACTTGTCCGTCTGGACCAGTTGGCACCGGGCAAACCGCACAGGGTGGAGTACCGCGGCAGAGGCATTCTGCTGTGCCGGGTCGAGGACACCGTGTACGCCGTGCAGGACACCTGTACGCATGAGGATATCTCGCTCTCGCTCGGCGTACTCTGTGAATACAGGCTCCGCTGTCCGCTGCACGGCAGCCAGTTCGACATCCGCACCGGCAAGGTGCTGGATGAGCCGGCCGATACCGATCTTCGCACCTTTGCCGTGCAACTGATCGATGGCTGGGTCTGCCTGCCTGCTGATTGAGTCATGACAGCAGCAGTGCATCACCCACCAGGTGGTGCAGGCTGGTCACCTGTACGCCAGCCAGGTCATGCTGTGGTAGCACCGTGGACAACTGTGTCTTGCAGATGGCGCAGATCGTCGCCAGGTGCGTGACCTGATCGCTGCGTACAACGGCCTGCAGGGCTTGAGCGCGGGGCAAGGCACCCTTGATGCGCACCTCCATCATCTCATCGGTCAGCACACCACCACCCCCGCCACAACAGAATGTCTTTTGCCGGGTCGTGTCAGCGCTCATCTCGACCACCCGCGGAACACTGGCAGCCAGCAATGCCCGCGGGATCGTAAACTGGCCGTCCGGCCGGTCACCCATGCTGGCACCCCGAGCCACATTGCACGAGTCGTGAAAGCTGACGACCTTGCCGGCATTGCGCTGCGGATCCAGTGTGATCACACCACTGCACCAGAGCTGGTGCGTCACCTCGCAGATGTGTTCCGCCCGCGTGTGCCCGGGCTGCAGGAAATCCAGTGGTCCGACCAGGGTATCCAGGAAGCTGTACGCGACCCGCCACGCGTGACCACATTCCCCGATCGTGATTCGTGAGACCGACAGATCCATGGCCGCCAGGCGGATACGCATGGCCAGCTCACGCAGATGCCCGTGGTGCCCGGAAAACAAGGCGAAGTTCGCCGCTTCCGCCGCTGTGGAACTGAATGTCCAGCGTATACCCGCCTGATGCAGTACCTTGGCATAACCGATCAGTCCATCCACGTGCGGTTCGGCGAAAAAATCTGCCGAGGGAGTGACCACCAGCATGTCGGCTCCCTCGTCATCCAGTGGCAGGCGAACGGCCACACCGGTCTCGTCCAGAATGTCCTCCTCGAGATTCTCCAGGACATCCGCCAGGGCCCGTGGTTTCATGCCCAGGTTGTTACCCACACGGCGCACCTTGCTGATGATCTCCTGCGAGTATTGCTGGCCAAGACCGATGCTGGCGAGGATCTCCCGTCCGGCCATGGTCACTTCACTGGTATCAATTCCCTTGGGGCAGTAGACCGTGCAGCGACGACACTCCGAACACTGGTGAAAATAGGTGTACCAGTCATCGAGCATGGACTCATCCAGGTCGCGAGCACCGACCAGCCAGGGCAGGTAACGGCCCACCACGGTGAAATACCGTCGATACACCGAGCGCATGAGATCCTGCCGCGCAACCGGCATGTTTTTCGGATCATGGGTACCTAAAAAGTAATGGCACTTGTCGGTGCAGGCACCGCATCGGGTGCAGGTATCCAGAAACACTCGCAAGCCACGTCTCTGCTTGACCAGTTGACCGAGTCGCTCGATGGCCTTGTCGTGCCAGTTCTCCACCAGTGCCCCGGGCAAGCCGAGCGACTCCTGAATCTCCGCCCCGGCCACGGCGCTGTGCACCGAAGCACTGGCACCCTCCTGGATCAGCGGGATGACGCGGTAAGCACCGACGACCGGTGGCAGGCTGGTGGTGGGCTGTCGGGCGTTCACCGGTTCGGATCACGCTGGTTGAAGGTGGGACTGAACAGGATCCCGAACCCGTGCAGCAACTTGCTGACCGGGAAGATCAGCAGCAGCAGGATGACCAGCGCCAGATGCAGCCACAGGCCCGCATTATCCGGCAATGGTTGCCAGTTGAAACTGAGCGCGCCACGCAGAAACTGACTGGTGGCAAACAGGTCGACAGGCCACAGGTATTTCAATCCGGCACCGGACAGTGCGATGCCCAGCAGCAGCAACAGGTGAAGGTAGTCGCTGGGCGTCGATATATAGCGCAGCCGGTCGATCAACACTCGACGTATCAGCAGCACCGCCAGCCCCAGTACCAGGAATGAGGCTGCCCAGGTACTCACGCGCACGAACAGCAGCAGCCAGAGCGGCAGTGGCACGATCAGGAAACGCAGGTGCACCACGAGTACCAGCAGCAGACCATAGTGAAAGGCCAGGCTGGCCAGCCAGGTGATCATGCTGGCCCGCGCCAGTGAGCGGAACACAAAGAGCTCGAGCAACAGTCTCCCGAGCACGCCAGCGCGAGTGCGCGGGGCAGGTGCCAGCACGATCGGCAAGGGTGAGGGTGTCAGCGCCCATTGGATCATTCGCCAGAGCGTGGCCAGCAGCAACCAGGCGACTGCCGCACTGAGCAATCCGCCGATCAGTGCGTCAGACACAACCGGTAGGCTTGGGTAATCCGGCATAACGGCAGGCCTGTTTGGCAGGCCCGCGGGGGAACAGTTCGTACAGGTACTTGCTGTTTCCCTTCTCCTGCCCGTAGCGTTTACCAATCTGTTTGGTCAGGATACGAATGGCCGGGGCTATCTCGTAGTTGTCGTAGTACTCCTGCAGAAAATTCAGGACCTCCCAGTGTGCATCCGTCAGTGT
Organism: Granulosicoccus sp.; assembly: GCA_013002205.1. Classification (GTDB taxonomy): domain Bacteria; phylum Pseudomonadota; class Gammaproteobacteria; order Granulosicoccales; family Granulosicoccaceae; genus Granulosicoccus. Next base: position 7,012 of record JABDKN010000137.1, read on the forward strand.
GATCCCATCCGCTTCGGCAAGCTCCAGGGCCAACTCTACCGACCAGTCCTCGCGGCGTCGCAGATAGCCTTCATGGTCGGTTTCCACTGTGTTCATCAAAGCGCTCATCGCGCCATGGTAAACGCTTTTCGGGCGATGAATAGAAATCCGCTGCGTACCTGCTCAGCGAGCCAGTCGCAACAGTACGTCGACCAGTTCTTCCGCGCAACCCAGGTAATCCGTTATGCGAATGTCCATGCCCGGATAAGTCGCCTGCTTGATCGCCACCTGCCGGGGAATGTCATCAGCCACGTGTGTGCCCCGTGCCAGAAAGTAGGGCACCACCTGGACACTCGTCGCACCCCGGGCGATGCAGCGCTCGATGCCCTCGGGAATCGACGGATCGGCAAGCTCCAGAAAGGCATGCTCGACGATGTCGAATTCACCTCGCGCCTTGTCCGCCAGTCGCGCAGCCACCTGCGCAATTTCGCTGTTCGATTCGCTGCGGCGACTGCCGTGAGCCACGATTAGCAGGGATTTCATGTCACTCTCGATGCCCAGCGACCGAAAAAGCCGGTCAGGTTCGTCCGTTACGCAGACGAATGCATTCCGGATGTCGGTTCACGCATACTACGGTCGGGTCCAGCAACGGGGGGCGAGCGCCCCTCGTCGCCAACATCTGCCGGATATGTCTGCGGGACCCGCTCGAGAAGCGCAAGCCGTGCTGCCCTGCGGGTCACCGTACCAAGCCTACAGGGTAGATGCCCAGGCATCCACCTCACTCTCGGCCGTTTGCCGATCGAAGCCATACTTGTCCTGCAACAGTGACACGAGTGCATCGCGGTCACCATTGACGCTCAGTAGATCCTCGTCACTGAGTTCATCCCAGCGGTCCCTGACACTGCTGATCGACTCCTGCCAGTTGGCCTGCAGATCTGTCCAGCCAGCGTTATTGGCAGCGTCCATGACACCCTCTGCAGCATTGTCGACGGCGGCAGCTGTCGTATCGGCAGCCTGCTCGACGCTGGTGGCCACCTCCTCCCCGACTGCCTCCGGCGTGGCGGTGCCACCACCTCCACATCCCGTCAACACCAGGCCCATCGCTGCAGCCAATAACAGTTTTTCGTTGAGATAATTCACGCTTCTACCCTCCTGTCGCTTCACGCGCACCAGACGGATCGGTTGACCCGCCACACACTGCGAAGGATACGAAGATGCCAGTCGGTATTTCCTTACAGCTACGTACGGTTCAGCGGCAACGAGGCGGACACCGCATGGGCAGTGAATGTCTGCAACATGACAGTTAATTCATGATTTTCCAGTCGCCATTCACAGAGCCTGGCTGGCCATCACGGGGGCTGCTGAAGGCAGGCCGCCAGCGGTTTCAGCCAGTGCTCATGGCGTCGGTGCGTAATTTGGACACGGCATTCGCGTGCCCGTCGAAGCCCTCGTAGGTGGCAAAGCGGTGTGTATGCGGAGCCATTTCTGCGTAGCCACCCGCCGTGACATGGCCGATGGAACAGGTCTTCATGAAATCATGAACACCCAGTGGCGAATGCGTCCTGGCAGCGGCTGATGTGGGCAGTACACAATTGGGGCCCATCAGGTAGTTTGCCATCGAGCCGGCCGCATGCTCACCGAGCAGGATTTCGCTGGCATTACGGATATGTGCCAGGTGCTCATACGGGCTGGTCGAGAGCACCTGACAATGTTCGGGGGCGTAGTCGTTGATGAAGGCGTAAGCGTCCGCTGGCGACTCGGCCAGCACGATGCCTCCTCGATGCCCACTGAGCACGGTGGAGGAATACTCAGCCAGCGTGTCATTCTGCCTGTCCCAGTAACGGGGAATCGCCTGGCGAACAGCCTGGGCCAGCGCTGCATCCCAGGTCACCAGAAAGGCACTGCTGTCGGGTCCATGTTCCGATTCGATGGTCATGTCCAGCGCAGCAACCAGTGGGTTCGCCGACTCATCAGCCAGTAAAATGGTTTCGCTGGGTCCGGCCGGAATACCCGGATCGATACGACCTGCCAGCAGGCGTTTGGCAGCGCTCACCCAGGGACTGCCCGGGCCGACGAACTTGAAACATCGCGGAATGGTCGCCGTTCCGAAGGCCGCTGCCGCGACAGCCTGTGCACCACCTGCCTTGTACACCTGCTCGATACCGGCAAGCCTGGCAGCCACCAGCGTGGCCGGATCCACCTGCCCGTCGATTCCGGGTGGCGTGAGGATGACAGGATCGGGTACACCGGCGACCACCGCCGGTATGGCGGTCATCAGGGTAACGGAGGGAAAGGATCCCTTGCCGCGTGGCGAGTAGCAGGCCACCGAATCGATGGCGGTGGCACGTTCTCCGACCAGTACGCCGGGACGGATTTCCTTCATCCACATCTCGGGCGGACGCTGCGCTTCGTGAAAGCGCCGGATGTTGTCTGCCGCATATTCAAGCGTCTCGATCATCACGCTGTCGATGCCGTCGAAGGCTTTGTCGATGTCGCCGCGCGTGGCAGCAATGGTATCGGCTCGTAATGAAGTCGCACCATCGAACTTGCGTCCACAGCGGGCCAGGGCCTCGTCACCCTCGGTGCGCACCGCCTCTATGATCGGCGCAGCACCGCTCAGAAATGGTTCCAGGTCGTCTTCTGCCCGGCTCAACAGCTGCGCGCGTTCGGAGGCAGACAGCCTGCCGAGTACATGCAGGGCAACTTCGGGGTAGTTTCGGACAGACATACGGTTCACGTTCCCACAGGGCAGGCGTCAGTATACCGAGTCATGCACGCCGGCTCTGCGGCGATCGTGGTGTCCCCTGCGCCGCAATGGCGGCCTTTATCCACTCACTGGACAACAACTCCGCGTTCCATGACGGGTTGAAATGCACCAGCCCCTCCACGATGCCGGCGGCGTAGTTGCCATTCAGCGAATGACCATCTGCCAGCGGCAGTGAACCTGCGGCCTGATAGCAACTGGCTTCGCTGCCGTTCTGCCGGGCCAGTCGCCGCACCGCCTCGCGCGTGGCATCATCAGCATTGGCCACGGTCACCGAGGGCAGGCCACTGGCCAGGGCAGTCGCGTCATTACCGCTGTCGCCGCTGAACAGCGTCGCCTCGTTGGCGATACCCAGCATCTTCTGCACATGCACCATGGCCTCCAGTTTGGTGGCATTGCGTGGCAACACATCCAGCAGCTGAACGCCTTTCTCGGGATCGTCGCTGAATACCAGCGAGGCCTTGATACCACCGGCACAGAGCTGCTCGTCGAGTCGTTGCCTGAGCGCAACTGGATCGATCTGCCGCTGCAGGTAATAGCTGCGCTTGTGGCGCGACTGCCGGTCGTGCTCCTGATCCTGCAATTCCGTGAAAGCGGAGAGTTTTTCCCGGATGGCGGCCGAATCAAGTCCATTCCAGTCCCTGGCAATGTGGTCGTCCCAGTCGCCATGTCGTTGCCATTGACCCGACACCGGCACATGAATACTGGTACCGACATCCGCCACGATGACATCCGGCACGGGCAGTTGGTACTCGTCGATCGCCTCCAGGATGCGATCCAGATCACGTCCGGACACATACGCCAGCGCAATATCGTGATGACGCAGCAACTGCCACAGTACCGGCCGCGCCAGGGGTGACTCAGGCTGCTCGCCGTTGGGCAACAGGGTGCGGTCGAGATCCGTGCACAGCAGTTCGGTCATGCCGGCTCCGCCTGCACTTCGGGCGATCTGCACCTGCCGAGAAAATCGTAATACTCCATGGCCTCGATGATGCCGGAGGCGTAAGGCTTTCTGGCAAAGTAGATCGTCTCACCTTCGGCTACCTGCGAGAGCTCTTCATGCGTGCGGTTACCGACAATCGCCGCCAGGGTGTTGCCGCGCATCATGTCCTCATCCGCGCCAGAGCCGCCGATGGCCAGTACGCGCTCCAAAGGAATACCAAACTTGGCTGCCACATGTCGCAGTGCCAGTCCTTTGGATGCACGGATGGGCACGATGTTCAGGTACTCCCCATGTGAAAAGACTATGTTGACTGCCTGTTCCTCCTGAAACAGTCTGGCACTGATCTCGTCTATCGACGGAGCACGTTCAGGGTCGTAGAGATAGCTGATCTTGAAATAGCTCTGATGTTCCGCAGCGCGCGGTCGGATTCCCGGTACATCCTGCAGCACCCTGCGCACCTGTCGGGGTGTCCACTGCTTTTCTATATGTCGGGTCCAGGCCGTGTCCTCGGTCAGGGTAGGCGCGAGCGTGATTTCCGTACCGACACTGGTGATCAGTGCATCCGGCTCCGGAATGCCGTGCCGCTTCAGCAGTCGCAAGGCGGAATCGAGCCGTAACCCGGTATTGATACTGAAATTCATGCGCTTACGGTTGGCGCGCACGATCCCGATGAGCGTCTGCAGGGCCTCTTCATCACCCAGCAGGCTGCGATTGAGATCAGTGAACAAGGCTCTGTCCACATGGCTGGCGCTGAATACCCGCGCACTGTCGGCTGCCTCGGCACTGGTTTTCTTACCCGTGATGGAACTCACCATGCTCAGATACTCCTGTGCGTGTGCGGTCCACGAATAATGCTGGCGCACGCCCTGGAGACCGGCAACCGAACGCTGTTGCCAGGTTTCCCAGTCACCGATGACCTCCTTGATGGCACTGGCGATACTTTCCGGCTCGAGCGGGTCGATGAGTATGCCGTTATTGCAGTTACCGATGATGTCTCGCGGTCCGCCGTCCTCTGTCGCCACGATGGGCAGGCCGCTGGCCGCCGCCTCGATCAGGGTCAGGCCGAAGGGTTCGGTGAGTGCCGGGTTGACGAACACCCCACCACTGAGTGTCGCCAGGCGGTACAGTACCGGCACATCATCGGGCCGATGCTGCTTTGGATAGGCGACAAGGCCATACAGGTCATAGCGATCAATCAGTTGCAGGAGTTCGGTCAGCACGTTTCGTGCACCCACTTCCAGCTCGTTGATGTCCTCCCGGTTTCCCATCACCACCACCAGGTTGGCCCGTTCCTGCAACTCGGCGTCATTGCCATAGGCATGCATCAGCGCGGCAATGTTCTTTCTGGCATCGGCACGCGAGAGTGCCAGGATCATCGGCTTGTCTGCATCCTTCAGGAAGCGCCGTACCTCCAGATTGATGGCCGATTCGTGTTCATTGCCCTGAGGCGGCTGGAAGCGGGACATATTGGTGCCCGGCGGAATGACGTGCATGGCCTCGGGCCGATAGAAATCATACAGCTCATACTGTTCTTCGATTTCCTGATGGGTACTGGTGACGACCCGCTCAGCGGCGGCAAGTGTCTGCTCTTCGGCAACGATCCGGCGGGACATATTGTAGCGATCATCGATGGTGTTGCTGTCCAGCCCACTGGCCAGCAGGCGACGCCGTTTCACCCTGCCCAGCGAATGCCCGGTGTGCACCAGCGGCACACCCAGCAGATGTGACAGGCGGCTGCCAATGTACCCTGCATCTGCATAATGGCTGTGCAGCAGATCAGGAACGACACCTTCACGCCGGTAGAGATCGATCAGGTTATCGGCGAACGAATCCAGATGGTCCCACAGCTGTTCCTTGGCCAGGTAGCTCGGACCACCGGCCTCCACCCGCAGTATGGAGGCCTTGCCACCGAGCGACTCGACGCTCCAGCCATACTCTTCGCCGACCGCCGGGTCGGTGATGAGGCGTGTGACCAGATCCACTCTGGCCACTTCACGGGCATCAGCCAGTGCGCGCGCCAGCTCGACCACGTAGAGAATCTGACCACCGGTATCGGCATCTCTGCCCAGCTCCAGCTCATCTGCGCGGATGAGTCCATGCACGCTGATCAGGCAGATATGCAAGCCTTGTTTAATCTCCATTCTGTCCACTCAGTACTCAGTAAGCCGTCTGATTCAGCATGGCAGAGCCGCAATAACGCCGAGCGAGGTTCACTGGCAGCGCCACCGTTGCGTGCTACCATCACCAGTGCCTGGCCGGTGATCATCCATTACCCGGGCCGGCTACCATTATGCACACACTGCAACCCGTGGCTCGCAGGTGTCCAAAAATTCACACGCGATACGCCAAGAACAGCGGCCTGGAGACCTGCATCATACAATGCGGTACGCAGCTTGCTCGCAGGATGGATTATGCCGTGCAGTGAGAGTATAAATCGCGTCATGAACAATCCGACACAAACCGCTGCGTCAGCAAGGCCAGATCGCAGGCCCAGACTGGGCATATTGCAGGCGGGGCGCTCGCCGGAGGCCCTGCTCGATCGCTTTCCTGACTACAACGGCATGTTCGTCGAACTGCTCGGCGAAAACGCCTTCGATTATCGTCACTGGCCGGTACTCGACGGCACATTTCCCGACTGCGTAGACGATGCGGACGCGTGGCTGATTACCGGATCGCGCTTTGGAGCCTACGAAGATCACGCCTGGATACCTCCGCTGGAGAACTTCATCCGCGAGGTCTATGCCTCGGGTAAACCGATGGTCGGCATCTGCTTCGGTCATCAGGTCATTGCCCAGGCGCTGGGTGGAAAGGTCGAGAAATTTACTGGAGGCTGGTCTGTGGGTCGCGTTCAATACGCGCTGGACGAGGACTTCTTCGGTGATACCCCCGCGGCCCACGATGCCAGCGCCGGCACGCCTTTGTTTGCGTTTCACCAGGATCAGGTGATCGAACTGCCGCCGGGGGCCCGCAATGCAGGCAGCAGCGATTTCTGCCAGCACGCAGCGCTGATCTACGACAAGCGTATCCTCACCCTGCAACCTCACCCCGAATTCGAGCAGGCCTTCATCGAGGGCTTGCTCGAAACCCGCGGTGAGATACTGCCAGAGGCTGTCAAGGTACAGGCCGAACAGACTCTCGGCCTGCCAGTCGCACGCAGTGCCGTGGCGGAAACCTTGCGTCGCTTCCTGTCGGGCAACGTAGCCCAACCCTGACCTCGGGCAAATAACCCGGCCGGCACAGGCTGAATCTGACTGCACCAGACAAGCGACATTATGAGCACCAACGAGACGTGGATGGATCAACTGCCAGGGGCTTTCCACCTGTGGCTGGGAGCGCGCCGTGTTGACGACGTGGAGTGCGTGATCGCGGATATCGCCGGCACCTCGCGTGGCAAGGCGATGCCGGCGAGAAAATTCTCACGTGGCGATGCCATGTATCTGCCCACCTCCATCTACTACCAGACCATTACCGGCGAATACGTGGACCTGGAGGAGATGCCCGATCAATGGACCGAATCCGACATGGTATTGACCCCGGATTTTTCTGCCGCCACAGCGGTGCCCTGGTCAGCCGATGTCACTCTGCAGGTCATTCACGATGTCCATAACCAGGATGGTTCTCGCGTCGGCCTGTCACCCCGCAACGTCCTGAAGAGAGTCGTCGATGAGTACCTGAAGAACGGCTGGCAACCAGTCGTCGCTCCGGAGCTCGAGTTCTACCTGACCAAACCCAACATCGATCCGGATCTGCCTATCGAGCCGCCGATTGGTCGCACTGGTCGCCAGGGAATCGCGCGCCAGGCCTATTCGATGAGTGCCGTGGAGGAATATGGGACCGTCATAGACGACATCTATTCCTTTGCCGAAGCACAGGGATTCGAGATCGACACCATCATCCAGGAAGGAGGTGCCGGCCAGATCGAAATCAATCTGCAACATGGTCATCCGGTAGAGCTGGCTGACCAGGTGTTTTTCTATAAACGACTGATTCGCGAGGCTGCCCTGCGCAACAACTGCTTTGCCACTTTCATGGCCAAACCGATGGAAGAGCAGCCGGGCAGCGCCATGCACATCCATCAGAGCGTCGTGTCAACACGCGATGGCAGCAACGTATTCAATACGGAAACGGATGAACCGTCCGAGCTGTTCCATGGCTTCGTCGGTGGCCAGCAGACACTGATACCCGATGTGCTGTGTATATTTGCCCCCTATGTCAATTCCTACAGGCGGTTCAAACCGGATGATTCGGCTCCTATCAATCTGGAATGGGGCGTCGACAACCGGACCACCGGACTGCGCGTCCCGGTATCCAGTCCCGGCAGCCGCCGTGTGGAAAACCGTGTCGTGGGCATGGACTGCAATCCTTACCTGGCCATTGCGGCCAGCCTCGCCTGTGGACTGATCGGCATGACACAGGGTCTGAAAGCGCGTGATGCGATCACCAGCGACGCCTACGCATTGCCGCACGACATCCCTCGCGACCTGCTGCGTGCACTGGAACTGTTCAGTGCAAGTCCGGACATCGAAGCGCTGCTGGGCAGGGAATTCTGCATGCTGTATCGCGCAATCAAACACCAGGAGTCCGAGGCATTTCTGCAGGTCATCAGTCCCTGGGAGCGAGAGCATCTGCTGTTGAATGTCTAGTCGCGCGCGGACTGTTCCTGCATTCACGAAAACTTTCGGTGCCCCTTCGTCCGTCGCACTGTTCGCCCGGACGGAATCAGCGCCTGCGGACACTGCATGAAGCTGCTATACGCCAATGATCACCGTGGCGAACACGCACCATCGTGGTATCGCACCAACTGCCCGATCCCCGGACGGGCCCCGCTCGAGCACCACATCAGCGCAGATGTCTGCGTCATCGGCGCCGGCTTCACCGGTCTGGCTGCTGCCCTTGAACTCTCCGGACGAGGGTATGACACCGTGGTTCTGGATGCTCACCGGGTTGGCTGGGGCGCCTCGGGACGCAACGGCGGCCAACTGGGTAGCGGATTCAACATGGATCAGCTGACACTCGAGGGTGTGATGGGTAAACCGGCAGCCCATGCACTGTGGCAGATTGCGCAGGCTGCCAAGACGCATATCCATCAACTGTGCGAGGCCCATTCGATCGATATGGACTACAGGCCCGGCATCATCCACGCGCAGCATCGACGCCGAGGTGTGCAGGCGATGCACGACTACTGTGATCACTTGTCGCGTCACTATGGCTATGACGCCATGGAGCCTCTCGGCCTGACGGATGTTCGTCGACGGATCGACAGCCAGAACTATTTTGGTGGCGTCATCGATCACGGTGCCGGTCATATACACCCACTGAAACTGGCAAGCGGTGTTGCGCAAGCGGCCGAACAGGCAGGCACACGGATCCACGAGCTCAGCGAAGTGCTGAGAATCGCCCCGTGCAGTCGTTCGATGGCGCAGCGTGTGATCACGGCAGGCGGCAGTGTCCTGTGCGGCAAGGTCATCCTGGCCGTCAATGGCTACCTGGACAATCTGCATCCATCGCTCAACCGCTGGGTCATGCCAATCAACAACTTCATTATTGTCACGGAGCACCTGGGCGAGCGCGCAGCCTCGCTGCTGCCGCAGGACGATGCGGTGGCCGACTCACGATTCGTGGTCAACTACTTCCGTCGTGTGGACACTGACCGGTTGCTGTTCGGCGGAGGCGAGAACTATTCCTACCGTTTTCCGGTCTCCATCGAACGCAACGTCAGGCGGGCAATGCTGGGTATCTTTCCGCAACTGCAGGATGTCGCCATCGACTATGCCTGGGGAGGCACACTGGCGATAACGCGCAACCGCCTGCCCTCCATCCGGCGACTCTCTCCGGAGCTGTATTCGTCGGGCGGTTATTCAGGGCATGGCCTGGCGCTGGCGTTCATGTACGGCACTGC
>JABDKN010000142.1 GCA_013002205.1 Granulosicoccus sp.
CCTGAATCTGTGGAGCGACTGACGAAAACGCAGTACGAGGTGACACAGAATGGCGCGACGGAACCGAGCTTCAGAAACGAGTTCTGGAATAACACGGCCCCCGGTCTCTACGTGGATATCGTATCCGGCGAACCCTTGTTCACGTCCATGGATCAGTTTGACAGCGGCTGTGGCTGGCCGAGTTTTACCCAACCGGTAGAATCGGCTCATGTGGTCGAACACGTTGATAATTCACTGGGCATGACCAGGACGGAAGTCAGGTCGGTACACGCTGACAGCCACCTGGGCCATGTATTTCCGGACGGACCGGCAGCCTCAGGCGGCTTGCGCTATTGTATCAACTCGGCAGCTCTCAGGTTCGTACCGGTCGAGGAACTGGAAGAGGCGGGTTACGGCCAGTATCTGCCACTGTTCGATAAACCATCCTGAGGGGACATCGATATGAACAAGCAAAGGGAAAGGGCTGTGCTTGCCGGCGGCTGCTTCTGGGGAATGCAGGATCTGATTCGTCGCCTGCCAGGCGTCATCTCAACACGCGTAGGTTACACGGGGGGTGATGTCCCCAACGCAACCTACCGCCATCACGGTAGTCACGCAGAAGGCATCGAGATTATCTTCGACCCGACAGTGATCTCTTACCGGGATGTGCTGGAGTTCTTTTTCCAGATACACGATCCCACCACGCCCATGCGACAGGGTAACGATCGTGGTTCATCGTACCGATCAGCCATTTACTACAGCAGCGATGAGCAGCAGGAAATCGCCCGGGACACCATTGCGGATGTCGATGCATCCGGTCTGTGGCCGGGTAAGGTGGTAACCGAGCTGGAACCCGTCGGCGACTTCTGGGAGGCTGAACCAGAACACCAGGATTACCTCGAACGCAACCCGCATGGATATACCTGCCATTTCGTGCGACCCGGCTGGAAACTGCCCAGACGTACCAGTACCGCCTGACTCCCGGCTGGCGGATCCGAAGACTACTCGTGGTGACATCCACCAATAACTGCGACGCAGTCAGTGCGCTGAAAAACCTGCTGGGTGACAGACTGAGTACCGGTTCATCCATCCTGCAGATGCACAGCCACGACGAGGCTTATAGTAAACCTGCGTTACCGGATGCGGTAGCGTATCCGCACGATACACAGGAAGTGTCGGAGATCATGAAGATCTGCACTCGCCATCGGTGTCCGGTTGTACCTTATGGTGCAGGTACATCGTTGGAAGGACACGTGATCCCGCTCGCGGGTGGTATCAGCATCGATACAAGCGGGATGAACCGTATAATAGCGGTACATGCCAGCGACATGCACGCAGTGGTGCAACCGGGTGTGACTCGTATCAGGCTGAACGAGGAGCTCCGGGCGACGGGGCTGATGTTCACCGTCGACCCTGGTGCCGATGCCACCATGGGTGGTATGGCCGCTACCCGGGCCTCGGGCACCAACACCGTCCGCTACGGCACCATGCGCGAAAACGTGATGGCGCTGGAAGTGGTGCTGGCCGACGGGCAGATCATCAGAACCGGCTCACGCGCCAGGAAATCCTCGGCAGGCTACGACCTGACCCACTTGTTTGTGGGTTCTGAAGGCACGCTGGGTATCATGACTGAATTGACCGTGAGACTGTTTGGTCAGCCAGATACCATTTCCGCTGCTACCTGTGCCTTCGATTCCATCGCACAGGCAGTCGACTCGGTGATCCTGGCGATCCAGATGGGAATTCCCCTGGCCCGCATCGAGTTGCTCGACGAGTTACAGATGAAAGGCATGAATCTCTACAACCCGGACATGCCGCTTGCGGAGAAGCCGCACCTGTTTCTGGAGTTTCACGGCACCGAATCAGGTGTTGCGGAACAGGTCGAGATGTTCAGGTCCGTTTGCGAGGAATTCGGCGTCTCCGAGTTCCAGTGGGCAACACACCAGGAGGAACGCAACCGGCTTTGGCGCGCACGACACAATGCCTATTATGCCGGTAAAGCATTGCGCCCGGGAGCTCAGGGTATGGTCACTGACTGTTGCGTACCAATCTCTGCACTGGCAGCGTGTATTGCGCAGACGCAGGTGTTGATTCAGCAGAGTGAGCTGCTGGCACCGCTGGTCGGGCATGTGGGTGATGGAAACTTCCATTTAACGATACTGGTAGACCCGGCAGATGACCAGGAAATGCAGCGTGCTGCGACGCTGGCCGGTGCGGTCAACCGCCTGGCGCTTCGGTATGGCGGAACCGTGACGGGTGAGCATGGTGTCGGCAGTGGCAAGAGACGCTATATGCACGAGGAGCACGGTGCTGCCTATGCACTCATGAGCCAGATCAAGTCGACGATAGACCCGCACAATCTGATGAATCCGGGCAAGCTGGTGACTTTGTAGCAGGCGTCTCTGGCAGCGTCTGCGACGGGCATCTGGCTGTATCGGTTTCCGCTGAATAGGCGATGATTGGAGCCGGGTAGTCACTGCAAATCACCACGAGGATAAAGACATGCTGATCGGCGTACCGAAGGAAATCAAGAACCACGAATATCGGGTCGGTCTGACGCCTACCAGCGTGCGCGAGTGCGTCCATGCCGGGCACCAGGTCATCGTGGAAACGCGTGCAGGTAGTGGGATCGGTCGCACTGATGAAGAATATCAGGCCGCCGGGGCCGAGGTCGTTGAGACTGCCGCTGAGGTTTTCGAACGGGCAGAGATGGTAGTCAAGGTCAAGGAGCCTCAGGCCAGTGAACGTGCCATGCTGCGTACCGGGCAGATACTGTTCACCTATCTTCATCTGGCTCCGGACCCGGAACAGACTCACGATCTGGTCAAGAGTGAAGCGATCTGTATTGCCTATGAGACGGTTACCGCAGCACGCGGAGGTCTGCCATTGCTGGCGCCGATGTCAAAAGTGGCAGGCCGGATGGCAATTCAGGCGGGTGCCTATTGCCTGGAACAGCCTCACGGTGGCCTGGGGATGTTGCTCGGTGGCGTACCGGGAGTGGACCCGGCAAAGGTCGTCATCATCGGCGGTGGAGTCGTCGGTACCCACGCCGCGCATATTGCCGTGGGCATGGGTGCAGATACCTGGGTCATAGACCGAAGCCCGGATGTCATCGAGGCGCACTGGCAACAGTTCGGTCGCAGTACCAACAGTGTTTTCTCGACACGTGATGCGCTGGAGCAGCACGTACTCGAAGCCGATCTGGTCATCGGTGGTGTACTGATTCCCGGTGCCGCCGCACCGAAGCTTGTGACTGCTGACATGGTCAAGGGAATGAAACCAGGTTCCGTCATCGTGGACGTGGCCATCGATCAGGGCGGTTGTTGCGAGACCTCCAGGCCAACCACCCACGCGGAACCAACCTACGTGGTTGATGATGTCGTGCATTACTGTGTCGCCAACATGCCAGGTGGTGTTCCGCGAACGTCAACCTATGCACTGAACAATGTCACATTGCCGCACGTGCTGGCCCTGGCCGGTCTGGGATACGAGCAAGCACTCCGCAGAGATCCACACCTGCGCCATGGCCTGAATGTGGCCAGGGGACAGGTTGTCCATGAAGAGGTGGCCCATGCACTGGGTTACGACTATGTGTCAGCGGACGAGATCCTGGGGCTCTAATCGCTGTGAATCGAGTGTTGTTGATCGGTTATGGCGCCATTGGCGAATATGTGTTCAGGTCGGTTCAGGCCAGTCATCATAGTTGTGTCGTGGCCGTACTGTGTCGCCCCGGACGCGAAGTGCGGGCACGAGAGGTACTGGGTGACGACATCAGCTGCGTAAGCCATGTGGATGACTTGTGTGCATCGTTCGACGTGGTGGCTGAATGCGCAGGTCATGCAGCTCTTGCGGAGCAGGTGCCGATGCTGCTGCGCATGGGTGTGGATGTCATCAGTGTGTCCAGTGGTGCATTGGCAGATGAGCGCGTATCCGACGAACTGGCACAGGCTGCTGAGCTTGGCAATGCACGCCTGCAACTCGTATCCGGTGCCATTGGCGCCCTGGATGCATTGTCCGCTGCCAGTATCGAGTCGCTGGAAGCTGTCAGATACCGGGGTCGCAAGCCTCCGGAAGGCTGGCGCGGAACGGCGGCCGAATCCATCGTTGATCTGGACAATGTGGCAGGCACTGTCGAGTTGTTCAGTGGCTCCGCGCGAGAAGCTGCGCTGCGTTATCCGAAAAACGCCAATGTAGCGGCGACCATTGCACTGGCGGGGATCGGTTTCGACGATACGCGTGTCGAACTCATCGTGGATCCCGATGCCGTCGGCAACCATCACGAAATAGAGGCGAGTGGGCGATTTGGTCATTTCAAGTTCAGCGTCGAAGGTCTGCCCCTGCCGGGAAATCCCCGCTCATCGGCGTTAACCGCAATGAGCGTTGTCCGCGCACTTGAACAGAGACAGGCTCACCTGACGGGAGGCTGACCGCAGGCTTCAATCCGATTCAAGCAGTCGTTGCGTGCCCGGGTAATTATCAGGGGTCAGCAGGTAGCGTCGCCCGGCATCACGCCAGCGTCCGTGTTCCGCCCAGCGTCGGGCGAACAGTGACGGTGATGAGACATGGAAACCGCCGACCCGTGTGACTCCAGCTGAAAAGAGCACCTCTGGCAGGCAACTTGCCGTTGGTCCGAGCAAGTGTACTTCACGAGCGCCCCGACAATGCGCCAGCATCTTCTCCAGACTGTCATTGAGCAGGGTGGTACCGGTGATCACGACCTGAGAACATTCTTCAAGTCGTGAAGCATCGAGAGTTACCTCCAGCCCCGGCGAATGTCGTATCAGCGCCTCATCGAGTTCGATGACGGTCAGGCTCGCACCCCGGGTGAGCAGAGGCTCAACCATGCGTCCGAAGTACCCGACCATACCGATGCGCTCCCCGGGACGGGGCAACAACATATCGGCATTATCCGGCATTTCGTACCAGATTCCTGCGCGAGTGAGCAGGTGGTCACTGACCGCATTGATGGCCGCAAGGCCCACTGCGCGTTGCCAGCCTTGAGAGCCCCGGTAGTAATCGAAGAGTTCGACAGGCGACAGGCCCTCCAGTGAAAGTGCAGGGAGATACCGGTTCAGATCTTCCAGATCATGGCCCAGCGCGGTATACGTCAGGCCGATCGATCCGTCATCCAGTTCCAGGTAGGCGAAGTTGTTGCTGCGCCCGTCATCGCTGGCTGGCGGGGAGACATTGAAGGAGCGCACCGGAGGAAGGCGCGTGCGTCTGCCAATGGACGTGAACTGCTCATACAGTGCCTGCGACAGTTGACTGGAGTGCATCCCACCTCAGTTAAGGCTTACCGCCGTATCGTTGCCAGTCTCGCCTGTGGACATGCCGGCACCGGTGTCCCTGGCCCAGACCTCGATCTGGTTCATCGTCGTATTGCCGACGAGTGTTGCAAAGGACAGATCGGCGGCATCGCGGCCAGCACCGATTCTGACGAACCCGTCCACGGGGGCGAGCTTGGTGGCATCGAACAGATACCAGTCACCGTCCAGAAAAACTTCCACGAATCCGTGAAAATCGGGCGGATCCAGTTTAACCGCATACCCAGCGACATAGCGTGCGGGCATTCCCAGAGCACGGCACAGGGCAATAGTGACGTGTGCAAAGTCGCGACAGACGCCCTGGCGGAGGAGGAAGACATCACACGCTGTCGTCGTCGGTCCAGTGCTACCTGGTGTGTAACTCAGGTGGCTGTTCACCCAGTCGGTCACAGCCTGCACCCTGGCATGTCCGGCTGGTGTGTGACCGAATGTATCCCACGCAAAATGCTCGAGTTTGTCCGATTCGCAATAACGACTGGGATTCAGGAATTCCAGTACCTTACACGGTAGCCTGGAATGCACATAGGCCTGCAGATCAGCCGATGGAACTTTGGCAGGTTGCGTCTCGACGGTTGCGGTGTACATGAGGTTGAAGGGGCCTGGTTGCACGACCATCCGGTGTACCCGATGATCAAGCTGGCCGACACGGCAGACTTCGATCGATTGTTGAGGCTGACAGGTCAGGATTTCCTGGACGATATGCTGGCGTGCAGAGTCCAGTGCGGCTATCTGGAAAATGAAGCTGGTTTCGAACTCGACCTGATAGTCGAGTTGACACCCTAGTTCTATGGTGGCCATGGTTTGTTGGTGACTGAGGTTATGAGCTGTGCGCCTGAACGCCCACGCAACCGGGCGTCTGGACAGTTGGACGTCTGTATGCCTACACGTCCTACGCCGAGTATGACCCATTCAGTAGACCTGAATGCCGGATTTTGCAGATTTACAAGTTTTTTGAACCTGGCTTCGTCCGGGTTTGTTGCCAGCACGTTCAAGGGCGATGGCAAGTCCCCTCAGTTGAGCAGGCGAATGGGTATTCCCCGTTGCCAGGCTGCTATGGCCTCTACTGTCTGTGAATAGAACACTTTCCAGGTCTGTTCGGTGACATAGCCCAGGTGCGGAGACAACAACAGACGGCCGGAATCGATCAGGGCGGTATCTCGCAGGTCACTGTCCATGGGCAGTGGTTCTTCTTCATAGACATCCAGGGCTGCCTGGTAGGGTCGTCCTGCCCGTAGCCCCTGCAGTAACGCCTGTTCATCTGCGATCGGACCCCGTGAGGTGTTGATGAACAGCGCACGCTCACGCATGCTGGCAAATGCCGATGCATCGACCAGATGCCTGGTACTCGACGACAGCACCATGTGGATCGACACGACATCGGCCGACGCCATCAGGGATTTCAGATCCGGGTGATAGGTCACCGCCAGCTCACGGCAGCGATCCTGTGACAGATGGGGAGACCAGGCGTGAACCGACATGCCGAAAGCCTTGCCCAG
>JABDKN010000145.1 GCA_013002205.1 Granulosicoccus sp.
AATGGCCAGGGTATCCGTGCCATGAATGCACCTCGACTGGCCGGGGTCGATGACTGGTACCTGGTCAGGCAGGTCAATAATTTCCGTCGGGGTATTCGTGGTGCACATCCGCAGGATGCCTATGGTCCACAAATGAGATCGATGGCGGCTGTCGTCAGCGACGAGCGTTCGCTTGACGATCTGGCGTACTACATCAATACACTGAGGTAGCCATCAGTCGGGAAACGGGCAAGAGGGATCCATGATGAGTTACGTGGCGCACGATGAAACAGAGTTGATTCCACCATTAGAGGTGGAAGAGGAAGAACTCTATCACCCGAAGACATTCATTGGTAAGTACATCTGGTGCCAGGATGCCAAGGTCATTGCCATTCAATACACCATCACGGCGATGGGAGTCGGGTTGCTGGCGTTGGTTCTGTCCGGGATCATGAGATTGCAACTGGGTTTTCCCAACAGCTTTTCATTTATTACGCCGGGTGCATACCTGCAATTCGTCACCATGCACGGCATGATCATGGTCGTATACCTTCTGACTGCGATTTTCCTGGGCGGATTCGGCAATTACCTGATACCGCTGATGGTTGGCGCGCGTGACATGGTGTTTCCCTACGCCAACATGCTCAGTTACTGGATTTACCTGGCCGCCGTATTGTTGCTGGTAGCCAGTCTCTTCGTACCTGGAGGATCGACCGGAGCAGGCTGGACGCTGTATCCGCCGCAGGCGATTGTCGAGGGTACACCGGGTGCCGGCCTCGGAATCATACTCATGTTGCTGTCGCTGATGCTGTTCATCATCGGCTTTACCATGGGGGGACTCAACTACGTAGTCACCGTACTGCAGGCACGCACCCGCGGCATGACGCTGATGAGATTGCCACTGACCATCTGGGGTATTCTCATGGCTACCATACTGGCGCTGCTGGCTTTTCCTGCGTTGTTCGTCAGTGCCGTCATGATGTTGCTGGATGCCACACTGGGTACCAGTTTTTTCATGCCGGCAATCAGCGTAGCCGGGGAGATGCTGGACTACCAGGGCGGCAGTCCGGTGTTGTTCCAGCACCTGTTCTGGTTCTTCGGACACCCCGAGGTGTATATCGTTGCGTTACCGGCCTTCGGTATCGTATCGGATCTGATAGCCGTCAATGCACGAAAAAACATCTTCGGCTATCGCATGATGGTCTGGGCGATCCTGATCATTGGCGGGCTGAGCTTCGTGGTGTGGGCGCATCATATGTACGTCAGCGGCATGAATCCGTATTTCGGTTTTTTCTTTGCCACGACTACCCTGATAATCGCCATTCCCACGGCGCTGAAGGTTTATAACTGGGTGCTGACCCTGTGGCGCGGAAATATCCGTTTCACAGTACCCATGTTGTTCGCCATCGGGTTTCTCGTCACCTTCGTCAATGGCGGATTGACCGGTCTGTTTCTTGGCAATGTTCCAGTCGATGTGCCGCTGTCCGATACGATGTTCGTGGTTGCACACTTCCACATGGTCATGGCAGTTGCGCCGATCATGGTGGTGTTCGGCGGTTTGTACCACTGGTATCCGAAGGTGACAGGTCGAATGCTCGATCCCACCCTGGGAAAAATTCATTTCTGGGTTACCTTCATCGGCTCTTATTCGATTTATTTTCCCATGCACTACCTGGGAATTCTCGGCGTACCCCGTCGTTACTACTCCATTGAAAACATCAGTTTCATTCCCGAGTCTGCGCATACGCTCAATGTGCAGATAACCATTGCGGCTCTGATTGTCGGCGTCGTTCAGCTGGTGTTCGTCTACAACCTGATTCGCAGTTACTTCAAAGGCGAACCAGCGGGACCAAACCCCTGGGAAGCCACTACGCTCGAGTGGCAAACGGCAGACACACCACCCAGGCACGGTAACTTCGGTCCCGAATTACCCATCGTCTATCGTTGGGCCTACGATTACAGCGTGCCGGGTGCGGTGCTGGACTATATTCCCCAGAATCAGCCACCGGATTCCTTGCCGGCAAGAGAAACTGACGATAATCCACAGGCGCCGCCATCATGACCGCCGCCCTCGTGTTTCTCGCTGCGATCATGGCCACCATCATCTGGTGGCTGGCGCGCCAGACGATCAATGTACGTCCCTGGGAAGCCTCGACGATTGCATCAACGGGTGACCCTGGCAGTGAGGTCGGTAACCGACCGAGAGTCGCGGGCAGCCTGGGGTTTCCCACGCTCAAGGTGGGCCTGGGATTATTTCTCTGTGTCGCGACGTCATTGTTCGGATTGCTGATGAGCGCCTACTTCATGCGCAGCATGCTGCCTGACTGGAACCGCCTGTCTGTTCCCGATTTGATGTGGCTGAACACAGCCCTGTTGCTGGCAAGTTGCGTAGTCGTGCATCGTACAGATACGGCCATGAAAAAGGGTGCTCGGCGCGAGGTGAAACTGGGATTGCTGGTCGGTGCGATTCTGACCCTCCTGTTTCTTGCCGGACAACTGTTTGCGTGGAATCAGCTGAATACCGCTGGCAACACGGTCGAGGCCAATGCCGCCAATGCATTTTTTTACCTGTTTACTGCAGCCCATGGAGTGCACCTGTTGGGCGGCCTGTGGGTCTGGGCACGTGCCACGGCAGGGGCCTGGTTCAACCTTGAGCGTGTGAGGCTGGGCATGCGCATCGAACTGTGCAAGGTTTATTGGGATTACCTGTTCATCATCTGGCTGGTGTTGTTTTTCACACTTTTGTCTGGTTGAAGGAGGCAATTGGCATGGCAGATACCATGGTTGGATCCAATCTCTCTGCAGTACGCCCCGGGTTGGCAACCGTCGTAGAGGACTGGTCTTCAGATCAGAGAGCCTTCAAGAATGTGACCTGGGGCAAGGCCATGATGTGGATCTTCCTGGTCAGTGACACATTCATCTTCGGAAGCTTTCTGATCGCCTACATGACGGTGCGCATGTCGACGACGGTGCCATGGCCAAACCCCAGCGAGGTCTTTGCACTGACTCTGTTCGGTAAAGAATTGCCACTGATTTTGATCGCCATCATGACCTTTGTCCTGATCAGCAGCAGCGGTACCATGGCATTGGCCGTCAACTACGGTTACCGTAAGAAGCGCATTACCACGTTTCTATTGCTGATGATGACAGCCTTGCTGGGCGCTACCTTCGTCGGCATGCAGGCTTTCGAATGGACAAAGTTGATTGTCGAAGAAGGCGTCAGGCCATGGGGCAACCCCATGGGAGCCGCACAATTTGGCGCGACGTTTTTCATGATCACGGGTTTTCATGGTACACATGTATCCATCGGTGTGATCTTCCTGGTCATCGTGGCAATCAAGGTGATCAGAGGTGATCTGGACAGTGAAAAACCGGGATTCATGACCGGTCGAAAGGGTCGATACGAAATAGTTGAAACAATGGGGCTGTATTGGCACTTTGTCGACCTGGTCTGGGTATTTATCTTCGCATTCTTTTATCTCTGGTAGGTGGAGGGGCAAATGACGACCAGAACCGGACAGCAGCATCCCCTGGGAATCTACCTGAAAATCTGGCTGTTGCTTTTCGTTCTCAGCACAGCCTCCTATATGGTCGACTACTACCACTTGCAGGGTTACCTGCGCTGGACCCTCATCCTGATCTTCATGGTACTCAAGGCAGGCCTGATCATTGCCGTATTCATGCACATGGCATGGGAGCGCCTTGCATTCGTTTACGCGATAGTCGTCCCACCGGCACTGCTGGCCACCTTTATCGGGATTGGCGCTCTTGAAGCAAATTACACTCACTTGACCCGACTCCTCTTCTTTTCCCCCGAGCAGACAGCGATAGTTCATGGTCATTGACCAGAGCACGTCAGTCTGTCACGAGGACATCACAGTGGACCTGTTTGCCAACGGCATCAGGCCGTGGGCTGAGAGCATACGTCGAGGCACGCTGAGTTTCGAACAAAGCGTCAGGCACTGCCTGCAACGTATCGATGAACACAATCCGCTACTGGATGCGTTCGAGTGCGTGGATCGCGAGCGTGCGCTGGCAACGGCGGGGGCGCTGGATAAACTGCTGTCAAATGGCACGGACTTCGGCCTCCTGATGGGATTGCCGATGGGGGTCAAGGACATCATCGTCGTCGATGGACTGCCCACACGCAATGGCTCCAATGCCGATACCGAGGATCTGAACGGCGTTGAAGGTGCTCTCATGCAGCGCTTGCGCAGTGCCGGCACAGTGACACTGGGTAAGACGCGCACGGTCGAATTTGCACTGGGTTCCACAGGCGTCAACGAGTCTCGAGGAACACCGTGGAATCCGGTTGATCGCACTGTGCACAGAATTCCCGGAGGCTCCTCCAGTGGATCAGCAGTGGCCACGTCCAGTGGTATGGTCGGCATGGCATTGGGCTCTGACACTGGCGGTTCGATCCGCATACCGGCCTGTTTCACCGGAATCGTCGGCTTCAAGAGTTCAGTCGGACGATGGCCGCTTGATGGCATATTTTCACTGTCACCGACGCTCGACTCGGCAGGCCCGCTGTGTCGCAGGGTAGATGACGCTGCGCTGCTGCATACCCTCGTCACGGGTGAGGAGGTTGGCGATCGCGCGGATGTACGCGGCCTGCGTCTCGGCATCGTGGACCCGGTTTTTCAGGAAGATCTGGACTCGCAGGTAGCCGACGACTTTGAACATGCCTGCCGGCTGCTGCAGGACAATGGGGCCCTCATCGTCAGGCTGTCGTTTGCACCGGTGCAGGAGCGCACCGCCCTGTTCAGCACGATCGTCCCTGCGGAGCTGATCAGTTGCCTCGGCCCGGCGCGCTTCCTGGACATCCGGGACAGGGTGGATTCCGTCACTGCTGCCCGGGCATCGGTTGGTCTGGACACCTCTGCCAACGCCTATGTCAGTGCACAGAAACGACGACTGGAGCTGGTACGCCAGGCCCGTGCGACTTTTTCCCGTGTGGATGCCTGGCTCTCGCCGACCTGTCCGTTCGTGCCGATGCCGGTGTCGGACCTGTCCTCTCCAGCGCATCATCAGCGCGCCCTGCTGGCATCACGCAATGCACAGCCAGGCAACCTGCTGGACATGTGCGGACTGAGTCTGCCCATGCAGCGCTCCGCTCTGCCCACCGGCCTGCAATTACTCATGCCGCTGAATCAGGATGCCACCCTGCTGGCCTCCGGTCGCGCCGTTGAACGGCTGCTGGACCGGCGATAGTATCAGCGCGGTTTTCTCGCATGGCGGGTGGGGCGGGGTGCCGCCACGGCTATCCGTGCATGATGCTGCCACGGCAGAAAATCGACTGTGCCCGACCGGCCCGCCCGGCATGAGGGGAGAATTCGCCACACAATCACCTGTAATTCTTGTCTGCCTGTCGTACCATGCAGCCAGCCATTGCCAACCGTCGGTTGGCAGTGTTGCGACGATTTGGCACAGATTGCCCTGACGTCACGGCGGCCGGTACAGGCGCTCCGTAACGGCTGGAAGTGGCGATCGGTCAAGCTTAATAACAACGAGGAACCACTATGAAATTGTGTACAAGCGCCCTGGCAACGGCAGTATTGATGACTGGCCTGTCCGGTGCGGCACTGGCTGACTGTGATGAAGGCGAGATGGTCATCAAATTCAGTCATGTAACCAACACTGACAAGCACCCGAAAGGTATAGCAGCCTCCCTGCTGCAGCAGCGGGTCAACGATGAGATGAACGGCACGGCGTGCATGGAGGTGTTCCCCAACTCCGTGTTGTATGACGATGACAAGGTGCTGGAGGCCATGCTCAACAATGATGTGCAGATGGCAGCACCATCCTTGTCCAAATTCGAAATATTCACCAAGCAGTTCCGCATATTCGACCTGCCCTTCATGTTCAAGGACATTGAGGCGGTCGATGCGTTTCAGAGTTCCGACGCGGGTCAGGCCATGAAGGATTCGATGCGCAGGAGAGGCCTGCAGGGCCTGGCTTTCTGGCACAACGGCATGAAACAGATCTCCGCCAACAAGCCGCTGATAATGCCGGAGGATGCGGCCGGTCTTAAATTCCGTGTACAACCGTCGGATGTGCTGGTCGCCCAGTTCGAGGCACTCAAGGCCAGTCCCCAGAAAATGTCGTTCAGTGAAGTCTATGGTGCGCTGCAGACCGGTGTGGTGGATGGACAGGAAAACACCTGGTCCAATGTCTATGGCCAGAAATTCTTCGAAGTGCAGGATGGCGTCACGGAATCCAATCACGGCGTCATCGACTACCTGGTCGTGACCGGTTCGGAATGGTGGGACTCTCTGGATGAGCCAGTGCGCGATCAGCTGTCCACGATCCTTAAGGAAGTCACTGAGGCGCGTAACGCTGAATCCTTCGCCGTCAACGAGCAGGCCAAGGAAGCTATCATTGCAGCCGGTGGCGTCGTTCGACAACTCGATGACGAGCAGCGTGCTGCGTGGGTCAAGGCATTGAAGCCTGTCTGGGAGCAGTTTGAAGGCGATGTCGGTACCGACATGATCGAAGCGGCCCAGACCTTCAACTAGTTCCGTGACGCTGCCTGATAACAGGCTCGTCCACAGTGAGGTGACACTGCGCGCCCGGTTGTCGTACTGGATCTGTTCACGTCGTTGTTGAACGGTCTCCGGTGACACGCCGGGTGCGTCCGTGTTCACGCGAAGCCGGTAGCCAGTAGCCGGGTTCTGCGTCGAACTCGTCCTGCCCGCTTTCGCCGCCTTTGCGTGCCAGTGGCATTGCAGGCCTTGATCGGAATCTTTTATTCCCTGCCTTGTGGAGAGTTGCATGTCCGGTTCACCCACCCGAGCTCACAGTTTCGGTGACCGCATTGAAGAGACGCTGATAGCATTCTTCCTCGGCACCATGACCCTGATCACGTTTGCCAACGTCATAGCCCGCCTACTGAACAGCAATATTCTGTGGGCCCTGGAGGCGACGGTCTTCCTGTTTGCCTGGCTGGTCCTGATTGGCGCCTCCTACGCCGTCAAGCATACGTTTCACATTGGCGTCGACGTACTCGTGCAGCTGCTGTCTCCGCCCAGGCGTCGAATCGTCACGCTGGTTGCCGTGGCGGTGTGTATCATTTTCAGCCTGTTGCTACTCAAGGGGAGCTGGGACTACTGGTGGCCGTTCGTCACCAAGCGGGCGTTCTATGAGGTCAATGACATTCCGATGCCGGGGTTTCTGCAGTTCTTTGCCCACTGGCTGAATGATGGTGAACTGTATGAGAAGGTGCCGCGCTTCCTGCCGTACATGGTCATGCCGATCAGTACCTTACTGCTGACTGTGCGCTTCATCCAGGTGGGCATACGGGTCTGGCGCGGCGAGCAGGGTCTCATCATAGAGAGTCACGAGGTCGAGGAGATCTACGAATCCTCCACGGAGGATCGCTGACATGGAAGCGCTACTGCTCTTTATCGTCGTCATCAGCCTGATGCTGATCGGTGTACCGATCGCGGTCTCCCTGGGTGTTTCCAGTATCGGATTCCTGCTGGTATTTTCAGATGCCTCGCTGGCCTCGGTTGCCCAGACCCTGCTCAGCGCATTCACCGGTCATTACACCTTGCTCGCCATACCCTTCTTCGTACTGGCCTCGGGTTTCATGTCCACTGGCGGTGTGGCCAAGCGCATCATCCGTTTTGCCATCGCCGTGGTCGGCCATGTACGCGGTGGCCTGGCCATCGCCTCGGTGTTCGCCTGCATGATGTTTGCGGCCCTCTCCGGCTCGTCGCCGGCGACCGTCGTCGCCATCGGTACCATCGTGATCGCCGGCATGCGCCAGGTGGGTTACACCAAGGAGTTTGCTGCCGGTGTCATCTGCAGTGCCGGTACCCTGGGTATTCTCATCCCGCCTTCCATCGTGATGGTGGTATACGCCGCGGCCACGGATGTCTCGGTCGGGCGACTGTTTCTGGCCGGTGTGCTGCCCGGCTTACTGGCCGGTGTATTCCTGATGGTCGGCATTTACATCATGGCACGCATCAGGAACCTGCCCAAACAACCCTGGAAAGGCTGGCGGGAAATCCTGTCCTCGAGCCTCGACGCCTTGTGGGGCCTGATGCTCATCGTGATCATCCTCGGAGGCATCTACAGCGGCAAGTTCACGCCAACTGAAGCGGCCGCCGTCGCCGCGATGTATGCCTTCTTCATCGCCAACTTCGTCTACAAGGACATGGGGCCGTTGTACGTGGCGGACGGTCAGGCGCGCTCACTGCTGAAGAACCCGCAGAGCCTGCTGACCGTCTGGCTGCATGGTGACACCAGGAAGGTGCTGTTCGAGTCCGGCCGGCTGACCATCATGCTCATGTTCATCATTGCCAATGCGCTGATCCTCAAGCATGTCCTGACCGAAGAGCAGATTCCACAGGCTATCGCCGAGCTGATGCTGGAGGCCGGACTGGGGCCCATCATGTTCCTGGTCGTCGTCAATCTGCTGTTGCTGATCGGCGGGCAGTTCATGGAACCGTCGGGCCTGCTGATCATCGTGGCGCCACTGGTATTTCCCATTGCGATGGAGTTGGGAATCGATCCCATTCACCTGGGTATCATCATGGTGGTCAACATGGAAATCGGCATGATCACACCCCCGGTGGGTCTGAACCTGTTCGTCACTGCCGGTGTGGCCAAACTCTCGGTATTGAACGTGGTACGTGCAGCACTGCCGTTTGTCGGCATCCTGTTCGTCTTCCTGATTCTGGTTACCTACTTTCCGCCACTGTCCACGTGGTTGCCGACCCTGATGATGGGGCCGGAGATACTGATCAACTGAGCGTATGCAATTGCCCGGGTGAGGGCATGAGCCTCACCCCTGCGAGCCCTGTTTGTCACGTGTTTCCAGATTGACGGCGAGCTCGTTGAGCTTGATCGCGTATTCCTCGTAGATGTCAAGGTCGCCCTTGCGCAGTACCACTCGGCTGGAGAAGTCGCCCTGGCTCAAGGCTTCCACGTGTCGTGTGAAGGGTCGCAGCGGGCCGATCAGGCGATGGGTATAGGCAACGCAGACCGCAGCCAGCAGCAGGATATACAGCACGAACAGAGCACCGCAGTAGCGGAACAGGTGAACCAGCTGAATCTCGATCATCTCACCGTAATAGCTCGTCGCCTCGGCTTTTCCCGTGACCACGCTCACCAGGTCGCTGAAGGCAAAGTACAGGAACGCACCCAGCAGTACCGCGACCAGAGCGGTGCTGCCCAGCATGTACATCAGCAGCTTGAACTGCAGAAAGGGTTGCCAGATGGCATTGATCGCCCGTCGCTTGTGGGCAGGCTGGTTCGATTCTGGTTGAACGACACCGCTATCGAGAACGTCTGAGTGACTCATGGGACTTCGCCATCGTTTGTTACCTTCTTACTATCGGATTATCCGCGGCTGACCTGAAGGGATTCGGGCGCCGTTATGCAGCCCATTTAGGGCCTGTTGCTGACAATGTGCGGAGCCAGTCACACTACGTCCATCCTTTGGACTGCGGTACCATGAGCCTTCGCTGCACTATCGGGAACCACGCCACATGTTTTACGCCCTGGGTGAACACCAGCCTGAATTGAGTCGTCGACATTTCGTCGCACCGGATGCGGTGCTGGTCGGCCAGGTATCAATCGGTGAAGATGTCAGTGTCTGGTTCAACGCTGTCATCCGCGGAGACAACGCGCCTGTCAGGATCGGCGACGGCAGCAATATCCAGGAATGCTCGGTACTGCATGTGGACGAGGGCATTCCGCTGACCATCGGCAGGCGAGTGACCGTGGGTCACAAGGTGATGCTGCACGGCTGCACCATTGGTGACGGCAGTCTGATCGGCATGAATGCCGTCGTACTGAACCATGCGGTGATCGGCAGAAACTGCCTGGTCGGTGCCAATGCCCTGGTCACCGAAGGCATGATCATCCCGGATGGTTCTCTGGTACTGGGTTCGCCGGCCAAAGTCGTCAAACCCCTGGCTGACGAGGCCCTGGCAGGCATGCAGGCAGCTGCGCAAAGTTATGTTGACAAGATCGATCTCTACAACACCGGCCTGCGGCCAGTCTAGCCTCATATCTCCAGCGCCGGCTCGGCAGCGTCCATGGGATTGACCGAGATGCGTGATTCGAACGCCTTCAGCCGCTTGTAGATGGACATCAGTTCGACGATCGTGGTCCAGGAGTTGACCAGGAACTGGAACGAGTTCTCCACGCGATTGAACGCATTGCTGATCTGCTGGTAGAAGCCGAAGGTGATGGCGCCGGCCACGAAGGTCGGACCCAGTGCGATCAACGGGATGAAGTTGGCTCCCTGCAGATAGGCGTAGCGGAACACATTGAAATAGAGGTAGTTGAAATACAGCTTGAAGTAGTTCCTGCGCACACCATTGAACAGTTCCCGGACGGTCGGCGGGTCGGCGCGTTCCGCGTTGTCCTCGCCGTAGACCAACTCCTTGCGATAGGCGGCCTCGACTTTCTGGTTGTTGAACTCCAGCCCGGGCAGTCGATACCCGACAGCGGCCAGCAGTACGGTGCCGAATATCGCTGACATCAGCGCCAGAAATACCAGTGAGCCGTCCACGGCACCAAAGAAGGGTAATTCGGTGACTTGCTCGGACAGCGTCCATAACAGGGGCAGAAATGCGATCAGGGTCATGATGGAGCTGACGAACGCTGAACCCAGGCCTTCCATGATGCCGGCGAAGCGCATGGTGTCTTCCTGCACACGCTGGGCGGCACCTTCCACGTTGCGCAGCTTCGCCCAGTGCGTCATGTAGTAGTCGTTCATCGCCGTGCGCCAGCGAAAAACATAGTGCGAGGTGAAGAACGCGAACAGCACCAGAATGATGATATTGGGGACCAGAATGTACAACGCCGTCATCAACTGCCCGTAGAACTGTTGCGCAGTGATCTTGCTGGTGCCCTGTTCAGACAAGGCAAGCTGGATGAGATCGTAGAAATCTCCATACCAGTTGTTCAGCCAGACACCCAGCTGTACCTGGAAATACGACACCAGCAGAATGACCGCACTGCCGCATACCGCCCAGCCGTACCAGCGATTGCGTTCGATGAAGTACCAGGCAATACAGAACATCACCGTGACCAGTACGATGTACTGGTACACCCAGACCTTGTCCGGGTTCAGGAACGGCGGGCGTTCCCCTTCTACCGTCGGCAGGGCTTCGCGCATCAGGCTCAGCTGCGGAGCCAGCCCATCTGCAAAGCCGTACCAGATGCCCAGGCAGATGAAAAACCAGGCAACGGCGGAGAGGAAAAAGCTCTTGGGTCTCGGAAAAAAGGATTGGAACATAGGTCAGCCTGGACTGGAGAGTTGGCGTCAACGGGCGGTGGATTTCGGTACAAACACCGTACTGCAGGCATAGTTTAGTAGGAACGCGGCGATACGCTGTGTACGATCCAGTACACTAGGTGTTTTACCTCGTCGGACAATCAATGGCTCAGTACGTTTACACCATGAACCGGGTAGGCAAGGTTGTGCCTCCCAAGCGGCAGATTCTCAAGAACATTTCATTGTCATTCTTTCCCGGCGCCAAGATCGGCGTACTCGGCCTGAATGGCGCAGGCAAGTCCACACTGCTCAAGATCATGGCGGGTCTGGACGAAGAGATCGAGGGCGAGGCCCGTCCCATGCCGGGCATCAAGGTGGGCTACCTGCAGCAGGAACCACAGCTCGATCCGGCCAAGAGTGTACGCGAGGTGGTCGAAGAGGCTGTCGATGAAATCAAGAGTGCACAGGCCCGACTCGATGAGGTGTATGCCGCGTATGCAGACGCTGATGCGGATTTTGACGCACTGGCAGCAGAGCAGGCCAGGCTGGAAGCAATCATCGAGGCCTCCGATGCGCATAATCTGCAATACCAGATGGACGTGGCGGCCGATGCGCTGAGACTGCCACCGTGGGAGGAAAACGTGGCGCATCTGTCCGGTGGTGAAAAACGTCGCGTGGCCCTGTGTCGCCTGTTGCTTTCCGGCCCGGACATGCTCCTGCTCGACGAACCGACAAACCACCTGGATGCAGATTCGGTTGCCTGGCTCGAGCATTTTCTGCACGACTTCAATGGCACGGTCGTCGCCATCACGCACGACCGGTATTTTCTGGACAATGTGGCCGGCTGGATCCTGGAGCTGGATCGCGGCCAGGGTATTCCCTACGAAGGCAATTATTCGGGATGGCTGGACCAGAAGTCCGCCAGGCTCGAGACCGAGGCTAAACAGGAGTCCTCGCATGCGCGGGCAATGAAGGCAGAACTGGAATGGGTGCGTCAGGGCGCCAGGGGACGCCAGTCCAAGTCCAAGGCTCGCCTGCAGCGTTTCGAGGAGATGCAGTCGCAGGAATTTCAGAAACGTGCCGAGACCAATGAGATTTATATCCCACCTGGCCCACGACTGGGTGACAAGGTCATCGAATTCGACAATGTCACCAAATCCTACGGTGATCGGGTGCTCATCGAGAATCTCTCCTTCAGCATACCCAGGGGCGCCATCGTGGGCGTGATTGGCGGCAACGGTGCCGGCAAATCCACGATGTTTCGTATGCTGATGGGCCGGGAACAACCTGACAGCGGCAAGATCACCATTGGCGAAACGGTGCAACTGGCCTATGTCGACCAGAGTCGTGACGATCTGGATGGTGACAAGAGCGTATTCGATGTTCTGGCCGAAGGCAGCGACACCATTGCCATCAACAACTACGAGATGCCCGCACGGCAGTATGTGGGACGCTTCAATTTCAAGGGCAGCGACCAGCAGAAAATCGTCAGGGACCTGTCCGGTGGTGAACGCGGTCGGCTGCACCTGGCCCTGACTCTCAAGCAGGGTGCCAACGTCCTGCTGCTCGATGAACCCTCCAATGATCTGGATGTGGAGACATTGCGTGCGCTGGAAGAAGCCCTGCTGGATTTCGCCGGCTGCGCGATCGTCATCTCACACGATCGCTGGTTCCTGGACCGGGTGGCCACACATATACTGGCCTACGAGGATCCGGGCGACATCCGTTTTTTTGCCGGCAACTACACCGAATACGAAGCCGACCGGCGCGAACGACTGGGTGATGCTGCCGCGCAACCCAAACGTGTGCGCTACAAGAAACTGGCCGGTTGAACGCCGATGGTCACCCGGCCAGGCCTGAACCCTGACAAAGAGACCCGACCATGCTGACTGAACAGGACCTCGTGGACAAAGGCCTGAGGGCCACTATCGTGCGTCATCCGCTGGTACAGCACAAACTGACCCTGATGCGCCGGAAGGAGCAGTCGTCATCCGCTTTTCGCGCCCTGCTGCGGGAGATTTCCTGGCTGCTGTGCTTCGAGGTGACGCGCGATCTGCCACTGGAGAACCGCCCGATCAAGACACCGGTGCAGGCCATGGAAGCACCCATGCTCAAGGGGCGAAAACTGGCCTTCATTTCCATTCTGCGTGCCGGCAACGGTATGCTCGACGGCATGCTGGACGTGATCCCCTCTGCCCGCGTCGGTCATGTGGGGCTGTATCGCGATCCGCAAACCCTGGAGGCGGTAGAGTATTACTACAAGGTTCCCAATCACATGGAGGATCGCCTGATCGTGGTCGTCGATCCGATGCTGGCGACCGCCAACTCGGCGATATCTGCCGTGCACCGGCTCAAGCAGGGCGGCGCCACTGACATGCGTTTCGTCTGTCTCATCGCCGCACCTGAAGGCATCATGGCGTTCAATGAGGCACATCCCGACGTACCTGTTGTCACCGCTGCCGTGGATGACAGATTGAACGAGCACGGCTACATCGTCCCGGGGCTCGGAGACGCAGGCGACCGGATCTTCGGTACCAAGTGATTCGTCATCCTGCTGGATCTGCCGGCGGGCAAGGTCGAGACGACGGTCGCGAAAGCTCTCGCGCAGGCAGTCGCGCTGACACTTGCGCTGACACTCGCGTGCGCACTCGCCCGGGCCGGAGCGGTCGCAGTCGCGGACGCAGTCCGGAAACTGAAGCAGGCGCCTTCGCGCAACGGCCATTCCGGCAGCCACGTCGTGGCCGTATGCGCGCAGTGGAACTGGCATCGGCAGATGAAGTGGAAGCGCTGCATGATTCCTCCCTTCGTTTGCTCAGGGATACCGGCATCGCGGTGCTGCATGACCAGGCACGTGCGATGATGATCGCTGCAGGCGCGACAGGCGACAGTGACGGGGTGCGTGTGCGCTTCGACCCCGAGCTGGTGCTCGACCTGGTTGCACAGGCCCCGGCCTCTTTCACACTGCACGCGCGAAATCCGGCCCATGACATCGTCATCGGTGGGGATTACCTGAGCTTCTTCATGATGGCCAGCGCGCCCAACGCCTCCTGTATGGACAAGGGACGCCGCACCGGTAATCAACAGGATTTTCGTGATTTCCTGAAACTGTCCCAGCTGCACAATATCCTGCACGGTAATGGCGGGTATCCCTGTGAGCCGGTGGATGTGCATGCCTCCATCCGGCATCTGGACTGCATCGAGGATCTCCTGACGTTGACGGACAAATCCTTTTGCATCTATTCACTGGGTGCCGAGCGCAATCGCGATGCCATCGAGATGACCCGGATCGGTCGCGGCGTCAGTATGGAGGAACTGATGCAGCAACCCTCCGTGTGGACGGTCATCAATACGAACTCCCCGCTGCAACTGGACATTCCGATGATGCAGGGAATAATCGAGATGTCGTCCATGGGCCAGCCGGTCGTGATAACCCCGTTTACGCTCGCGGGTGCCATGGCCCCCATCACCATCGCCGGCGCACTGGTGCAGCAGAATGCGGAAGCACTGGCAGGCATTGCCTTCAGCCAGATCGTCAGAGCCGGAGCACCGGTGATCTATGGTGGATTCACATCGAACGTGGACATGAAATCAGGATCGCCCGCCTTCGGCACGCCTGAATACGTCAAGGCGCAGATCATCGGTGGTCAGCTGGCGCGCCGCTACCAGCTGCCCTATCGCACCTCCAATGTCTGTGCAGCCAACTCCGTCGATGCCCAGGCAGGCTACGAGAGTGTATTCTCGCTGTGGGGCGCCATCAATGGCGGCATGAACATGCTCAAGCACGGTGCCGGATGGATGGAGGGCGGACTGTGTTGCTCCTTCGAAAAGACGATCCTGGACATCGACCTGCTGCAGATGGTGGAGCAATTGATGACTCCCCTGGATTTCGCTGAGGAATCCCTGGCCCTGCAGGCCATCGACGAGGTCGGGCCCGGTGGACATTTCTTCGGCACCGAGCATACGCAGCAGCGCTACAGGGACGCATTCTACCAGCCGGTACTGAGTGACTGGCGCAACTATGAAAGCTGGCTGGAGGCGGGTGAGCCTACTGCCATGCAGAAGGCCAATCGGGTCTTCAAGGAACGTCTGGCCGCTTATGAGAAACCGTTCATGCAGCCGGAGATCCGCGAGGAACTGGCTGCCTTCGTCAGTCGTCGCAAGGCTGAAGGCGGGGTTGCGACTGACTTCTGAGCGTGCCAGGCAGGATCGGTCAATCACGATTATCCTGTGCAGAGACCAGGGAGCCCGAAGCGCATGAACGAATTCGACTACATCATCGTCGGGGCCGGATCCGCCGGCTGCGTGCTGGCAGCACGTCTGTCCGAAGACCCATCCGTATCCGTGGCCCTGCTGGAGGCGGGCGGTGCGGATGGCAGTGTGTTCATTCGCATGCCAACGGCCTTGTCCATACCGATGAACATGGACAGGTTCAACTGGGGTTATGAGTCCGAACCCGAATCGGCCCTCGACGGACGCCGGCTCGACTGCCCGCGTGGCCGGGTCATTGGTGGCTCCTCATCGATCAACGGCATGGCATTCGTCCGTGGCCATGCTGCAGACATCGATGAATGGGAACAGGCGGGTGCCAGTGGCTGGAACTACGCCAGCTGCCTGCCGTACTTCAAACGACTGGAATCCTGGCATTGCGGTGAGAATCGCTACCGTGGTGGCCATGGTCCGGTAGGGGTCAATGCCGGTAATGATATGCAGCTCAACCCGCTCTACCAGGCGTTCATCAATGCCGGCGAGGATGCCGGGTATCCATTTACCGCGGATTACAACGGCTATCAGCAGGAAGGCTTCGGGCAGATGCACATGTCGGTCGCCCACGGCCAGAGGGCCTCGGCATCACGTAGTTACCTGGCACCTGCCAGGGATCGACAGAACCTGAAACTCATTCCGCACGTCGAGGTGGACCAGCTCATCCTGAATGGATCACGCACCGTCGGTGTCCGCTATCGTACCGCCGGGCGCCAGCTCAAGATCTACGCACGCGGTGAAGTGATCCTGTCAGCAGGTTCGATTGGATCTCCGGCAATCCTGCAGCGCTCAGGCATTGGACCGGTTGACATACTGGCCGCTGCCGGGGTCCCGGTGCGTCTCGAATCACCCGGTGTCGGGGCAAATCTGCAGGATCATCTGGAGGTGTATTTCCAGTACCAGTGTACGCGGCCGATTTCGCTCAACCGGGAGCTGTCCTGGTGGCGCAAGGGACTGATCGGGGCTCGCTGGCTGGCAACGCGGGAGGGACTCGGTGCCACCAATCATTTCGAATCCTGTGGATTCATCCGGTCACGCGCCGGTTTGAAGTGGCCGAACATCCAGTATCATTTCCTGCCGGGGGCCATGCGCTATGATGGTCGGGCCGCCTTCGACGGTGATGGATTCCAGGTGCACGCGGGGCCCAACAAACCGCGCAGTCGCGGGCAGGTAGCCATTCGTTCGGCGAATCCATTCCAGGCACCGAGTATCCGCTTCAACTACCTGGAGGACCCCGGGGATCGCCAGGACTGGCGGGATTGCATCCGCCTGACCCGGGAAATACTGCAGCAGCCCTCATTGGCTCCCTATCGTGGTGCCGAGATACAGCCGGGGCTCGATATACAGTCCGATGAGGCGATCGATCGCTGGGTCAGGGCCAATGTGGAAAGCGCCTACCATCCATCGTGCAGTGTCAGGATGGGTGCGGACGATGATCCGCTGGCCGTGCTGGACGGGCAATGCCGGGTACGCGGCCTGGAGGACCTGCGGGTGGTTGATTCGTCCATCTTTCCCACCATCACCAACGGTAACCTGAATGCACCGAGCATGATGGTGGGCGAACGAGCGGCGGACCTGATACGCGGCAGGGTCCTGCCTGCCGACGTCGTGCCCGTCTGGGAACCTGAGGACTGGCAACACCGGCAACGGTCGGTGTCCGGGCATGACAGGCCCGATCCTGCCTGAACGCATGCGGCGCTGGCGAGCGGTTGCCCGATGCAACCGCCCACTTGCGGTCAGTCTATGACTTGATTTCCAGCAGCTCGACTTCGAAGATCAGTGTCTCGCCCGGTCCTATTGCCTGGCCGGCACCACGCTCACCATAGGCCAGATCAGCCGGAATGACGAACCGGTATTTGCTGCCCACGTTCATCAGTTGCAGGCCTTCGGTCCAGCCCGGAATGACCCCTTTGAGAGGAAATGATGCCGGTTCGCCGCGTGCGATGGAGCTGTCGAACTCGGTGCCGTCCATCAAGGTCCCCACGTAATGCACGCTGACCGTGTCATCGGCGGTCGGTTTGGGTCCATCTGCGGCGGTGATGACCTCGTACTGAAGTCCACTGTCAGTGACCTGGACTCCGTCCCTGGCCTTGTTCTCCGCCAGGTAGCTCTGACCTTTTTCCTGCGCTTCGGCGGCCATGGCGGCTGCCTGTTCCTGTTGCTGTGCCTGCAGTGCAGCCTGCGCCTCGTCCATGCTCAGACGGGTTTCGGCGCCGTCCTTCTGCGCTTTCATGCCTTCGATGAGCAAGTCGTAATCCAGTTCGCCGTACTGCTTGAGTACACGCTCGCCGATCATCATGCCAAGGCCATAACTGATCCTGGCCTCCTGTGATTCCAGTGCCGTATCCTGTGCCAGGGCCGAGGCTGCCAATGTGCCGCTCAACATGGCGGCGGTAGCGGTGGCTAGTAGTATTCGTTTCATGCGTCGATCTTGTCCCGATGGTGTCATTGATTGAGAGTAGGGTCGAAAACCCCGGCACTATGTCACAGATCGGAACTGCGCGCCTCCATCACTCGCATCCTCAAGGTGTCAACTTGGGCACCTTTTGAATCGGTCCACAGATCTCCAGCAGTCGTCCTGATCATTCTTGCCGACATTATCGCCGCTGCGCGTTGTGACAACAGCGTATCTATCTGGTTCTCCAGATGCCGGGGAAATGTCGAGACCACGTCGCGACGGTGACCTTCACAATAGGCATTCGCCCGTGGCCCCATAGTCTGTCGGGAGCCATCGTATACATCGCTGAAACGTTCGATACACAGGTTCCAGCGTGCAACAGCCGCGCTTTGCTCAGCCTGTCGTGGTGCCTTCCCGGTGGTCGAGCAGGCACCCACCAGGCTCATGCCTGCCGCGAGTACCAGCACAACTGTCAACCTCCGAGCGACCATCGTCGTTTCTCTCCTCAGGCGGATACAGCGAAAGCCGATCCGGTTCTTGAACCTGTACATCAGGACTGATGAAGAAACTAGCGGCTCTGAGCCTGCTTTTTCGAGCGTCACTGCACGCTGGTGACGCCCGGTCGCCGGCTGTTACGCAAATTTGTGAGGCAGCTAACGCTACTCGGGATTCCACGTGACGGGTGTCTCGCAGCCGGGTGGCCGGATCAATGCCCCTTGGCCGCTTTGCTGCGAGCGCGTCTGGCCAGACGTTCCGCGGCTTTCCTGGTGCGCCGCTGTTCACGCCTGGCGGCCAGTTCTGCCGCCTCCCTGGCGGTGTCGGCCTCCTCCCGTAGCCGCATGGCGGGCGTCTCGAGAGTGATGCCGCCGAGCAAACCGGCACGAAACTCGGAGAGCAGCAGGCGACCTGCCCGGTCAAAGTCCACCAGGGCTCCGCCACCCAGGCATCCGCGCAGCCTGCCGATGGCCTCCAGAGTCTGCACACTGTCCTGCAATGGCAATGCCCGGTCATAGCGAGCTGTCAGCCGCTGCCCGTAGTGGATGATCAGATGATCCAGGAGGTAGGTGGCCACTTCGGCACTGTCCATGGCGGTGTCGCGCACAGCCCCGGTTGCCGCCAGGCGATATCCGCTGGCCTCGTTTTCCACCTTTGGCCACAGCACACCCGGCGTGTCACGCAGGCGCCAGTGCTCACTCAGGGTGATCAGTTGCTGGCGCTTGGTAACGGCCGGTTCGTTGCCGGTGCTGGCAATGACCCTGCCGGCCAGCTTGTTGATCAGCGTCGATTTACCGACATTGGGTATGCCCACCACCATGGCTACCCAGGGTTTGATGCGTGCTGACCCGCTCGAGGAGGGAACCAGCGCTTTCAGGCGTGGCGGAATGTCGCGGATCGCCGCCGATTCAGCGGTGTCGATGGCCATGGCATCGTGTCCATCGCTCTGGCGTAGCAGTGCCAGCCACTCCTGCGTCCTGTCCGGGTCGGCAAGATCGGACTTGGTCAATACCCGCAGCACCGGTTTGTCACCGGCGATGTCTGCGAGCATCGGGTTTTCGCTGCTCCAGGGAATGCGGGCATCCAGCACCTCCAGAATCACGTCGACCTCGGGCAGGACTTTGGCCATCTCCTTGCGAGCCTTGTGCATATGGCCCGGGAACCACTGGATAGCCATCAGTGACGATCTGCCTTGCCGGAGGCCGGCCTGTCGACCGGTCTGGCATCACCCTGTGCCAGTTCGATCCTGTCAGGGTGGATGATGATTCGTCGCTGGCGGTAGAGTGTGCTCAGGGCTTTCTTGAAATTTTTCTTGCTGACCTTGAACAGGGATTGAATGGCCTCGGGCGAACTCCTGTCGCTGAGATGGCAAACCCCGTCATGATCCTGCAGATGGCTGATGATCGCATCGCCCAGTTCCGGTTGCAGTTCCTTATTGCGGGGCTGCAGGGACAGATCGATGCGCCCATCGTGACGCAGTCGCTTGATGTAGCCCTGGTGAGTCTCACCGACACGTATCCTCTGGAATATCTCGTCCTTGTACAGCAGGCCGATGGCGCGATCGTCCACGACGGCCTTCAGGCCCAGATCAGTGCGCTGGAAAATCAACAGCGACACCGATTGCCAGGGCCGGAAATCATCGGCCGTCTCGGGCAGGTGAAGATCGAGCCGGCTACTGGCGGCAAGCCTGCCACTGTTGTCCAGATACACCAGTACACTTTCATACCGGCCAATCTCCAGCGGCCTGCGCTGCTCGGCGAAGGGCAACAGCAGATTCTTCCTTAGTCCCCAGTCCAGAAAGGCGCCGGCGTTCGTGATGTCGACCACTTTCAACGATGCGCACCGATCACGCTCCACCAGCGGCTTCCTGTTCGTGGCGACCGGCTTGCCCTGCGCATCGGTGTACACGAAAACCGGCAGCGTGTCGCCGGGTTCTGCGGACTCCGCTTCGGCAGCGGGCAGGGGAACACGGCACTCATCATCCGTACCCAGGAACACCGTCTCACGAGTGCGTTCGAGTACGGCAAGTTCTTGTGTATAACCAATTTTCATGATACGCGCAGTGTATGTGTCAACAGGTCCGGATACCACCATGACGCGATCGGGCTGGTGCAACGCCTGCAATGGTTCGCTGCCGCAGCGAGTCTGTCACAGGTATAGTGGGAGCTGTCGGCGACTATCGCCAATCACACTATGCCTCATCGAGGCTCACAGGAGGAGCAGTCCATGATCTGCAGAACGGCAATCCTGGCCAGTGCCGCCATGACGGTGCTGCTCTCACTCGGCAGTGGCGGGCAGGCGCTGGCTGCCGAAGTTTCCCTGCGGTTGCACCAGTTTCTTCCTGCCCAGGCCAACGTACCCAGGCACATCCTGGATGTATGGGCCGACCAGGTCGAGGCGGCCTCCGACGGACGTATCAGCATCGAACGCTACCCCTCCATGCAACTCGGCGGCAAGCCGCCTGAATTGATTGACCAGGCTGTGGACGGCGTTGCCGATATCGTCTGGACGGTGGTTGGTTACACGCCAGGCCGGTTTCCGCGTACCGAAGTGTTCGAACTGCCGTTCACCATGACCAGTGCGGAAGCGGTGTCACGCGCCTATTGGGAATTGTTTGAAATGGAGATGCGCGACACGGAGTTCAAGGACCTGAAGATCCTCGGGACCTGGGTTCATGGCCCGGGTATCATCCATTCCCGTAAACCCGTCAGGAGCATGGACGATCTGCGGGGCATGAAGATCCGGGGTGGTTCGCGCATGGTCAACAAACTGCTGGAGCGACTGGGTGCAACACCGGTCGGTATGCCGGTGCCGGCTGTCCCCGAGGCTTTGTCCAAAGGTGTGATCGACGCCACGACCATTCCCTGGGAAGTGACCACGGCACTGAAGGTGCCCGAACTTGTCAGCAATCATACCCAGTTCAGCAACAAGGCGCTGTATACCCTGACCTTCGTGCTGGCCATGAACAAGCAGTCCTATGAGCGTTTGCCGGATGATCTCAAGCAGGTGATCGATGACAATTCAGGGCTGGAGCTGTCGGCCTTTGCCGGGCGGGTCATGGAAGACTACGATGCTCCGGCCAGAGAAACGGCGCAAGGTCTGGGCAATACCGTCATCACACTCGATGATGCCGCGGTTGCCGAATGGGAAGCTGCCACTGCACCCGTGGTCGACGAGTGGCTGGCTGACATGCAGGAAATGGGTATCGACGGTGATGCATTGTTGCGGGAGGCTCGTGCCCTGATAGCAAAACACTCGAAGTAGTTCGCCAGCAAGCTTTACTTGAGTGTCATGTGCAAGCCGGCGCAGGTGGTCGCTCGCTGGATGGCCGTCAGTGGCGGCATCGTGCTGTTGCTGCTGGTCGTTCTGACCTGCCTCAGTGTTGCCGGACGGCTGGCCGGCACGCTGGGCCACAGCCAGTGGCTTGCCGGTTACTGGCAGGGCCTGGCAGACGTCCTTCAGCATCTGGGGCCGGTCACCGGTGACTTCGAAATCGTCGAAGCCGGGGTGGCCTTTGCCATCATGGCGTTCTTTCCATGGTGTTCGATGCAACGCGGCCATGCCAGTGTCGATGTGTTCACGGCCATGCTGCCCGCACGGGTCAGGGCCACTCTCGACTGGCTCTGGGAGTGCGTTTTCCTGTTGATCATGGTGATCATCGCCTGGCGCCTTATGGCTGGAACGCTGAGCAAGTGGAGCAATGGACAGACTACCTTTCTGCTCGAATTTCCTGTGTGGTGGGGCTACGCAGCCACTGCTGGCGCATCGATCGTGGCCTGCCTGGTGGTGAGCTGCATGGCATGGGCACGATGGCGCGACATTTTTGATGATTCGCCGGCACCGGGTGAACCGGCGAGTGTCGATCATTGAGCAACTTCGAACTCGGGGTGGCCTCGCTGCCGCTACTGATGCTGTTGATCTTCCTGCGAATGCCGATTGGCCTGGCCATGTTGCTGTGCGGGCTGGCAGGTACCTCGCTGATCACCGGCGGCACTGGCGTGGTTCTGGCCCGTCTGAAAACAGAAACCTACACCACATTTGCAAGCTACTCATTGTCGATCGTACCCCTGTTCCTGTTGATGGGTCAGTTTTCCACCCTGGGCGGAATGTCCACCGCGCTGTTCAAGGCCGCCGAGAGCTGGCTGGGTCACAGGCGAGGCGGCATTGCCATGGCCTCCATCGGTGCCTGCGCAGGCTTCGGTGCCATCTGCGGATCTTCACTGGCCACGGCCGCCACCATGGGGCAGGTTGCACTGCCCGAGCTTCGCAGGTATGGCTACGGTGGGGGACTGGCAACGGCTACACTGGCAGCGGGTGGCACCCTGGGTATACTCATCCCGCCTTCGGTGGTTCTGGTCATCTACGCGATCCTGACCGAACAGAACATCGCCCGCCTGTTCCTCTCAGCGTTCATTCCCGGTGCGCTGGCGGCAATGGGGTATATGCTCGCGATATCGATCATCATGCGTCTCTCACCGGGAAACGTGCAACTGAGACCACGTGTACCGTATCGGGACAGGTGGCTTGCCCTGCTGGCGGTCTGGCCGGTGCTGCTGGTGTTCTGCCTGGTGGTGGGTGGCATCTACCTGGGTTGGTTCACGCCGACCGAGGCGGCCGCCATCGGTGCGGCGGGCACGGCGCTCATTGCATTGTCCAATGGTGGCCTGACACGACGCACACTGACACGCTCGCTGCTGGCGACGGCCAGCAGCACCGCGATGATCTTCATGATCGTGCTGGGTGCCGGATTCTACAACGCGTTTCTGGCGCTGACGCAGGTACCGCAGGAACTCTCTTCAGCGATCGTGTCGCAGGGCTACAATCCGTGGCTGATTCTGACCATCATCCTGTGCCTGTACCTGTTGTTCGGCTGCATCATGGACAGCCTGTCCATGATTCTGCTCACCGTGCCCATCTTTTTCCCGGTCATCGCTGCGCTGGACTTCGGCTTGACAGCAGAGGAAACGGCTATCTGGTTCGGGATACTGGTACTGATCGTGGTCGAAGTCGGGTTGATCACCCCGCCCGTGGGCATGAACCTGTTTGTCATTCACTCGATGGACAGGGAGACGCCTATCGTCCGAACCTACAAGGCAGTCCTGCCCTTCGTGGTGACCGATATCATCAGAA
>JABDKN010000147.1 GCA_013002205.1 Granulosicoccus sp.
GCCTGATGAGTCTGTTCAATTATCTTGGAGGGCAGCCCTTTACGCTTACTTACCTCCAGCGTGATCGATCATCCGGCTTGTTCAAGAATCCCAACCAGTACGGCATGATCGCGTCCATGGCAGTACCTTTCGCTGCAGCCTGGTACTTTCAGCACCAAAAGAAGCTGTTTGCGACCTTTATCATGCTGGCAGCCTGGCTGGCATTGCTCATGGCAGCCTCCAAGACAAACATGTTCATTGCCCTGTTGATCATGATCATGACGCTGTCCTATTGTCTGGTCAGTGCGAGGCGAGGCGCCATGTTGATCATCGTCCTGGTGACACTGACAGGTTTCATCTGGTTCCTCGGATTACCGGTGCTTGAATTCTTCAATCCACGCGCGGCTGGCATTCTGCAGAGCTTGATCCAGGGTAATGGCAGCGAGGCGAATACGATAAATTCGCGCATGGAGCTGTGGACTTACTCGATCGGTGTGATGAAGTCATCTCCCTGGTTTGGTGAGGGCACCGGACAGTTGATCGATGTCATCACGCAGACACACTCGCACAGTCACAACGTGTTTCTGGATCTCGGGCGCACAGTGGGAATTCCGGGGCTTGTCGGCAGCGTGATGTTCATCCTGATAGCCATCTGGCTGTCGGTGAAGACGTTGATCCGCATTTCCAGTATTCCTGCACAGACCGGAAGCCTGCTTCATGGCAGGGCAATGGTGATTGGTGCAGTCTTCGCAGTGTTCAGTTATATTCTGAGCAATCAGATGAGTGATTCGCTCGGACCCTCGACCTCGGTGTTCCTGTGGTTGTGTCTGGGGCTGGTATTGCGACGCCATGAGATGGTGTTTTTCCAAACTGGGTCACCCGAGAGCACTCACTACATGTCTGGCAATAAAAATATAAAAACCACAAAGCCAGCGTCGTTTCAACCAGGATCCAGCACTGCACATGAATACCACCAGCACACTGGTAAGTGTGTCAGCGATACCTTTGTCCGCAGGTGCGGCAGTACCCGCGCGCGAGACCGACAACGGTGGACAGATGAGTGAACATCCAGCGCCCAGGATCATTGTCCATGTGCTCACGCGATTGCTCAGAGCGGGTGCAGAGGAGAACACACTGGCCACCTGCGACTACCAGCTAGCCTGTGGCCACGACGTCTATGTGTTGCACGGCGATGAGTATGACGCAGATTACATCAGTACACTGAATCCCCGCCTGCATATCGTGCCGGTGATGGACCTGGTGCATCCGATTGCGCCGCTGAGCGATTTCAAAGGCTGGCTGGCGCTCCGGCGTGCCTACAAGGCCATCAGGCCGGATGTCGTACACACTCACCAGAGCAAGGCCGGTATATTGGGTCGGCTGGCTGCACTCGGTCAGGGATGCATCATCGTGCACACCGTGCATATCGCGCACTGGCTGAGCGTTGGCAGAGCCAAGCAACGATTATTCGTCGCCATCGAGCGTTTCTGCAGCAATCGCAGTCATGAACTCATCGACGTCAGCGAGGGGGTCCGAGATGCCTGTCTTGAGCAGGGCATCGGGCGAGCTGAACACCACCATGTCATTCATTCGGGCATGAATATCAGAAAATTCATCGACAAGACGGATTCACCGGACTGGAAGTCTTTCATTCCGGAATGGAAGCAGGATGAACGACCCTTTGTGGTTCTCATGCTGGCTGCCTTCGAGCCGCGCAAGCGTCAGGAAGCCTTTCTGCACGCGATAGCTCCGATACTGAAACGTAACCCTACCATGTGCATGGTGTTTTGCGGCCAGGGCGCACGACTGGACGCTGCCCGGCAATTGGCTCGTGATCTGGGCATCAACGAACAGGTTCATTTCGCCGGTTATATAACCGATCCGGAGAACTACGTGTCTCTGGCGGATGTGTGTGTGCTGTCCTCCGAGCGTGAAGGTCTGCCACGGGTTCTCATCCAGTACGTAGCCGGACGACGACCCGTCGTCATGAACCACCTGACTGGTGTGGAAGTGGTCATCAAGCATGACCACAACGGCACCATCTTACCTGCCAATGACATCGATGCTACAGCGGCTGAAGTGGAAAGGCTGTTCAATGACGGTGATGCGCGGCGCGCCATGTGCAAGGCGGCCGGGGATATCGACATTACAAGCTGGGATGTCGATTACATGGGTGTACAGATTCAGAAAGTGTACGATCGAGCGTTCGCACGTACTCGCACCTTAGCCGCAGGATCCCCTTAGGGAAATTGCGCGAAGTCTCGTCCGCAGGGCTTTCTCAGGCAACTAGTGGCAATCACGACTTTGCTGAACTGCATACACCCTTCACCGCTCCACTGCAGGTATTCTGTATAGTCGTCTCGCCCCGGTAATACAGGCTCCATCCGGTTGCTGACCAAATCCAGGTTTTCAGCGCTTTTCATGCTCACGATAATGTCCCAATCGTCATTGACAATCGACCGGCTGATTCCATGAGACCAGCCAGGCAACTGATTGCTGACGTCCTTTCGCTGGCCAAGGGAACGGTTCTGGCGCAGCTGGTGTTCGTCGTGGCGACACCTGCCCTGACGCGCATCTACTCGCCTGAGCAACTGGGCACGTTCGGTGTGTACGCCGCGTTGGTACTCATACTGGGCAAACTGGTAGGATTTCGATACGAGTTGGCTATTCCGCTACCGACACAGGATCGAATTGCCAGCAACCTGGTGTTGCTCACGGCTGCCTTGACAGTCCCCACGCTGATCCTCATGTACGTCGGCTACTACTGGGCTGCCGCGAATTTTGATCTCTACATGGAG
The DNA here is from genome assembly GCA_013002205.1 of Granulosicoccus sp. Lineage (GTDB taxonomy): Bacteria > Pseudomonadota > Gammaproteobacteria > Granulosicoccales > Granulosicoccaceae > Granulosicoccus. The sequence goes on from JABDKN010000147.1 coordinate 2,778, forward strand.
CATCACGAACTCCATGACTTTGTGCTGTCTATCACCATGGGGGTAGCGGCGTTCGTTATCAACGAAGCACTGGTGGTATGGGCCATACGCAAGAAACAGTTCGACGTCATCGCTATGGCACGCGTCATCAATGCCGTCAGCCTGGCGGTCCTGCAACTGGCTGGCTTCCTGTTTGGCGCACCACTGATATTCCTGATTGCTTCGTATCCATTAGCACTGTTCATCAGCACGATCTATCAGCTGAGCAAAATGGATCTGCAATTATTCACGTACGCCGGTAATCGCTTAAAACTGTTCAGGATCCTGTTGTACAGATACCGGGAATTTCCACTGTACGCTACCAGCGCGGCCGGATTGTTCGAGTTATCGCAGGCTTTACCCCTGTTCATCCTGACTTATTTCTTCGGAAATCAGCAGGCGGGCTATTTTTTCCTGGCCAGACGCATTGGTTTGATGCCTATTTCGCTGGTCGGGCGTGCCATAGCCCAGGTCAATCACGCGGACATGCTGGAACACCACAAGCGGGGAAGCCTCGGAGAGGTCATGCTCGTGCAGATGCATTACCTTCAATGGATGTGCATTGTGCCAGCTACCCTCATTGCCTTTTACGCACCGTTATTGAGCGAGATCCTGTTCGGAGAAGGGTGGCGAGCTGCGGGTGTCTTCATGCAGCTGCTGACGCCCTACGTGGTCATACGTTTTATTTTTTCCCCGATGATGGCGATCAATTATGTGGCGGAGTGGCAAAAATCCGGATTCTGGTTCGAGGTAGGGTCGTCGGTGGTGTCTGCTGGCTGCCTGGTGTGGTACAGCCAGCACGGAGACGTGGTATTGGCGGTAGCCAGCTATTTTCTCGTGCTGGCGGTCGTCAATCTGGGCTACCGACTATTCCTGATGAAAAGGCTGGGTGTCGGTCCTGTCAGACTTTTCAAACCTGCACTTCTGCAATTACCGGTCGTGGCTGGCCTGATATATATAATGCATCTGGCAGCAGCATAGGAAGACACCGAGACTGGGCGAAGCGTAGCGAACCAGAGGCGGCAATATACAAGGAACAACAGTTGAAATGGAACCTGATAACAGCGGCGAGTCAAGACCTGGGGAGTGGTTGCAAAGTTCTTTATTCAAGAACTGCTTAACCAGACCCTGGAATGAATGGGCGTGGTAGCCATACCGTGATTATTCTGCACGTGAGCAATAGCGTTGAACATTGAACTCGTAGGTATGCCTGGTGGAGGCAAGTCCTACTTGTGCCGGTCGGTAGAATTACGACTCCGGGAACAGCAGGTGTCCGGTAATGCTTCTCCTGTACCTCTGGCCACTTACAGGATGGAATCGACGGGTTCCGGTCGTGTGATGAATCAGGGACGAAAGCTGACGTGTGGATTGGTATTCGTCTGCTGCAATCCCAAAGTCACGATGCAACTGCTCAAGACGGTGTTTGGCAACGGGCAGGGTGTTCAGCGTAATCGCCTGACCAAATTCGTCAACCTGCTGGCCGAGATGCAACGTGTTCACACTGCCAGCAAAGCCGTGTCGCTCATGACGGAGCAGGGTGTATTACAGGGAGTCTGGTCGCTGGAGATGCTGGCAAGCGAGTCAGTTTGCAAAGATATCATGCAGCTGATCGTTCCCTGGTTGCCCGATGCCATCGTACTGGTCAAGGCCGAGAGTTCGCAGCTTGAAAGGCGACTGGCCTTCAGAAAACTGGGTCAGAGTACTTTTGATCAATTACGAGGCGCAGACCTCACTGTGGCCATCAAGCGAGGCGAAGATAAACTGGCGCGCATCATCGATATCTGGACCAGTCTGAAACCCGGGGGGCGGCGGCTCGATTTCACGAACGAGACGGACAATGATGCCGGGGAACTATACGCCTGGTTGGTGAATCAACTTGCCGGCAATTGACCCACTTTAACTGGCCCAGCGCGCTGTAGCTGGTTAACGAAAGATCCGGATGCACGGCAATTGCGCACAGCGGCTGACGCCATCATTGACCGGTTTGTTCACGGGCTTTACTGTGTGGGCCAGTCTGGAAGGGTTGATCCATGTCAGCTTGTCCGGGTCAATCTCGGCGTAAAATCAAAAAAGCGGTACGTCATATCCGATTCAGTCACTGTCACTGGATAAGATCCAATTGCATGGATTAACTATCTGGAGGGACATCTATTGAAACTACTCCGGTTCATCACTCCATTGGCAGGAACGCTGTTACTGGTATCGACAGCACTTCTGTTGGCTGTGGAGCTTTCAGCGGATGAAAGTGAAACAGGCTCTATCAGCTGCCCGGCGCCCGACGAGCTTGAACCCGTTTTGCATTACGGTGATTTCCAGTGGTATTACACAAAGGAACAGATGGCTCGGAAATACACCAGTGTCTATA
>JABDKN010000261.1 GCA_013002205.1 Granulosicoccus sp.
ATGAGTCGCACGGTAGCAAGGCAGAGGCGGAAGCTGCCAGAAAGGCGAAAGAATACGAAGACGCGGGTAACAGCGCTGAAGCGGAAACCTGGCACGGTGTAAGAAAGGCTGTTTGTGAGATGCGGGGCGCGCGCGAGAGCTAGCCCGCTGGAGCATGCCATGCATGCATTCAGGGTCACACCATAGCCACATCCCGGGGTACATCGACTGCCCAGGTGTGATGCGACAAAACAGCCGTACCGGGTGCCTGGCTGTCAGGCGCTTGGCGTGATCCATGCCGGACACGCCACCATAGCCATACATGTCGGGCACTCGGTGAGCCTGATGCGATAGCCCGGGCGGGAAAACCTGTTACCGACGTTGCGCCATTGCCAGTGGTAGCGTTGTGCGCGCAAACCTGTCACAAAGTCCCGTATTGGCCGCACTGATCGCCGGTAAAGTGGTGAAGAATTGCCGGGCGCGTCAGAATGCCAGGAGATTTCCCCGGCATCAGGAATCGGGGCAATCCAATGACCTGCAGAACGATCGATTCTGTGTTCGCGCGCAGCGGCAGGTGCCAGCAAGTGCGGTATCGTGTGTGCCACCTCGTCTCAACAGGAGTTTAACCAGGTGTGGAAACGTGCACTGGGTGCGCTGATGGTCCTGGTCGTGGTGGCAGCGTCCTACTGGTGGCAACGTGGCGAGTCGGCATGGGCTGTGGATACCGTCGCTGTGGTTCGTGGCTCAATCGAGTCACGTCTCCAGTTGACAGGTACCGTGATCAACGATCGCACCGTCACGCTGACGGCGCTGCTCGATGGCGAGATCATGGCGATCCGGGCGCGTGAAGGAGATGTCGTCGAGGCCGGCACCGTACTGGCAGAACTGGATTCCCGTCAGGCCCAGGCGTTGCTGGACAAGGCCGGTGCAGAACTGATTCTGCATGAGCAATTGCTGGAAGCTGCGACCCGCACGCTTGAACGTATTGAACGTTTATCACGTGAAGGCAATGCCTCACAGCAGGCCCTGGATGAGAGTCGCGACGCAAAACTCGAAGCTGAAGCGTCCCTCAAGGCAGCGGCGGCTACCCTGGCCCTCAACCAGTTGCGTCTGGACAATGCACAGATAAAATCGCCGTTCGCAGGCACGGTCATCGAGCAAAGTGCAGAGACTGGCCAGTGGCTGGAAGCAGGAACACCTCTGTTCAAGGTGGTGGCAACGGAAGGTACCGTCATCGAAGCCAATGTCAGCGCCAGTGACTGGTCACGTGTCAGTATCGGGCAGCCGGTGGTCCTCTCATCCGAAGTGGATGCCGGCACCCGGTGGAGCAGCGAGATAAGCTGGATCGCGCCCACCGTGACTGATGTAAGTGGTCAGGGCAAGACGGTGGCGGTACGAATGTTCCCGGGCAAGGCTGCACCCTCCTTGCTGCTTGGCCAGGAAGTGGATGTGGATGTCTCGTTGCAGCGCGTGGACGACATATTGATCGTTCCCTTGCAAGCCTTGCAGGAGGTTTCGCCAGGTGAGTTTCGAGCATTCGTGCTGGATGGCGGCAGAGCTCGTGAACGACCGGTCACCATTGGACTGACAAGCCTCGATGATGCGGAGCTGGTCGACGGTTTGGCCGAAGGCGACCGCGTCATCGTGCCCAATGGGCAAACCCTGCTGGATGGGCAGGACGTCCGCTTACGTTGACAGTGGCTGATCCTGTGATCCGACTTGCCGACGTTTCGAAGTCCTACCAGGCTGGCAACCTGCAAGTCGACGTACTGCATGACATCGACCTGATCATCGAGGCGGGTGAATTCGTTGCCATCATGGGACCCTCCGGTTCCGGGAAGAGTACCTTGCTCAACCTGATTGCCTGCCTGGATGTAATCGACACTGGCGAATACCTGTTCGCCGGTGAATCGGTTGGCAAGCTTGGTAGCGATGGCCTGGCGCGCCTGCGTCGACAACGCGTCGGATTCGTCTTCCAGAACTTCAACCTCATTGCGCAATTCAGTGCATTGCGTAATGTCGAATTGCCACTGGTGTATGCCGGTGTACCCCGGAGCGACAGGCGCACCATAGCGCTGGCGAAGCTTGCACAGGTCGGGCTTGCCGACCGGATTGCACACCGGCCGGTCGAGCTTTCCGGTGGACAGCAGCAACGGGTTGCCATCGCCCGGGCACTGGTCAATGCGCCGGACGTCATCATCGCCGACGAACCTACGGGCAGCCTCGACAGCGAAACCGGATTGGAGATCATGCAGCTGTTCGCAGCATTACATGAGCAGGGCAAGACGATCGTCATGGTGACCCATGAGCAGGAAATCGCGGATTTTGCCGATCGAATCGTACGTTTGAAGGATGGCTATATCAGAGGAGACTCATGAACCGATTTCTCGACAGCCTGGGCCAGGCGCTGGATGCGCTGGCTGATCACAAGTTGCGCACAGCCCTGAGTGTGCTTGGTATCACCATCGGCATCGCGGCTGTCATGGCCGTCAGTACGATCAGCAAAGGCGGGAATCATGTCATCTATTCCGAACTGGAGACGTTCGGCCTCAATTCGGTGTGGGTGTATCGTGATCGCAACACGGATGACAATGGGCGCAGTCAGCGCCAGGGCACGGGCATCGTCAGTGAGGATTTCATCAGCCTGCAGGCACAACAGGATTCACTGGGCATTCATCGTATGACGCCGGTGGTCTATCCAACTGAACGCTGGCAGGTCAGCCAGGCAAGACGCAGTGGCAATGCCCAGTTGCTGGGAGTCGGGCAACACTATAGTGGCATCGTCAATGATGTGCTGAGCGCGGGACGTATGTTCAATTCCATCGACATCCGCGAACGCAGGCCGGTGGTGTTGCTTGCGCCTGCTATCGTGGATCGGGTGCTCGACGGGACGACAGATGCAGTGGGGCAGACAGTACGCATCGCCGGACGACGTTTCACCGTCATTGGTCTGCTGGCCGGCAAGAGTCGTGATTTTCTATCCAGTATCGGATCTGTGGGCGGGCAGAATGCCAACGATCGGGTAATCATGCCTTACACCACGTTACAGGCCATGACTGGAACGAAAGATATCGGCAACCTGCAGCTGGAGGTTCAACGCTTCGATGAGGCGGCGAGGGTGGCGGAGCAGGTCAAGCGATTGCTCAAGCAACGGCATCCGGATGGTTATGAATACAGTTCTGAAACCATGGCCAGTTATATAGTCACCACCAATCGCATACTCGGTGGTGTCGCCATCATCGGTATCGTCGCAGCCTCGATTTCCCTGCTTGTGGGTGGTATGGGCATCATGAACATGATGGGTACATCGGTCCTGGAGCGGACCCGTGAGATCGGCGTGCGTAAAGCCATTGGTGCCACCGAACGCGACATCCTGCTGCAGTTTCTGCTGGAGGCTGGATTGATCAGCATCACCGGAGGTCTGCTTGGCTTGCTGATCGGGGGCCTGGCCAGTGTCGCCCTGGCAATGTTAACCGGTTTTCCTGTCATGCCCTCGGTGATCAGTATCGTCGGGGCGTTACTGGTGTCCGTACTGGTGGGAATATTGTCCGGTTACCTGCCAGCACGTCGAGCTGCGCGGATGAAGCCTGTGGATGCTCTGAACACGCAGTGAGAAGTCGCGGGGACGGGCAAGTGCATATACCTCCCTCACTTGCGTGGATGGTGGATCGTGGATGGTGGATGGTGGATGGTGGATAGTGGATCGGCTGTTGTGCACAGTGGAACGCTGACGATGCCAGTACGATGTCTGCTACGTCCCGATAAGACTCATTGACCGGAACGGGCCAATGGAGTGGTACCATTTCACGAGCCACTCAAGGACTGCTCGTGACCCAATCCGCCGCACCTGAATCCACCAGTACGACCTACCGGCTGGAGCCTGCCACCGAGCTCACCGGTAGTATCAAGGTGCCAGGCGACAAGTCGATGTCCCACAGGTCCATCATGTTCGGCGCCATTGCAGAAGGTGTGACAGAAGTCGCAGGATTCCTGGAGGGTGAAGACAGCCTGCACACGCTGGCAGCATGTCAGGCCATGGGGGTGCGTATCGAGCGCGGCGGGCCGGGTGAGGTCACCCTGTTCGGTGAAGGTGCGCGCTCCCTCAAGCCACCGGGCAAGGACATCTATCTGGGAAATTCCGGTACGGGCATGCGATTGCTGGCGGGGCTGCTGGCAGGGCTCAACATCCCGGCGACATTGACGGGCGATGCGTCATTGTCTGCACGGCCGATGCGACGTATCGTCGATCCATTGAGCCAGATGGGTGCTTCCATCGTCACCGGTAAAGGAGGCACTCCGCCACTGGTAATTCGCCCCGCTGCGACCCTGGCCGGAATCGAATACACCTGTCCGATGGCCAGCGCCCAGGTAAAATCGGCGATTCTGCTCGCCGGACTGCACGCCAGCGGCACCACGGTAGTCCATGAACCGGCAATCACGCGGGACCATACAGAACGCATGTTGCGTGGTTTCGGCGTAGAAGTAGAGGTTGCCGGACTCACCGTGTCGCTCAAAGGCGGGCAGCGACTGGTCGCCACCACACTGACGGTGCCGGGAGATATATCCTCGTCCGCGTTCTTCCTGGTCGGTGCCAGCATGACCCCGGGCTCCAGCCTGAACATCAACGGGGTTGGCATGAATCCGAGTCGTACCGGCGTTATCGACATCCTCAAACTGATGGGGGCCGACATCCAGGTGCTCAACGAACGCACGTCAGGCGGTGAACCGGTAGCCGATCTGAAGGTAACGGGCAGACGCCTGCAGGGAATACACGTTCCCGAACACCTGGTGTCCCTCGCGATCGATGAATTTCCCGCCTTGTTCGTGGCTGCGGTCGGTGCGACCGGGCAGACGGTAGTGACCGGAGCAGAGGAATTGCGCGTCAAGGAAACAGACCGTATCCAGGTTATGACCGACGGACTTCGTGCGCTCGGTGCTGATCTGTCGGACAGGCCAGACGGTGCCGTCATCAATGGGTGCCGCCTGGCGGGTGGCACAGCAGACAGTTGCGGGGATCATCGAACCGCGATGGCCTTCGCCATGGCCTCCCTGATTGCCGACGGTCCCATCAGCGTACTCGACTGCGACAACGTGAACACATCGTTCCCCGGTTTTGCCCGGCTTGCCGGCAGCACCGGCCTGCATATCGTCGAATCCCCAGCCGGCTCGACCTCGTCCCGAGTATGAGCAGCATCCCGGTCATCACCATCGACGGTCCATCAGGCGCTGGCAAGGGAACTGTGGCAAGGCAACTGGCCAGCGAACTCGGCTACCATCTTCTGGACAGCGGTGCCGTCTACCGCGCAGCGGCCCTGCATGCCCTGCACTGCAACGCCGATCTGGACGACGAACGCTCTGTGATGAACGCGCTGGCCAGTATGCATGCCCGGTTCGAGCCGCACCCGGATGGTGTCCAGGTGTGGCTGGGTGACAAAAATGTGACGCCGGATCTGCGCCTTGAAACCACCGGTAATGCGGCCTCCAAGGTTGCCCTGATGCGCCGGGTGAGGGAGTCCGTACTGGATGAACAACGCAGCTTTCGCCAGGCACCCGGTCTCGTAGCGGATGGACGGGACATGGGCACGATCGTATTCCCGGACGCACAGCTGAAGGTGTTCCTTTCCGCCTCTCGGGAGGTGCGTGCAAAGAGACGCGCTAAGCAGTTGAAAGACAAGGGAATAGAAGTTATAATAAGCGACTTGCTGCAGGAAATTGGTGCGCGCGACGAACGTGACAGTTCGCGTGAGCACTCGCCGTTGGTTGCCGCCCACGATGCGCTCATCATTGATTCCAGTGAGTTATCCATCGGTGCGGTGGTTGAGCAGATACTGTCTGCCTTGCCGCGTGAAGTCACTGCCGGATAACTCCCTCTGGAGTATCCCTTGCATCAGGGGTGTAGGTAGGTTTAACCCTTCAGTACGATCCAGGTATGTGTATCACGCCTGAATCAACCTGCATAACGTTTGCTGCCTTGCCACGACGGCATGGTTTTTACCACTAACACATCGCCTTGTCACGACGACATTGCGTCATTCACTAAACAGGTTTACTACTTAATGTCAGAATCTTTTGCGGAGCTCTTCGAAGAGAGTATCTCCAATTCCCAGATGAAAGTTGGTTCCATTCTCACTGGAACCGTTGTCGACATCACTGGCGACTACGTCATCGTCAATGCCGGTCTCAAGTCAGAAGGCGCAGTGCCTATTGAAGAGTTCGAAGATGAAAACGGTGAAACCGATGTAAAGATCGGCGACAGCGTTGAAGTGGCTCTCGATTCCGTTGAAGACGGTTTCGGGGAAACCAAGCTCTCACGCGAAAAAGCGCGTCGTGCACGCTCCTGGACGGTCCTCGAAAGGGCGCAGGAAAACGATGAAATCATCAAGGGCAACATCACGGGCAAAGTCAAAGGCGGCTTTACCGTTGAAGTCTGCGACATTCGCGCATTTCTGCCAGGTTCACTGGTTGACGTGCGACCTGTACGGGACACCAGCTACCTCGAAGGCAAGGAACTCGAATTCAAGGTCATCAAACTGGACCAGCGTCGCAACAACGTCGTCGTTTCAAGGCGTGCTGTCGTCGAGTCCGAATACAGTGCAGAGCGCGAGCAGTTGCTTGAGAATCTGCAGGAAGGACAGGAAATCATGGGTATCGTCAAAAATCTCACCGACTACGGTGCGTTTCTCGACCTGGGTGGTATCGATGGGCTGCTGCATATCACCGACATGGCATGGAAGCGCGTCAAGCATCCTTCCGAAGTGGTTGAAGTTGGCCAGGAAATGCAGGTCAAGGTACTCAAGTTCGATCGTGAACGTAATCGCGTGTCACTGGGTCTCAAGCAGCTGGGCGAAGATCCATGGGTAGATCTGACCCGTCGTTACCCTGAAGGCTCACGCCTGTTCGGCAAGGTCACCAACATCGCAGACTACGGCTGTTTCGTCGAGATCGAAGAAGGTGTCGAAGGCCTGGTTCACGTCTCCGAGATGGATTGGACGAACCGCAATGTCAACCCGAACAAGGTGGTGGCGCTGGGCGATGAAGTCGAAGTCATGATCCTGGACATCGATCAGGAACGTCGTCGTATTTCCCTGGGTATCAAACAATGCAAGCCGAACCCGTGGGAAGATTTCTCCGAGTCATTCAACAAGGGCGACAAGGTCTCCGGCACCATCAAGTCGATTACTGATTTCGGTATCTTCATTGGTCTGGAAGGTGGTATCGATGGTCTGATTCACCTGTCTGATCTGTCCTGGAACGAGACCGGTGAAGAAGCGGTTCACAACTACAAGAAGGGTGATGAAATCGAAGCGGTCGTGCTGGCTGTCGACCCGGAACGCGAGCGCATCTCGCTGGGTGTGAAGCAGATCGATCGTGATCCATTTGGTCAGTTCGTGGCCGATAGTCCGAAAGGCAGTATCGTCAAGGGTACGGTCAAGGAGGTGGACGCCAAGCACGCCGTCATCGATCTTGGCGATGGAATCGAAGGTGTGTTGCGCGCCAGTGAGATCTCACGTGAGCGTGTCGAAGATGTGCGTCAACACTTCAAGGAAGGCGATGAGGTTGAAGCGAAATTCATCGGCACCGATCGCAAGTCACGCATGCTGAGCCTGTCCATCAAGGCGAAAGACTATGCTGATGAAGCAGAGGCGATGAGCGATTACAGTGAGTCGGCTGCAGAGCCGGCAGGCACCACCCTTGGTGACTTGATGAAAGAGCAGTTGGGTAAGCTGGACAAGTAAGCAATCCGGCCGATCCGGCCAGATTGACGTGCTCGAGCGGACAGCCCTTGACGGGGCTGTCCGCGCAAGGCAATCTCATGTAATACAGTGTTAAGGGCATCGGTTTGTGGAAAATCGATACACCGGAAACGGACGCAATGACAGGTGAGAGATGAGCGAACGTTCGCGTGCGGATAACAGTCTGACGAAATCGGATCTGATCGAATCCCTGGCGCGTAACCAAAGTCATCTGGCGCCCAAGGACGTCGAACTCGCCGTCAAGAGCCTGTTGGAGAAAATGAGCCAGAAACTGGCCAGCGGAGAACGCATCGAGATCCGTGGCTTCGGCAGTTTCAGCCTGCATTTTCGTGAAGCCAGAATGGGTCGAAATCCCAAATCCGGGGTGGCGGTGGCGCTGCGCGGCAAGCACGTGCCCCATTTCAAACCTGGCAAGGAGTTGAGAGAAAGAGTCAACAACGGCACCGGGGGTGTCAACGAAACGCCCGAATCCGAATTGGATTATGAGGACGAGGACTAGCTTCAGGTCCGCACCTCCATAGTGGCCATACCCGAGCTTTTCTGGTTGCTGCTACCGGTCGCTGCTGTGGCTGGCTGGTTCGCCGCCAAGCGTAGCGACTCCAGGGGACCGGCTGCGTTCTGGGACTACACCAGCAATTTCCATCAGGGCCTGAACGTGCTGCTCTCGGAGCAGCAGGACAAGGCGCCGGAACTGTTTGACGAGCCTTCCGGTACCAGCCGTGATACGGCGGACACTCATATTGCCCTGGGCAATCTGTATCGGCGTCGAGGTGATATGGATCGAGCCGTTCTGTTACATCAGAGCGTCATCGACAAGCAGGAACTTCCGGAGGAGGTACGTGCTACGGCGCGTTTCGAACTGGCACGGGATTATGACTCGGCTGGACTGCTTGATCGCTCAGAACAGGTATTTCGTGAGCTGCTGCGTTCGCCATTCCGGCGTGAGGACGCCTACGCCAGTCTGCTGCAGTTACATGAACGGGAACACGACTGGGAACAGGCCATCGTAGTGGCCATCGAGTTTTCAAGATCGACCGGCGAAAACCTCAGGTCGCGCATTGCTCATTACTATTGCGAACGCGCGGTTCTGGCTGGGAAGGAGTCGCGGGTTGGAGATGCCAGGGCTTTTCTGGAAAAGGCGCGGGAGCACGACCCTGACAGCGCACGGGCGCTGATGATGCAGGCCTCGGCGGCGCTGGGTGAAGGTGATCATGACCAGTCGTTGTTACTCTACGAACAAGTCGAGTCCCTCAGACCAGAGCTCATGCCGGAAATAATCGATGCCTGGTTCGCGGCGTTGCAGAGCGCGGGCGATCCGCAGCGTCTGCTGGCTTTCATCAAACGCATTCACGGGCAACGCAATGCGTATTCCGTCATCAGAAGCACCCGCGCAGTCATCGCGGATTTGCATGGTTCTGAAGCCGCCGACAGGTTTTTCAAGGAACAGATTCTCAAGCGACCATCCCTGAAAGGCCTGCGTGACTGGGCACATGACCAGGTCGTCCTGAGCAGGCCCGGCGAGCGCGACAAGGTGCAGGTAATATGCGACCTGCTTGATCAGGTTGTGGAAGACAAGCCGGCTTATCGCTGTAGATCCTGTGGTTTTCAGGGTAACGTGATGCATTGGCGGTGCCCTGGATGCGGGCATTGGGACAGCGTATCAACCATCATCGGCGTGGAAGGCGAATGAACAGAATCATTACAGCACTGGATTTTTCCGATCCCGCAGCGGCGCGTGCACTGGTGGCGCGACTTGATCCTGCCCTGACGCGACTCAAGATCGGCAACCAGCTCTTTACTCTGGCTGGGCCTGCGCTGGTCGAGGAGTGCCAGAGAGCCGGGTTCGACGTGTTTCTGGATTTGAAATACCACGACATACCCAATACGGTGGCAAGTGCCGTGGAGGCGGCCGCAGCCCTGGGGGCCTGGATGGTCAACGTCCACGCCAGTGGCGGACCCGCCATGCTGGCAGCCGCCCGCAATGCCGTCAGGCAGTTTGACCGACGCGCTGAACAGGGGGGTGGTACCCGATTGATAGCCGTGACTGTGCTGACCAGCCTGGATCGGGAGCAACTGGCGTCTGTCGGTGTGGATGTCGAACCCGCGGACCAGGTCTCTCGCCTGGCGGGTCTGGCACGCCAGGCAGGTCTGGATGGCGTGGTCTGCTCGCCGCACGAAGTCGGTCTCATCCGCTCGATTGCCCGCAACAATTTTCTGACAGTGACGCCGGGAGTGCGGCCGGACCAGGGATCGCAGGGCGCGGTTGGCGCCATTACAAGCCACGGGGAGCAGCCTGACGACCAACGGCGCACCTTGACGCCTTACGATGCCATTGTCGCAGGCAGTGATTACCTGGTCATCGGCCGACCCATCACCCAGGCTCAGTCACCGGTGGATGTGCTGCATGCACTGCACGCCGAGGTGCAGATTGCCGCCTCCCAGGTCGCCGCAACCCTGTCCGGCAATGCCACCGCTGGCGACGCATGAGCACCGACAACAAGGTTTATATTTCTGCGCAGCAATTGCTGGAGGACTCTCTGGAGCTGGGGCGACAGATACTGGCCAGTGGTTTCCGGCCCAATTTCATCGTGGGTGTCTGGCGCGGAGGTACGCCGGTGGGCATCATGGTTCAGGAGCTGCTGGATTTCTATGGCGTGGAGACAGACCATATCTCCATCCGCACCTCCAGTTATGCCGGTATCAACAAGCGTGAGAGCAAGGTGCGCGTGCACGGCCTGAACTACCTTACGCAGAAGATGAATGCCGAGGATTCCATGTTGATCGTCGATGATGTCTTCGATACCGGTCTCAGCGTCAAGGCGATCATCGACAAGATGACCGTTCGCTCGCGCAGAAACCTGCCGCATGATGTCCGTGTCGCGACCGCCTACTTCAAGCCCGGCAAGAACCGCACGGACTTCGAGCCTGATTACTGCGCGCACAGGACCGATGACTGGCTGATTTTCCCACACGAAATGGAAGGGCTGTCGCTGTCAGAGATAAAGGAGAACAAGCCCCACCTGATACCGGTCATGGATGCACTGGACGGTATCATCAGGCCGGCAAAGCTGCGCCAGGAGCGCTGAACCCCGATCCGCTCGCGGCGCTCTGCGAGGTCCGACCCGCAGGGTTCGACGCCGCCAATCCTGCGTCCATGCCTGCCAGTCATATGGGCAAAAACGCGTAAATTTTATTACACCGGAACTTGTCGTGGCCGCGCAACTTGCCTACACTGCGGCTGCGCTGCCGGAGTGGTGGAATTGGTAGACACGCCGGATTCAAAATCCGGTTCTGGAAACAGAGTGCGAGTTCAAGTCTCGCCTCCGGCACCAAGCGCCTGTAGCCCCTGTTCTTCCCACCTGCCTGCTGACGACTGCCCACATCGTGGAAATGGCTGCCCATCCCCAGTTGCATTCGCCGGTGCAGGACACCGGCACCGACCACGCTGGCGGCCCGACATTCAGGCTCAGTGACTTCCACTACGATCTGCCTGCCCAATTGATTGCCCAGGCGCCTCTGGCCGGACGCAGTGACAGCCGCCTGATGGTGGTCGATGGGAAGGCCGGCGGACACCGGTTGCCTACGGACGCTGCGCACGCGAACGAAATGATTCGCCATTGCCGCGTGCGGGATCTGCCAGCGCTGCTGCAAGCGGGTGATCATCTTGTGTTCAATGACACCCGGGTCGTCCCAGCCCGGTTGTGGGGCACCAAGGCATCGGGCGGAAAGATCGAAATGATGCTGGAACGCGTCACCCCGGAGGGCAAGGTGCTGGCCAGGATTCGCGCCAGCAAGTCTCCCAAAGCAGGATCGGTCATCATGCTGGACGGACGTATTCCGGATACCGGTCGGCGAGGGCCCTCGGATGATGCTGCGATAATTCGCTTCGAAGCACGGGTGACCGGCCGGCAGCATGATCTGTTCGAACTGCAGGCGGCCCGGGGAAGTAACGAGACACTGACCGCGTTCATTGATCGCCACGGCGAGATTCCCTTGCCGCCCTACATCGAGCGCGTGCCTGGCGAGATCGACGAGGAACGCTACCAGACGGTTTTCGCCAACGCACCGGGTGCCGTCGCGGCACCGACGGCAGGTCTGCATTTCGACGATCAGCTGCTCGAGGCACTGACTGCTGCGGGCATCTCGCACAGTTTCATCACCCTGCATGTCGGAGCGGGTACGTTCCAGCCGGTCAGGGTGGAAAACCCGTCCGATCATGTCATGCACGCCGAACGGGTAACCGTCGATGCACGGACGGTCGCTGCCATAGCGGCTGCCCGTGCCGGTGGAGGGCGGATCATTGCCGTGGGGACCACCTCGGTGCGTGCCCTCGAGGCGGCTTCAGCACGCACTGGCAAACTGGCACCGTTCAGTGGTGAAACCCGCCTCTTTCTGGTGCCCGGTGCGCGTTTCAACGTCGTTGACGGCCTGGTGACCAACTTCCATCTGCCCGAATCCACATTGCTGATGCTGGTGGCAAGTTTTGCCGGCCTGCAGACGACGATGGAAGCCTACCGGCAGGCCGTCAGGGAGCGGTATCGGTTTTTCAGCTACGGTGACGCCATGCTGGTGTGGCCACAGGCAGGTGTGCGAACGTGAATTTCAGCTTTGAATTGCTGGGCACGGACGCCAGGGCACGGAGAGGGCGACTTCATTTTGATCGTGGCACCGTCGAGACACCGGCATTCATGCCGGTAGGAACCTACGGTACAGTCAAATCTGTCACGCCTGAGGAAATCCGCAAGTGTGGCGCCGAGATCATTCTGGGCAACACGTTTCATCTCTGGCTGCGTCCGGGTACCGAGATCATCAAGCTGCATGGTGATCTTCATGACTTCATGCACTGGTCAGGACCGATACTGACCGACTCAGGCGGCTTCCAGGTATTCAGTCTTGCCAAATTGCGCAAGATCGATGAGACCGGCGTCCGTTTCCGCTCGCCGGTGGATGGTTCTGAAGTATTTCTCAGTCCGGAAGAGTCGATGCGCATCCAGACCGACCTGGGTGCCAATGTCGTCATGGCGTTCGATGAGTGCACACCGTATCCGGCCACCCATGAAGAAGCAGCGACGTCCATGGAGCTGTCCATGCGCTGGGCCAGCCGTTGCCAACAGGCTTTCACAGAACTGGAAAATCCCAACGCACTGTTCGGTATCGTGCAGGGTGGTATGTACGAGGATCTCCGCAGGCAGTCCTGTGATGCGCTGGTAGCGCTGGATTTTCCCGGCTACGCCGTCGGGGGACTGGCAGTCGGCGAGGATAAGTCACTGCGCGATGAGGTGCTCGACTCCACGGTACCGATGTTGCCGGCCGATCGCCCTCGCTATCTGATGGGTGTCGGCAAACCCGAAGACATCCTCGATGCCGTGCAGCGTGGCATCGACATGTTCGATTGCGTATTGCCGACGCGCAACGCACGCAATGACTATATCTACACCCGGCGAGGGGACTTGCGGCTGCGCAATGCACGCTTTCGTACTGATACACAGCCGATCGACGACGACTGCGGCTGCTACACCTGCCAGAATTATTCGAGGGCGTATCTGTATCACCTGTCCAAATGCAGCGAGATACTCGGCTCGCGGCTGAATACTATCCACAATCTGCATTATTACCAGCAGTTGATGCTCGATATCCGCGATGCCGTGGAAGCCGGTCGACTGGCAACCTATACACGCGAGTTCGCCGCTCTGCGAGCCACTGGCGCCTGATTTACCCGGAACTCGTGTCACCCTGGCAAGGGGTTGTCGCAAACGCGCGGCGCCGGCTCAGGTCTATGGCATAATTGCGCGTTACTTTCCGCCTCCACTCCAAGAGTCAACCACATGGATTTCTTCATCAGTAATGCTTATGCCCAGGGTGCCGCTGCTCCTGGCGGTTCCCTGCTGGGTATTCTGCCGCTGCTGCTCATGCTGCCGGTTTTCTACTTCCTCATGATTCGTCCGCAGCAAAAACGCATGAAGGAACACAAGACCATGGTGGCTGCCTTGAAAAAGGGCGATGAAGTCGTTACCAATGGTGGATTGGGCGGCACCGTCACCAAGGTGGGTGATGCGTACCTGACCATGCGGGTTGCAGATAATGTCGAAGTCAATGTGCAGAAGCATGCGGTTGCGGCATTGCTGCCCTCCGGAACACTGAAAAGCATCTGATCCGTTTTACCCGCTCTGTCCATACCGGACACGGTCAACCTGGACGCACTGCATGACCAATACCAATCCGCTCTGGAAAACCTTGCTGCTGGCAGTGGTTTTACTCGTGGGCGTGTTGTTCGCATTGCCCAATCTGTTTGGCAGCGACCCGGCCGTACAGATATCGGCGCGCTCTGCCGAACTGACCACCGAGGATGTCAGTCGGTTCAGCAAGGTCCTGTCCGATGCCGGCTTTACCGATGTCGAGGTTCGCGAGGAAGATGGACGCTACCTGGCGTTGTTCGATAACGAGGATGACCAGATTCGCGCACGTGACGTACTGGCGGACAAACTGGATCCGAATACCTACATTACGGCCCTGAATCTGGTGGATGCCAGCCCCGCCTGGTTGCGCAGTATTGCTGCCCCGATGTATCTCGGACTGGATCTGCGCGGTGGCGTGCACTTTCTGATGGAAGTGGACATGGGTGCCGCCATCGATACGGCAGAGGAGCGATTCATTCCGGCCTGGAAGCGCGATGTGAGAGAGGCAGGCATTCGGCGCACCTCGATCCAGCACACTGACGGGGTACTCAGTGCACGCTTCAGGGACGTGGCAGATCGCGACCGGATGCTGGACAAGTTCAGGGATGAGGGCGGTGATCTGGACTTCGAGACCTCGGAGGAAGGCGAGTTTGCCTACATTACCGCCAACCTGACCGAGGCGGCGGCAGAAGAGGAACAGCGCGCCGCCCTGCAGCAGAATATCGTGACGTTGCGAAATCGGATCAATGAGCTGGGAGTCTCTGAACCCGTCATCCAGCAACAGGGGCTGGACCGGATCGTCGTACAGCTGCCAGGTGTGCAGGACACCGCCCGTGCCAAGGAGATACTCGGTGCGACTGCGACACTGGAATATCGACTGGTATCCACGCGTTCCGATGCGCGCCCCTACAAGCGCCGTGAGGACGGTTCGACCATCATGCTCGACCGCGACATCATCGTCACCGGTGACCAGATCAAAGGCGCCTCGTCGGGTATCGATCAGCAGACCGGTACCCCGGCCGTGTTCGTCAACCTGGACAATGCAGGTGCACGCCGCATGCAGGAAGTCACCCAGGACAACGTGGGTAACCTGATGGCGGTGGTCTACATCGAAAATCGTATCGACAACGTCGAGATCAACGGTGAACTGGTCAAGAAGGTCACCAAGGTCGAGGAAGTCATCAACGCTGCGACCATACGCGATGTGTTGAGTCATCGATTCCAGACGACAGGCCTGGGCGCGCAGGAAGCATCGGATCTGGCACTGCTGCTGCGTGCCGGTGCTCTCAAGGCACCCGTACAGATTGTCGAAGAACGGACAGTAGGCCCGAGCCTGGGCAGGGACAACATTCGTCAGGGATTCCTGTCCGCGGTGGCTGGACTTGCCATCGTGGTGGTTTTCATGGCGGTGTACTATCGGGTATTCGGCATCATTGCCGGGTTTGCCCTGATTACCAATGTGGTGCTGATCGTAGCAGTGCTGGGCGCGCTGACGGCAACGCTGACACTGCCGGGCATTGCCGGCATCGTCCTGACCGTCGGGATGGCGGTGGATGCAAACGTACTGATCTTCGAACGTATCCGTGAGGAGTTGAGGAGCGGGACGGCTGTCCAGGCGGCCATCAGCGCAGGCTATGACAAGGCTTTTTCGACCATTGCGGATGCAAACGTCACCACACTGATCGCTGCCATCGTTCTGTTCAGCCTGGGTACCGGTCCGATCAAGGGATTTGCGATCACGCTGTGTATCGGTATTTTGACATCCATGTTCACAGCCATATTCGGTACGCGCGTCATCGTCAATGCTCTGTATGGGGGACGACGACTCAGTGCGTTGCCCATCTGATCAGTGTCGCTCCGCTCGTCAACCTTGCGTACCGGTTCGCTCGCGCAGCACTTTTCATAACTCAGCTCATCGCCACTGCGATGTACCCGGGGCCCTTCCATGCGTAGTCTGATCAGCGACACCAATTTCAATTTCATGGGCCGTTACCGGGCCTTTTTCATGGTGTCGGCTGCGATGCTGGCGGTTGCCATTCTGGCCATTGCCATCCGTGGTCTTAACCTGGGCGTCGATTTTACCGGTGGCTACACCATCGAAGTGGGTTACGAGCAGCCCGCCGATCTCAATGCCATACGGGCAGCCCTCGTCCAGGCACAACTGCCGGATTCCCAGGTGCAGGCATTCGGCACCAGTACCGAGGTACTGATTCGCATGGCGCCGGCGAAAGGCGACGGAGGCAGCAGTGCCAAAGTCAGTGATGAAGTGCTGCGGGTGCTCTCCGAATCCAGTGACTCCGCCATCTCCATGCGTCGGGTGGAATTCGTCGGGCCGCAGGTAGGTGAAGAACTACGTGAAAAGGGTGGCCTTGCCATGCTCACCGCGTTGTTCGGGATCATCCTCTACATTTGGTTCCGGTTCGAGAAGAAGTTCTCCATCGGCTCCGTGCTGGCGCTGGTTCACGATGTGATCATCACGGTCGGGGTCTTCGCACTGTTCCAGATCGAATTCGACCTGACGATACTGGCAGCCTTGCTGGCGGTAATCGGCTATTCACTCAATGACACCATCGTGGTATTCGATCGGATCCGTGAAAACT
This sequence comes from Granulosicoccus sp., assembly GCA_013002205.1. Classification (GTDB taxonomy): domain Bacteria; phylum Pseudomonadota; class Gammaproteobacteria; order Granulosicoccales; family Granulosicoccaceae; genus Granulosicoccus. Next base: position 16,510 of record JABDKN010000261.1, read on the forward strand.
TCCGGCTGATGAGAACCGGCACGCCGGAAGAAGTCATGAACGATTCGATCAACCAGACGCTGTCCCGTACCGTCATCACCTCCGGTACCACCTTGCTGGTCCTGTTTGCCCTGCTGCTGTTCGGTGGCAAGATCATCAGCGGATTTGCCCTGGCATTGATCATCGGCATAGTCGTCGGTACCTACTCGTCGATTTTCGTCGCCAGCGCGGCCGTCCTGCACCTGGGTGTGACCAGGGAAGATCTGATGCCGGTGGAAAAGGAAGGCGCCGACATGGATGCCATGCCCTGAATCCGACAATGTATAGGCCGCCGGCTGGTCAGAAACCCGGTTGAGCGGCGGTTTGCGGGCGCTTGGCAGCGCTCTGCAGGTCGGAAGCGCTAGGCAGGTCGGACCACGACTGACCTGCCCTTGGTTATTCAGGTGGAGTCCTGGTGACGTGTTACGCTGCTGTGGCGGGCTGCCGACAACGGTTTCATGATCTCAAGCATCTGGTGATGCACTTTTGGCGAGGCAGCAATGACTTCACCGTCGTCCAGCCAGTTATCACCGCCTGTAAAATCATTGACCAGCCCGCCTGCTTCCCTGACGATCAATCCCCCTGCGGCCATGTCCCAGCTCTTCAGGCCCGTCAGCCAGCATCCATCCAGGCGTCCTGCCGCCACGTAGGCCAGGTCCAGTGCCGCTGAGCCCAGTCGCCGCACACCACCGGAGCGCTCCGTGAAGTGTCGGGATGTGCGCTGATAGAAGTCCAGGTCCTGGCCATCACGATAGGGAAAGCCCGAACCCAGCAGGGCATTCTCCAGTAGTCGGATACTGGACACGCGTAGTCGCTTGCTATCCAGAAACGCGCCGTCACCCTTGCCTGCGGTAAAGAGTTCCTGCCTCATGGGATCGTATATGACGGCCTGAAAAAGTCGCCCCTTCTGCATCAACGCTATGGAGACGCTGAAATGTGGCAGGCCATGTATGAAGTTGGTGGTGCCGTCAAGCGGATCGATTATCCAGCGAAATTCAGCCGTTTCCTCGCCGATCAAGCCGCTTTCCTCACATAGGAAGGCGTGATCGGGGTAGGAGCGTCTCAAGGTGCCGACGATTTCCGCCTCTGCCTTGCGATCGATCTCGGTGACATAATCATTGCGCTGCTTTTTCTCGATACTCATCGGATCGAATCGATCAACGTTCTGAGTGATGACCTTGCCGGCTGCGCGAGCAGCGCGGATGCCGATGTTGAGCATCGGGTGCATGGCAGATTCGCCTGTCGTGGGAGTGGTTGCATAGTGTAGTGCCAAACACACCTGGATCTGCAGGCAGGAGCGTCACTTGTGACATCATTCCTCCATGAGTGTAGAAATCGTATTCGTAATGGTGGGCACGACCCACACAGGCAATCTGGGAGCAGCGGCACGAGCCATGAAGACCATGGGTTTCAGCCGGCTGCGACTGGTGGATACCTGTGCGCATCTGTCAGCGGAGGCCCTGGCCCGATCCTCGGGCGCCAACGATGTGCTGCAGGAGGCACAACGCTGCGATACGTTGCAGGAAGCCGTGGCCGATTGTCACATCGTGGTTGGCACCAGTGCCAGGGCAAGACAGCTGTCAGTGCCATTGCGCTCCTGCCGGAGCATTGCTGAGGAATTGCGTGAGTTGTCGGGAGTCGGTTCGCCAGACCAGACCGTGGCAATGGTCTTTGGTCAGGAACGATCCGGATTGAGCAATGAATCACTGGACCTGTGTACGCGACTGCTGCGAATCCCCTGCAATCCGGATTTTTCGTCGCTTAACCTGGGAAGCGCAGTTCAGGTGGTTGCCTACGAACTGTCGCAATCGCTGCAGTCGATTCCGCTGGGAGCGCCTCTGCCTCAGCCCGGTAAATGGAAAGGGTCGACCGCAAAGGACAGCCCGCCGGTGCCGTCCGCCGATCCCGATGAATTGCCGGCTACCAGTGAAGCCATGGAGCATTTCTTCGAGCACCTGGATAGAGTCATGATAAATACAGGATTCCTGGACCCGGACAATCCCCGGCTGCTGCGCAGGCGACTGCGTCGCTATTTCGAATCCCATCGTCCGCTGGGTAGCGAGCTGGCCATTTTCAGAGGCATTCTGTCGTCTGTTGAAAACCCCAGAAAGCGCTGACAGGGTGGGGCAGGCAGCCGCGCTGCCAGTCGATTGTGCGTGGCAGTCATGCAACCCTGTCATCGGCTGGTATCGACAGAGGATTTTTCAGCGTACAATATCCGACCAATTCAGTAGGATTTACGGGTTCGACCATCATGTGGCAGCTAATTAAAGAGGACGTAACCTGCGTCTTCGACCGGGATCCAGCCGCGCGTAATGTCTTTGATGTACTTACCTGCTATTCGGGTGTACACGCGATCCTGTTCCACCGCATCAACCACTGGCTGTGGGGACGCGGATTTCGGTGGCCTGCACGCTTCGGTGGCAACATAGCCCGGTGGCTCACCGGTATCGAAATTCATCCGGGTGCGCGTATCGGACGTCGTTTCTTCGTCGATCACGGCACCGGCGTCGTCATTGGTGAGACCGCTGAAATAGGCGACGATGTCACGCTTTACCAGGGCGTGACACTGGGCGGCCGCACGCTGAGCCCCGGAAAACGGCATCCGACACTGGGTAATAATGTCGTGGTGGGTGCCGGCGCCAAGATACTGGGGCCATTTACGGTGTCCGATGATGCGCGCATTGGTTCCAATGCCGTTGTGCTCGAGGCAGTCCCTGCCGGTGCGACAGTGGTCGGTGTACCGGGACGCATCGTTCGCTGCCGGGATCGGAACGCCCGGTGTCTGGAACTGGTCCAGGGCTCGGGATCCGCTGAAAGGAAGCAGACATTCGATGCTTACGGTGTGGCGGGCGAAACCGACGACCCGGTCGAAATGGCCGTTGAGCAATTGCAGATTCAGGTAGCTCAGTTGCGCGCAGAACTTGATCGGCTCAACAAGAAAGCAGGGTGATCGAGCGGCTGTGGCGCTGAAGGCTTGTTATTTTCCGGATCGATCATAATACTTGACTAATTTACTAGGTTATGAGAGTGTTGTGACGAGGAGTAGCAGCCGATGTTGATGCCATGAAACTGACCACCAAGGGAAGATATGCGGTGACAGCGATGCTCGATCTGGCATTGCATGGCACCTCGGGGCCCGTACCGCTGGCCGATATTTCCGTGCGACAGGAGATATCGCTGTCCTATCTGGAACAACTGTTTTCCAAGTTGCGGCGGAACGGGCTGGTCGTCAGTACGCGGGGTCCCGGCGGTGGTTATTCGATTGCGCGTGATCTGAGTGAGGTGGCGGTATCGCAGATAATCGGTGCCGTGAATGAATCGGTAGACGCAACGCAGTGCGCCGGCAGGGAAAACTGCCACAGTCATGGGCGCTGTCTGACACATGATCTGTGGGAAGGGCTCAGCGCGCAGATCGAGGATTTCCTGAGCAGTGTGTCACTGCAGGACATGATCGACCGACAGCGGGTCCAGAACGTCTCGCTGCGGCAGGACAAGGTCATGCTGCAGAGAACGTACGGCTCAGCATGAGGGACCGGTGGTAAGAGTCGATCAGCATGCCGGACAGGTGGCTGATTCACGATTGAAGTTTGACAGTCTTTGACAACACATGGTGGCCCATTCCGCCAGGCAACGTAAATTTTGAGGCAGATACAGTGAGTTCAATCAACGTACCAATCTACATGGATTATTCAGCCACCACGCCCGTGGATGAGCGGGTTGCTGCCAGGATGGCGGAGTGCCTCACGCGGCAAGGTCACTTTGGAAATCCGGCCTCCCGATCACATCCGTTTGGCTGGCATGCCGATGAACTGGTTGAACAGGCGCGTGATCAGGTAGCCAACCTGATCGGGGCCAACAGCAAGGAGATCGTGTGGACATCCGGAGCGACTGAATCCGATAATCTGGCTATCAAGGGCGCTGCGCATTTCAATGTAAAGAAGGGCAAACATATCGTCACGCTGAAAACCGAGCACAAGGCTGTACTGGACACCTGCCGTCAACTCGAGCGTGAAGGTTTCGAGGTCACGTACCTGGATCCGCTGAGTAACGGATTGCTGGATATGGAGGCATTCAAGGCCGCATTGCGTGATGACACCACCGTGGTATCCATCATGCACGTGAATAACGAGATTGGCGTCATCCAGGACATCGCGGCCATCGGTGAAGTCTGCCGTGAACGCGGCATCGTATTCCATGTAGATGCGGCGCAGAGCCCTGGCAAGGTTGCTATCGATGTCAATGCGATGAAAGTGGATCTGATGTCACTGTGCGCCCACAAGGTTTATGGTCCCAAGGGTGTCGGCGCGCTGTTCGTGCGACGCAAGCCCAGGGTTCGGATCGAGGCGCAGATGCACGGTGGCGGTCATGAACGCGGTATGCGCTCAGGCACATTGCCGACCCACCAGATCGTCGGTATGGGAGAGGCCTTCCGGATTGCCCAGGAAGAGATGGACAGTGAAAACAAACGCATGAAAATGCTGCGTGATCGACTGTGGAACGGCATTGCCGACATGGAAGAGATTTACCTCAACGGTGATCTGGAGCAGCGCATTCCAGGCAACCTGAATGTCAGTTTCAATTTCGTCGAGGGTGAAAGCCTGATCATGTCGATGAAAGACATAGCTGTGTCCAGTGGCTCAGCGTGTACCAGTGCCAGTCTGGAGCCGTCCTATGTATTGCGTGCTATTGGACGTAACGATGAGCTGGCCCACAGTTCGATCCGCTTCACCATAGGTCGCTTCACGACCGAAGAGGAGGTGGATTTCACCATTGAAAAGACTCGTCAGGCGGTGGAGAAGTTACGTGAACTGTCCCCGCTGTGGGACATGCACAAGGAGGGGATCGACCTGGATTCGGTAGTGTGGGCTGCGCACTAGCACGCGAAAGGCAGCTGACGATTAACTGGATAGACACGACTCAGGAATTTCAACCGACACGACCGGCAATCAAGAGAGAGAGTGACTCGACGAGTTACTCGCATTGGAGAAAGAAATGGCTTACAGCGATAAAGTACTCGATCATTATGAAAATCCACGTAACGTAGGTGTACTGGACAAAGACGATCCAAACGTGGGAACAGGAATGGTGGGCGCGCCCGCCTGTGGTGACGTGATGCGCCTGCAGATCCAGGTTAGTGAGGACGGCATCATTGAAGATGCGAAGTTCAAGACCTATGGGTGTGGATCAGCCATTGCGTCCTCGTCGCTCGTGACTGAAATGGTCAAGGGTAAGACACTGGAAGAGGTAGGCGAGATTCGCAACAAGCATATCGCTGATGAGCTGGCGCTTCCCCCGGTGAAAATTCACTGTTCGGTTCTTGCTGAAGATGCCATTGCTGCGGCCATTGCCGATATCAAGGCCAAGCGCAGCAAGAAGGAAGATGCAAAGGCACTGGCCAGCTGACCTGTCGAGCAGAATTCTGGTCGTGGCAGTGTGTTTGATTACGGGTCCGCGACCGGCAGTTTGCTTGCCGGTTGCGGATGGTTGAAGGTTTGGAGATCCTGTCTGACATGGGCGTGACATTTACCGATAGTGCTGCCAGGCACATAAAGAGTTTTCTTGAAAAACGCGGCAAAGGCATTGGGCTTCGGCTCGCCGTGCGTACCACCGGCTGCTCGGGTCTGGCTTACGTTCTGGAATTCGCCGATGAGGTTGCTGCCAATGACGAGGTGTTCCAGGATAACGACATTACGGTGATCATCGACAGGAAAAGTCTGGTGTACCTGGATGGCACCGAACTGGACTTTACACGAGAAGGATTGAACGAGGGTTTCAAGTTCAATAATCCCAACGTGAAGGACGAATGCGGTTGCGGCGAGTCGTTCACCATCTGAGTCTGTCGCAAGCCCGCCCGTGTCCACCGGTTTTTTCAATGGTCGCTGTTGGCACCGTGCAATCTGGCAGTGCTGACTGGTTCGGGTGGGTGAATCGCATCATCACGTACTGACAGCGTCGAATCGATTCACGTCGCAGACAAAACCGCTTCTGTCAGATTCAAATGTCGGTCGTCACCGCGGCCATTCCAGGCTTCCCGGGTCGCAGGACTCCCGGGTGGTGTCGTTGAGAAAAGTGCGAGATCGTCGTGTCATGCAGGTTGACCTGTCACAGAATTTTTTCCAGTTGTTTGCTCTTCCGCAGGAATTTCCCGTGGATGAGAAACGGTTGGTCAGCCGGTTTCAGGAATTGCAGAAGCAGCTGCACCCGGACCGTTTTGCCGCTGCATCCTCTGCCGAACGGCGCTGGTCGATGCAGGCTGCCAGTGTCGTCAATGAGGCTTATCAGACCTTGTCGAGGGAGCTGCCAAGGGCCATCTACCTGCTGACATTGCAGGGCGTGTCGGTGGACGAGGAAACCGATACCCAGATGGCACCTGCATTCCTGATGGAACAGATGGAGTATCGCGAGGCTCTCGAGGCGGCGGAGAATTCTGCTGATCCGGTTGCCGCTCTCGAACGCCTCCGTCAACAACTCAAATCCGGCGTGGTTGCACAGCGTGAGGCATTCACGCGTGCTGCTGATGAATCAAACTGGAACGAGGCCCGTACCGTGGTGCGCCAGTGGCAGTTTCTGGACAAGCTGTCTCGAGAGGTCAGGAGGCTGGATGAGAGACTGGATACCTGAGACTGGAAACCTGATATGAACAGCAACGATGACAACGGAGTACTGACGTGGCCCTGTTACAGATAGCCGAACCCGGGCAATCCGAGGCACCGCACCAGCGGCGACTGGCCGTGGGTATCGACCTGGGGACGACCAATTCCCTGGTAGCCGCCGTCAGAAGCGGTATGGCCGATGTGCTGGCTGACGAAAACGGGCATCGCTCGGTGCCTTCCGTGGTGCGGTATACGCCAGGTTGCAGCCCTGTCGTCGGGCACGCAGCAGCCACGGGATCAGGTGACTCACGCAGTACCATTCGCTCGGCCAAACGGTTGATGGGCAAAGGCGCCACCGACCTGGTGGATTCCTGGCTGTGCCGGCACTACCGGTTCGACCTGGACAGCGGATCCGTGCCGGCTTTCCTGACTGCGGACGGGCCCCGGACTGCGATAGAGGTATCAGCGGCGATCCTTGGACGACTGAAGCACACAGCGGAAGCTGCGCTGGGTGGAGAGCTGGTCGGTGCGGTAGTGACCGTGCCCGCCTATTTCGACGATGCCCAGCGACAGGCAACCAAGGACGCGGCCTCGCTGGCCGGACTTCAAGTGCTACGACTGATGAACGAACCGACAGCTGCTGCCGTTGCCTACGGGCTCGATAATGAGGAAGAGGGTATTGTCGCCATCTACGATCTGGGTGGCGGAACCTTCGATATTTCCTTGCTCAAATTGCAGCGCGGTGTATTCGAGGTCCTGGCAACTGCAGGAAATACCGAGCTGGGCGGCGACGATATCGACAATGCCATCGTTCAATGGCTCATGGACAAGGCGTGTATTGAACGTCTGGCCGACGAAAACGCGGAAGCAGCAGCCAAGGTTTACGCCAGATCACTAAAGGAAGCCTTGTCAACATCGGCATCGGTTGATGTCGATTGGCGAGACGATGCCGGACACCACGTTCTTTGCCAGCTGAGTATTGAGGAATTTAACGATATCAGTCGGCCTCTGGTGATGCAGACGCTCAAGCCGTGTCGCCAGGTCCTGCGCGATGCCGGTATCGACAGGGAAGATGTCACTGCGGTGGTCATGGTCGGTGGTTCGACTCGTGTGCCGCTGGTTCGTGACAGCGTTGCCGCCTTCTTTGAGCGTGACGTGCTGACGTCGATCGATCCCGATGAAGTCGTTGCCATCGGCGCTGCGATCCAGGCGAATATCCTTGCCGGCAACAAGGCCGGGAGCGACCTGCTGTTGCTGGATGTGACCCCCCTGTCGTTGGGACTCGAGATCATGGGTGGCCTGGTGGAGAAGATCATTCCGCGTAACACCACCATTCCCATTGCGCGAGGGCAGGAATTCACCACGTACAAGGATGCTCAGACGGCCATGGCCCTGCACGTAGTTCAGGGTGAGCGGGAACTGGTGGAAGATTGCCGTTCCCTGGCGCGATTCGAACTGGCCGGCATACCTGCGAGGGTTGCTGGTGCGGCCCGTATTCAGGTGCTGTTTCAGGTGGATGCGGATGGCCTGCTGACTGTCAGTGCACTGGAGCGCGACAGTGGTGTCGTGGCGAGCGTCAATGTCAAGCCGTCCTACGGACTGTCTGACGGAGAGATCGAGAATATGCTCAGGGATTCGATGAAGCATGCTGGTGAGGATATGCAGAAACGTGTGCTGCGGGAGCAGAAAGTCGAAGCAGCCCGCGTTCTGGAGGCTCTGGCGGCGGCGTTGCAGGCCGATGGCGATGAGCATCTGGATGCAGAGGAGCGTGCCAGGATCGATGACCTGGTCAGGCAGCTGTCCGATGTCCTGCAGCACAGCACGGATCGTGAGGTGATAAGGCAGGCGGTGCATGCTCTGGAACGAGGCAGTGGCGATTTCGTGGAGCGACGCATGAATGCCAGTGTGCGGAAGATGATGTCGGGTCAGGGAATCGATGCCATGGACGAGGCCGTGGGCAAGGCCAGGCACGAAGCCTGTACATCCGATCCGTGAAAAACCTGCCGGCCATTTTCAGGGTCTCATTCAATTGAACAACAGACTGGAGTCAAAGGCGTCATGCCAACCCTAACGATAAAACCTCATCCGGAAATCTGTCCCGAGGGGGCCGAATTTGACGTGGATCCCGGAGTGTCTGTCTGCGATGCCATGTTGCGTAACGGGGTGCCGATAGAACACGCCTGTGAGAAATCATGTGCCTGCACGACCTGTCACGTACACATTCGCAGCGGCGGCGATAGTCTGGAGGAAGCGGACGAACTTGAGGAAGACTACCTGGACAAGGCATGGGGGCTTGATCCGGACTCACGACTCAGTTGCCAGGCCATCGTGGCTGAGGAGAACCTGGTCATAGAGATTCCCAAGTACACCATCAATATGGTTTCCGAGGCACCGCACTGATGAAATGGACAGATGTTCGTGAAATTGCCATCGAGCTGAGTGAGGCTCATCCGGATGTTGATCCTCAGTATGTACGCTTTACCGATCTTCATTCCTGGGTTCTGGGTATCGATGGTTTTGATGATGATCCGGAAAAATCAAACGAAGGCATTCTGGAAGCGATCCAGATGACATGGCTTGACGAGATCGATTGAGCACTGCTGGCGGAGTGTCTGGAACCTGCTGAATGGCGGGTGGGAACCGCTGGCGCGTTGGTTGACTCCTGATTATGCAGTCGCTATCATTGCGCGGCTGGATGAGACGCAGTCTCGGGGTATGGCGCAGCCTGGTAGCGCATCTGCTTTGGGAGCAGAGGGTCGTAGGTTCGAATCCTGCTGCCCCGACCACTTGTCGATCCATCAGTCTTTCGGCCCGGTTATCGGCAGAGCGCCCGTAGCTCATGTGGATAGAGCATCGGCCTTCTAAGCCGAGGGTAGCAGGTTCGAATCCTGCCGGGCGCACCATTTCCGCCTGCAGGGACCGTCAGACAGGGCGGCGCGGGTAACAGCGTGTCGGGCAGTACCAGTACCGAGGCAGGCAGTATTCGTGGTGAGCGTAGCTCAGTTGGTAGAGCGCAGGATTGTGATTCCTGTGGTCGCGGGTTCGAATCCCGTCGTTCACCCCACCTTTCACGTTACCGGGATAGTTTCTTGATTATACCTGCAGGTGTAACGTGCCGGCATCCGCCGCGCTTTTTTCGCTATAATGGGCGGCTGATAACAGTACTCTGCGAAAGTGGCGGAATTGGTAGACGCGCTGGTTTTAGGTACCAGTGTCTTTGACGTGGGAGTTCGAGTCTCCCCTTTCGCACCAGTTTACGTGTCCTGCGCGACACATTACCTGACCTGATGATGACAGGCCATGATCGGCTCCGAGAGTAGCCGCGGCACGCATCGTGAGTCAATCGAGGCAAGCATGCAAGTATCCGTTGAAACCACCCAGGGCCTTGAGCGCCGCATGACTGTTGCGTTGCCTTCAGAGGACATTGACAGCGCTGTACTGGAACGACTTCAGAGCCTGAGTAAAACCACCCGGATGAACGGTTTTCGCCCGGGAAAAGTGCCGTTCAAGGTCGTCAAGAAGCGCTACGAGCCACAGGTGCGCAGCGAGGTGCTGGGTTCGATGATCAATCGGTCGTATTTCGATGCGGTTCAGCAGGAGAAACTGCGACCGGCCGGTCAGCCCGATATTGTCCCGGGGCCACCGGCGGACGACGGCGAAGACACTGGATTCAGCTTCGTGGCCACCTTCGAGGTGTACCCGGAATTCGACCCCGTCTACAACGAGTCCATCACCGTAAAACGTCCGGTCGTGACCATCGAACAGAGCGACATCGACGAGATGCTGGAAAATCTGCGCAAACAACGCACGGAGTACGTTGCAGTCGAGCGAGAATCAGCTGACGGTGACCAGATCGTGATCGACTTCACTGGTCGCATGGACGGCGAGGAATTCGACGGTGGCAAGGCAGAGAAAGCACCGCTGGTGCTGGGTTCCAACGCCATGATTCCCGGTTTCGAGTCCCAATTGCTGGGCATGAAGGCAGGTGAATCGAAAACTATCCAGGTAACCTTTCCCGAGGATTACCAGGCTGAACATCTGGCAGGCAAGGACACCGAATTCGACATCACTGTTCATGAAGTGAAGGAATCCCGCCTGCCCGAATTTGACGAAGAGCTGGTCAAGAGTTTCGGGATCGAGGATGGCACGGTGGAAAGTCTGCGTGCGGATATTCGCAGGAACATGGAACGTGAGCTCAAGCAACGAGTCGAAACACAGGTGAAGTCACAAGTCATGGACGGACTGGTCAGCCTGAACCCGATCGATGTGCCCAGTGCCCTGGTATCCGAGGAAATAAAGCGCCAGCGGGAACAACTTATGCAACAGATGTCGGCGGAGTCCGATTCTTCCATGCTGGCGGATGAACTTTTTACCGATCAGGCGACTCGTCGAGTTCAGCTTGGCCTGATTATTGGCGAAATCATTCAGCGTGAGGAAATCAAGGCGGATGCGGCGGCTGTAAGGGATCAGATCGAACAGCTTGCATCTTCCTATCAGGACCCCCAACAAGTCATAGACTACTATTACGGTAATCCGGAAATGCTGAAGAACATCGAAGGTCTGGTGCTTGAAGAGGCAGTAACGGCAGCCGTGCTGGCGTCGGCGACTGTGGTTGACGATCCCACCACATTCAAAGACATCATGAACCCGTCGGCGCCCGCAGGGGCACCGGTTGATAGCGAGAACAGCTAACGATGAATTCAGGTCCTACTTGGGGTTTCAACGGCTCACTGCCCGGTCAGGCTGGTCACGCAGCGGTGAGTTCTGACGGTGGCCCCAGTGCTGCCGGCGGGCTTGTGCCCATGGTGGTGGAGCAGTCGTCACGCGGTGAGCGTGCCTACGATATCTACTCCCGGCTGCTCAAGGAGCGAGTGGTATTCATGGTCGGACAGGTAGAAGACTACATGGCCAACCTGATTGTCGCCCAGCTGCTGTTTCTCGAATCGGATAACCCCGACAAGGACATCTCGCTCTATATCAACTCACCGGGCGGCTCTGTCACCGCTGGCATGGCCATTTATGACACCATGCAATTCATCAAGCCGAATGTCAGTACCCTGTGTATCGGGCAGGCGGCCAGTATGGGCGCTTTTCTGCTCACCGCGGGTCAGCACGGCAAGCGCTTCGTACTACCCAATTCGCGTGTCATGATTCACCAACCTTCGGCTGGTTTTCAGGGACAGGCCACGGATATCGACATTCATGCTCGGGAGATTCTGTCGATAAAAGACAGAATGAACCGATTGATGGCCCAGCACACAGGTCAGACTGTCGAAAAAGTGAAGGCGGACACTGAACGAGACAATTTTTTGACGGCTGAGGACGCGGTAGCGTACGGTCTGGTCGATCGCATCGTCCAGACGCGGGATGAAGAGGTCAGCGCAGCCAGCGGTGGCAATCCGCCTGCGTCGGAAAGTTAGTCATCGGAGAGCCAGTCAGGCGTAGACTTGGTGTAGTGGAGACGTGATCTGTATCATTCACGATTGTGATCCGCACAGCAACCCTGATTCGGGCAATAGTTTGGTGCTTGAATGTTCGAGTGAAACACGGCAATGTGATGCAAAGCCAGAGGTTTGTGAAACATGAGTGACCAGGAAGACAAGAAAGACGACGGCAAATTGCTGTATTGCTCTTTTTGTGGAAAGAGTCAGCATGAGGTGCGTAAACTGATTGCGGGTCCGTCGGTCTTCATTTGTGATGAATGTGTCGATCTGTGTAATGACATCATTACCGAGGAGATGCAGGAGCAGGCCGGCGAAGAAGACAGTTCTCTGCCGAAGCCTCATGAAATCAACGAACTGCTGGATCAGTATGTCATCGGGCAGTCCAAGGCCAAGAAAATCCTGTCCGTCGCTGTGTACAATCATTACAAGCGGCTCGAATACAAGGACAAGAAAGGTGATGTCGAGCTCGCCAAGAGCAATATTCTCCTGATCGGACCCACTGGCTCGGGCAAGACTCTGCTGGCGGAGACGCTGGCTCGCACCCTGAATGTTCCGTTTACCATCGCCGACGCGACGACGCTTACAGAAGCCGGCTATGTGGGAGAGGATGTCGAGAATATCATCCAGAAGCTGCTGCAGAAGTGTGACTACGACGTCGAGAAGGCGCAGACGGGAATCGTCTACATCGACGAAATCGACAAGATATCCCGTAAATCGGATAACCCTTCCATTACCCGCGACGTGTCCGGAGAAGGCGTGCAGCAGGCGTTGCTGAAACTGATCGAGGGTACCATTGCCTCCGTTCCACCCCAGGGTGGTCGAAAACACCCGCAGCAGGAATTTCTGCAGGTGGACACATCGAATATCCTGTTCATCTGCGGTGGTGCATTTGCCGGGCTGGAGAAAATCATCCAGAAGCGTAGCGACAAGGGCGGCATCGGTTTCGCTGCGGAAGTCAAGTCCAAGAACGACAGTGATAATATCGGTCAATTGTTGATGGACTGCGAAGCGCAGGACCTGATCAGTTTCGGGCTGATACCGGAGTTTGTCGGTCGACTGCCCGTCGTTGCGACCCTCGAAGAGCTGGATGAAGAGGCCCTGGTGCGTATCCTGATAGAGCCGAAGAACGCTATCACCAAGCAGTACCAGAAGCTTCTGGCCATGGAAGAAGTCGATATCGAATTCAGGAAAGATGCCCTGCATGCAGTTGCCAGGAACTCCCTGGACCGAAAGACGGGTGCCCGGGGATTGCGCACGATCCTGGAAAACGTGCTGCTTGACACCATGTATGAGCTGCCACGGATTGAAAACGTCAAGAAAGTGATCCTGGACGCCGCGGTGGTTCGTGGCGAATCCAAACCATACCTGCTGCTGGAAGGTCAGGAGAAGGTCATGGAGGAAGAGAAGTACAAGCTCGCTGCATCTGACGACTGATCCCCGCAGATGTCAGGCCCGCCAGGGGCCGTGTGCATGATATTTTCGGGAAGCGCGACACCGGAATGAGTACGCCAGTGTTGCAGGAGACTCCGGGGCTGATGGAGATGGTCCCTGGTGTGGTCGTAGTCATCTCTCCTGTAAGGCAAGGTCGTGAGCATGTGCCGATCGCATTGCATTGGTTGCAGGTTGATGACAGGTGCAGGCACCGACAGCTTATACGCTTGAATTTTCCAAAGTGAGTCTCACCTTGTCATGTATGCTCGACTAATCAAGTCAGCCTTTTACGGGAGAGATCAGCAACGTGACTGATACTGAAGTCTTGAAAGATTCCCCGGCAGACCCTTCAGGCGATGCGCCTGGCGAGTCATCACAACTGCCGGTTCTGCCATTGCGCGACGTTGTCGTCTATCCGCACATGGTCATTCCACTGTTCGTCGGGCGGGAAAAGTCCATCGACGCGCTGGACGCTGCCATGTCGGCAGACAAGCGCATCATGCTGGCCGCCCAGACCAGTGCTGCCGTGGATGAACCCTCGGATGAGGATATACATCGCGTCGGTACCATTGCCACGATTCTGCAGTTGCTCAAATTGCCGGATGGCACCATCAAGGTGTTGGTGGAGGGTGTACAACGTGCCTTGATCGATGAAGTCAGCATCTCGGACGACGGCTATTTTCTGGCCGATTACAGCCTACCCGATCCTGCCGTTGCTGGTGATGCCGGGGAGCTGGAAGGCAAGGAGCTGGACGTGCTCGTTCGCTCAGTGACCAATATGTTCGATCAGTACGTCAAGATGAACAAGAAAGTACCACCGGAAATTCTCAGCTCACTCACGGGTGTGAATGATGCAGACCGACTTGCCGATATGATTGCTGCGCAGATGTCATTGAGGGTGGAGGAAAAACAGAAGATTCTCGAGTTGTTCAATCCGGCCGAACGCCTGGAGCACCTGCTCAAACTGATGGAATCCGAACTCGACATGCTGCAGGTTGAGAAGCGCATACGCGGTCGAGTCAAGCAACAGATGGAGAAGAGCCAGCGCGAGTACTACCTCAATGAACAGATGAAGGCGATCCAGAAGGAACTGGGTGAGATGGATGACGTGCCCAATGAGACCGAAGAGCTGGCGCGCAAGATTGTCAGCGGTGGACTGTCCAAGGAGGCCCGCAAGAAGGCAACGGCAGAACTTAACAAGCTGAAGATGATGTCGCCGATGTCTGCTGAAGCGACTGTTGTACGCAATTACATCGACACCCTGGTTGGTCTGCCATGGAAAAAGAAATCCAAACTGAAGAAGACTCTCAGTCAGGCAGAAGAGATACTCGAGCACGATCACTATGGTCTGGAAAAGGTCAAGGAGCGAATCCTGGAATACCTGGCGGTGCAGAAACGTGTCGGTCATACGAAGGGTCCGATACTGTGCCTGGTTGGCCCTCCGGGCGTAGGCAAGACGTCACTGGGGAAGTCCATAGCTCGTGCAACCGGTCGACGATTCAGCAGGATGGCGTTGGGCGGTGTGCGGGACGAAGCGGAGATTCGGGGGCATCGTCGTACCTACATTGGCTCCATGCCTGGAAAGATCGTCCAGAACCTGGCCAGGGTCAAACGTCGCAATCCATTGATACTGCTCGACGAGATCGACAAGATGTCCACCGATTTTCGTGGTGATCCCTCTTCCGCACTGCTCGAGGTACTGGACCCGGAGCAGAATCATACATTTACTGATCATTACCTGGAAGTCGAGTATGACCTGTCCGATGTGATGTTCGTGGCCACGGCAAACACCATGAACATTCCGGAGCCATTGCTTGATCGCATGGAGGTCATCCGTATTCCCGGTTACACCGAAAAGGAGAAGGCCAATATTGCCGAACGCTATCTGCTGCCTCGCAAGATGGCGGACAATGGTCTCGATGAGACGGAGCTGATGGTCAGTGAGGATGCCATCATGGAGATCATCCGCAGTTATACCCGGGAGGCAGGTGTCCGGAATCTGGAACGCGAAGTGGCGAAGATCTGCCGCAAGGTGGTTCGGGAAGTCATGGAACTCGAGGCCGAGTTGAAAGAGAAAGGCGAGAGCAGGGATCCGGCACAGAGACTGGTATCGGTGACTGGACAGAACATCGGCAACTACCTGGGTGTACCGCGGTTCCGCTATGGTCGTGCAGAGAAGGAAAACCAGATTGGTCAGGTGACGGGTCTTGCATGGACGTCTGTCGGTGGCGAATTGCTGACCATCGAATCTACAGTAGTCCCTGGTAAGGGCAAATTGAGTTCAACCGGTCAGCTTGGCGACGTGATGCAGGAGTCGATTCAGGCAGCGATGATGGTGGTTCGAAGTCGTGCGCAGTCGTTGGGAATCGACCCTGAGTTCCATGAAAAACTGGACATCCATCTTCACGTCCCCGAAGGGGCCACCCCAAAGGATGGTCCGAGTGCGGGAGTCGGCATGTGCACGGCAATCGTTTCCTGCCTGACCAGTGTGCCCGTGCGGGCCAATGTTGCGATGACTGGTGAGATTACACTGCGAGGTGAAGTCCTGCCTATCGGTGGCTTGAAAGAGAAGCTTCTGGCGGCACAGAGAGGTGGTATCGACACCGTGCTCATTCCCATCGAGAATGAAAAAGACTTATCCGAGATACCCGAGGAGATCAAATCGGGACTGGACATCCGCCCTGTTCAATGGATAGACGAAGTGCTTGCCGTGGCATTGGCCAGTGCACCTGGACCGGATGACGAGAAGCTGAAAGAACCGGTATCGGGTTCGGACGAGCGTCAGGGTGGTTCATCGGGCGAAGTGCGAACACACTGAAAAATCAGTGAATATGGCTGGTCAGCCTTGTAATTTGACCAGCCGTTTCCTGTCAGTGCATGATCATTTAACAATTGTTCTTATACACACCCGGCAGCCGCATGGATAATCCCCCGTGGCTTGTTCGCCGGTGTCAATGATCGAAAAATTCAGCAGCTACGATCTTTACAAGTGCATGTAACTTACGCTGAAACCCGCATGGTTAGTGGGTTTTTGATTTTTTTTCGCGTATCATCCGCAAAATGTATTCAGGTATTCACCAACGCCAAGTTTTCATGGCGTTCAAATAACAGTAGAAACGGGGAAAGCGGTTTATGAATAAAGGTGAGTTTGTCGACGCGGTTGCAGCCAAGGGCGAGATGTCCAAGGCCGACGCATCCAACGCGGTCGACGCTGTATTGGACGCTGTAACTGAAGCCATGAGAAAAGGCGATCAGGTCACTCTGGTGGGCTTTGGAACGTTCCTTGTTCGTAAGCGTGAAGCTCGCACAGGTCGAAACCCTCGTACCGGGGAGCCACTGCAGATTGCAGCGTCAAATGTTCCCAGTTTTAAAGCTGGCAAAGCCCTGAAAGATGCAGTAAACTAAGCGGCTTGGGTGCTTAGCTCAGCTGGTAGAGCATCGCCCTTACAAGGCGAGGGTCGGCGGTTCGATCCCGTCAGCACCCACCACATCTGGAGCGGTAGTTCAGTTGGTTAGAATACCGGCCTGTCACGCCGGGGGTCGCGGGTTCGAGTCCCGTCCGCTCCGCCAACACCAGTTCGTTGTCAATCACCCTGAAGGGCCGGTTCAGCGGCGGCAAACCTCCTGAAATATAGCCGTGGAGGGAATAGAAAGGGTGCTCCGGCACCCTTTTTTTTTAGGTGTTGCGTACTGCACAGGGCGGTTCGCAGTGGATAGAACCGGTACGTCGATTACGACAGATTATTGATCTAAACAAGGCGCTGCAATCATCATGTTATTGGATTTACGAGAGACGGTCAGAAACTCAAAGCCAATCAAATACACGTTGATAACGATCATTATCATCCCCTTTGCATTGGTAGGGATCGGCTCATACCTGAGCGGCGGCTCAGCTGCGCCCGTAGCCGAGGTCAATGGTCAGCCAATCGATCAGCAGCAACTCGAAAGAGCGTATCAGCAGCAGCGTCAACAGCTGGCGAGAATGTTTGGCGGGCAATTGCCTGAAGCCTTCGCCAATGAGGAATTGTTGCGCGAGCAGGCGCTGCAGCAGTTGATCTCTCAGCAGGTGCTTGAAAATGAGGTCGCCCGGCAGAAGTTCGCTGTCGGAGATGCCACCCTGGCCAGGGCAATACGCAATCTGCCCGCCTTCCAGGTAGACGGCCGGTTCGACAGCGAGGCCTATCAGACCCAGCTTCGTGCATCGGGTATGTCCGTGCCAGTCTTCGAGCAGAGTTTCCGTGACGATACTGCCATGAATCAGTTCAGGACCGGCATCGCGGACACCAGTTTCACACTGCCCTCGGAGGCTGAACGTCTCAACGCCCTGGCTCGCCAGACTCGCACCATAGAAGGCGTACGATTCGACGCAGAGAAAGCGCAACAATCCATAGAAGTGACTGAAGAGGAAGTCGCCGCTTATTTCGCCGAGAACAAGGACAGCTACCAGTTTCCGCGCCGGGCCAGGATTCGATACATAGAACTGGAGAGTTCCGCAATTGCTGAAGGCATTGATATTTCCGATGAGCAGGCACAGGCTTATTACGATGAAAATCGCAGCAGCTTCGTGCTGCCTGAGCAGCGTGAGGCGTCGCATATCCTGCTGAGTGCCGACTCGGGTAAAGAGGCGGATCAGATTGCAAAGCTGAATGAATTGAAAGCACGGGTAGAAGCTGGTGAATCATTTGCCGATCTGGCCAGAGAGTTTTCTGACGACGTCGGCTCGGCTGATCTGGGTGGTAGTCTGGGTGTCATTACTCCCGGCACCATGGTTCCCGAGTTTGAAGCCGCCGTGTTTGCACTCGATGAAACAGGGGCACTGTCTGATCCTGTAGTCAGCGAATTCGGAGTTCATCTGATCAGGCTCGACAAGATCACACCCGAGTCGGGCAAGTCATTCGAGGAGGTCAGGGAAGAGATCATAGCCACGATGCAGCAGGATGAGGCAGATAGAGAATTTTTCGATCTGCGGGAGCGCCTGGCAGAACTGTCTTTTGACGATCCGGAGTCGCTTGAGCCAGCCGGAGATGCTACCGGGCTCGAAATCCGGACATCTGACTGGCTGGACAGTGAAACCGATTCGGGGCCAGTGCTGTCGATGCCACAATTGATGAGTGCGGTCTTCAGTCCGGAGGTGCTTGAGGAGGGTCTCAATTCGGAATTAATCGAAGTCGGTGATCGTCATGTAGTGGTGTTGCGGGTCATCGAGCACGAAGCAGAGCGACCGAAATCACTGGACGACGTTCGCGACGAAGTGACTGATGCACTAAAGGCAAGTCGGGCAAACGATCTGCTGACTGCCCGTCAGGAAATGGCACTGAACCGGCTGGCTGACGGTGAGTCCGCAGCTGTAATCGTCGACGGAGATGAATATGCATCGGCAATTGAACAGCTGGTACTGGAACGTCAGTCGACCGAACTGGACCCCAATGTCGTATCAGCAGTGTTCAGTTTGCCGCATCCGGATGGTGAAGTGGTAACCGGTAGTGCCAGTCTGAGCAACGGCGATCTGCTCGCATACCGCCTGGATTCCGTGGAGACGCCGGCTATCCCGTCTGCACAGGAAACTACTGCACAAGCAGATCAGGCCGATGAGGTTGCAGCTGGAGCAGATCCTCGCCTGGGGGCAACCGAGTTTGAAATTGTACTGGAAAGTCTGCGCAAATCCGCCGATGTAGACATACGCAAGAACACATCCCCCTGATCCTGCCGAACTCAGACTCTTGACCGGGTCGCGCCCGCCTGCCCGGGCGCGTGCAGTGCGCGACCGGTGAAAACATGCAGGGCCGGTCGCCCTGGTTTTACGTTTATTTTCAATGCAAGTCCGGTTTGCCCCTTATCATTGCGCCGTCCTGTCGCTATGGCGTCGTTACCAGGGCCATGACGCAAAATGCAATGGATAACCTCC
>JABDKN010000192.1 GCA_013002205.1 Granulosicoccus sp.
ACGACCACGCGATCAGCCATCTGTCGCACCACGGCCAGGTTGTGGCTGATGAACAGGATGGTCAGACCGAAATTGCTCTGCAAATCCTTCAGCAGGTTGAGAATCTGCGCCTGGATGGATACATCCAGCGCCGACGTCGGTTCATCACAGATCAGAAAGTCCGGACGTGCCATCAGTGCCCGGGCAACCGCTATGCGCTGGCGCTGGCCGCCGGAGAATTGATGCGGGTACTTGAGCATGGCGCGCTGCGGCATGTCCACCAGTTCCAGCACCGAGGCCACCAGCTTTCGTGATTCGGCACCCTTGCTCGCCAGTTTGTAGAAGAGCAGGGGTTCTGTGAGGATAGCCTCGACTGTGCGGCGGTTGTTCAGCGAGGAGTATGGGTCCTGGAAGACCATCTGTATCTGACGCCTTGCGGGGTGTTTTCGAGCTCGTGCCCGGGCACTCGGCAGCTCGGCACCATTGAACTGCATGCTGCCGCTGGCGGTGGCTACCAGGCCAGTGATGGCTTTTGCCAGAGTCGACTTGCCGCTGCCGCTTTCCCCTACCACACCCAGCACTTCTCCCCGGTGCAGGTGCAGGGAAATATCCGCCAGGGCCTGCACGCCGGGTTTGCTGGTAAACCAGCGTCGCTGCCCGCCGAACACGACATTCAGATCATCTACCCTGAGCAATGCATTGTCGGGTTGCTCGGTCACACGCAAGTTGCGCACCCTGGCTGTCCTGGCCACCTTGTTCCCACCGAGCAGCCAGACAGAGGCCTGATCGGCACTGGCGCCGTGTATCTTCCAGCGTTCCCCGTCATCGATGGCACCTTCGTCGCTGACAATGTTGCGAAATCGCTCAAGGCGTTTTTCCAGTCGTGGTACCGCTGCCATCAGCGCCTGCGTATAGGCCTGCCTTGGAGAGCCGAGTACCTGTGCGGTTGGACCTGCTTCCACCACCCTGCCATAATGCAATACCGTGACATTGTCGGTAATCTGTGCAATGACGCCAATGTCATGGGTAATCAGTACGACGCCCATATTGCGCTCATCCACCAGTGCCCGAATCAACTCGAGAATCTGTTTTTGCACGGATACGTCCAGTGCAGTGGTGGGTTCGTCGGCAATGATCAATTCAGGATCGGTGCACAAGGCCAGGGCAATGACCACTCGCTGGCGCATGCCACCGGAGAACTGGTGAGGGTAGTCATCGAGCCGTCGTGCAGCGTCGTCTATACCGGTCTCTGCAAGCAAATCGATCGCCATCTGGCGTGCATCATCGTCACGCAGGCTGCGGTGCTGTTGGATCGTTTCGATCAGTTGCTCTGCGATGGTCAGCAACGGATTGAGGGAGGTTTGCGGATCCTGGAAAATCATGCTGATGCGATTGCCGCGTAAGCGGTGGTAAGCGTTGTCTTCCAGGGAACTCAGCTCGTCACCCGACAATCGTATGGAGCCGCCGGCGACATAGGCGGGACTTTCCAGCAGGCCGATGATCGCTGAACCAATCGTCGACTTGCCCGCACCGGATTCCCCGACGATGCCGTGAATCTCCCCTGCCGAGACTCGAAGCCGCACCTCGTCCACCGCGGTAAACTCACCGAATCGACCGGGAATGCGGACGGTCAACTTGTCTATCTCCAGCAATGCACTCATCAACGCAGCCTGGGATTGAGCGCATCACGCAGAAAATCGCCCAGTATATTCACCGAGATGATCAGCACGATCAGTGTCAGGCTGGGAAATATCACGATCCACCATTCGCCGGAGAACAGGTACTCGGTGCCGATACGAATCAGCGTACCCAGGGACGGCTGATTGGGTGGAACACCTACACCCAGAAACGACAGAGTGGCTTCCAGCAGAATGGCGACGGCCAGGTCCACGGTCAGGATAACCATGATGGGCCCCAGGATGTTGGGCAGGATCTGCACCAGCATGATACGCAAAGGGTGCATGCCCATCATCTCGGTCACCTGCACGTACTCCTTGTTCTTCTCCACGAACGTGGACGCGCGGGCCGTGCGGGCAAAGTTCACCCACAGTGACAAGCCGATGGCTGTCGTCAGTACGATGATCATCAGATCGTCGTGTCGCTGTTGAGGCAGGATGCCACGGGCTATCCCATCGATCAGCAGGGCCGTCAATAT
This sequence comes from Granulosicoccus sp., assembly GCA_013002205.1. GTDB lineage: Bacteria > Pseudomonadota > Gammaproteobacteria > Granulosicoccales > Granulosicoccaceae > Granulosicoccus. Next base: position 2,135 of record JABDKN010000192.1, read on the forward strand.
CGCCGGCAGGCTCAGCTGGACGTCGGCGATGCGCATGACGACAGCGTCGAAACGACCGCCCAGATACCCGGCCAGCAGACCCACCGACACGCCCAGGATGCAGGCAAAACTGATGGACATCAGTCCCACGATCAGGGACAGGCGCATGCCGTAAAGGATGGCGGACAGGAGGTCCCTTCCCTGGTCGTCAGTGCCGATGAAAAAGCGTGCATCACCATCCTGCGCCCAACTGGGCGGCAGCAACGAGTCCAGCAGATCGAAACTGGTCAGGTCGTACGGGTTCGTCGGTGCAAGGACATTGGCCAGGGCTGCTCCACCGATCATGACGACCGTAACGACAGCAGCCAGTTGCGCCGTACGACTGTGTACAAACAGATAGAGCAGTTCGTTTTCGAGTACGTAACGCTGCAGTCTGGCTATCATGAAGCTTCCGAGCCGCTGCGTACACGTGGATCGATGATGACATAGAGCAGGTCGACCACGAGATTGATGACCACGAACATCAGGGCTATCAGCACCAGATAGACTGACATCACCGGAATGTCCACGTAGCGGATGGAGTCGAGAAACAGCAGTCCCATGCCAGGCCATTGGAAGACCGATTCGGTAACGATGGAGAAGGCTATGATGCCGCCGAATTGCAGGCCAATGATGGTTATGACCGGGACCAGTGTGTTGCGCAACGCATGGTTGACGTGGATCGATCGCCGGTTGATACCCCGCGCGGTGGCAAACTTGATGAAGTCGCTTTTCATGACGTCCTGCATTTCCGAGCGTACCAGGCGCATGGTCAGGGTCAGCTGGTAGACACCCAGGGTCAGTGCCGGGAGCAGGAGAGAGCGTAATCCGTCGAGCGTCAGAAAGTTCGTCTTCCACCAACCCAGCGCCACGACGTCCCCACGGCCGAACGTGGGAAGCCAGCCCAGTTGCACACCGAAGATGAAAATCAGGAAGATGCCGATGACAAACGTGGGTATCGACACCCCGACCAGGGTGATGATCAGAATGGTATTGGCCAGCACTTCTCCGCGATGCAGTGCGGTGTAAATACCCGCTGGAATACCCACCAGCAGGGAAATGATCAGCGATACGATACCCAGTTCCAGTGTGGCGGGCAGGCGCTCGAGAATCATCTCGCTGATGGGCTGACGCGTACGATAGGAGTAACCGAATTCACCAGTCGTCAGGTTCCGGGTAAAGCGAACAAACTGCGTGAGAATCGGATCGTCGAGCCCAAGAGATGCGCGTATGCGTGCCTGGTCTTCCAACGTCGTTTCCTGGCCGACCATCTGCGCGACCGGATCGCCGACGAAGCGAAACAAGGTAAAGGCGATCAGGCTGACGGCCAGCATCACAAAAACGGATTGCAACAGGCGTTTCAGAATGAAGGTCAGCATGCCTTTACCAGTAGCTCAATGCACTACGGTACATGTTCTGCAGATCCGTGATATTTGACTCGCGAGGTGCATTGGCGATGGCTCGAGCCTGGCGTATCGATGAGGAGGCCAGTGCCGGGACATGACGTTCGTCAAAGCCAACGCCTGTCAATCCGTTTGGCATGTGGGTGGCTCTCATCAGCGATACCAGACGACTGGCCAGTACTTCTCCGGCATTCTCTGTCATTGCACCCCTGGTATCGGCCAGCAGGCAGGAGGCGCCTTCCAGATGGCGCTCAGGCGTGGCTTCTGCGGTATAGCGAAAGATGGCAGGCGCATTGACGATGACGCTGATGC
>JABDKN010000091.1 GCA_013002205.1 Granulosicoccus sp.
GGCGCTGATCCGCTCACTGTTTCCCGAGGCCTCGCACACGCAGCACCAAAGTGTCCGGGGCTGCGTGACCGGGCAGGGGGAGCTGAAGAGAATCGCCTTCGATCCGCTGTTCTGCATCAACCACGTACTGGCCATGTCGCGGGCCAACATCAACCGCCTGATCCGTCGCACCTGGTGCACCACCAAGGTGCCTGAGCGTCTGGCCGATCACCTGGCGATCTTCGTTGACGTATACAACCGGACACTGAGCCCGCGCCAGCCGGGGCACATCACCCAATAGATCAGCGGAACAACCCTGCATGAAATCGACCGACCCTGATAGGCTTCAGCTCACTTCGTAACAACAGGCAGGTGGGCCAGTTTACGGTCGATGTATTGGCTGCATGGTGCTGGAGGAAAATCGCTGCCATACATAGTGTTAAGCTCATTGAGGTTGATGCCCTCGATGACGATATTGAATGTCGTATCGGTGAACAGGTGTTCCAAGTCCTGACAGGTAGACTCTGTGAAAAAGCAACTCGATCTCATCACCATAGGCCGCTCTTCGGTAGACCTGTACGGCGCCCAGATTGGCGGTCGGCTGGAGGACATGCGTTCCTTCGACAAGTATATCGGCGGCAGTCCGACGAACATCGCCTGTGGTACGGCGCGGCTGGGTCTGAAATCGGCGGTCATTACCGGGGTGGGTGATGAGCACATGGGGCGGTTTATCCGCGAGGAGCTGATACGCGAAGGCGTCGATACGCGTGGTATCAAGGTCGATCCGCAACGCCTGACCGCACTGGTGCTGCTGGGTATTCGTGACCAGGAACAGTTTCCGCTCATTTTCTATCGCGAAAATTGTGCGGACATGGGTCTGACCGTGGACGACATCGATCCTGACTTCATTTGCCAGGCGCGTTCAGTGGTTGCTACCGGTACTCATCTGAGTCATCCTCAGGTTGAGGCTGCCACCTGCAAGGCACTGGAGATTGCGCGACAGGCGGGTATGCAGACCGCACTGGATATCGACTACAGGCCTAACCTGTGGGGCGTTGCCGGTCATGGTGAGGGTGAGAGCCGGTTTGTCGCCAGTGACAAGGTCACCTCCCGCTTGCAGTCCACACTGCACCTGTTTGATCTTATCGTCGGCACCGAAGAGGAATTTCACATTGCAGGCGGCACGACCGACACCGTTGCCGCACTGCGCGCAGTACGGGCAGTCTCGAGCGCTACGCTTGTCTGCAAGCGCGGTGCAGCAGGTGCGGTCGCCTTTACCGATGCGATCCCTGACTCACTGGACGAAGGACAGTCAGGGCCAGGCTATCCGATCGAGGTGTTCAATGTGCTCGGGGCGGGCGATGGTTTCATGTCCGGCCTGCTCAAGGGCTGGCTCGATGGGGAGGACTGGTCCACGGCTCTCCAATACGCCAATGCCTGTGGTGCCTTTGCCGTCAGCCGTCACGGCTGCACGCCTGCCTATCCCTCTTGGGACGAACTGCAGTTCTTCTTCCAGCGCGGCATACAACGACCTGATCTTCGTAACGATCTACCTCTGGAGCAGGTCCACTGGGCCACGAACCGACATCTCGACTGGTCGATCGTGCGGGTGTTTGCCTTTGATCATCGCATGCAGCTGGAAGAGCTCGACGGTGCAGATCCGGAGAAGATCGGTCGTTTCAAGGAATTGTGCCTGGAAGCCACTGAGAAAGTGGCCGATGGCCAGCCAGGCTACGGTTTACTGTGTGATGGACGCCTGGGGCGAGATGCGCTGTACAAGGCAGCGGGCACCGGTTTGTGGATCGGCCGGCCAGTCGAATGGCCGGGGTCAAGACCACTGCGACTGGAACCCGAGATAGGCTCGGATTTCGGTGGATTGTCGGAATGGCCTCGCGACCAGGTGGTCAAGGTACTGTGTTTCAGCCATCCCGAAGACGATGCTGCGACCTGGGCTGATCAGGAATCCACCATCCACAGGTTGTACCACGCGTGTCGTCGTCATCGCCTGGAATTTCTGCTGGAAGTCATCCCGTCGAAGGTTGCACCGGTCGATGATACATCCACGGCCACGGTCATCCAGCGTTTCTACGACACCGGCGTCTATCCGGACTGGTGGAAACTGGAACCGATGCTGACCGATGCCGCCTGGGAACAGACCATCGCGGCGATCGAACGTAACGATCCCCATACTCGCGGAATAGTCATTCTGGGGCTGGGTGAAAGCGAGGAAAAACTGGCCGCCAGTTTCAGGATTGCCGCGCGCCATCCGCTGGTGAAAGGTTTTGCCGTTGGTCGGACCATCTTTGCTGATACGGCTCGAGACTGGATGCTCGGCGATGTCGATGACGATGGAGCCGTGGCAGTCATGTCGGAAAACTACGGCCGTCTCTGTGCGCTGTGGGACGAGGCCCGAGGGTAGGGGAGCGGCCATGGCTAAAGCCACCATCAGGGAAAGCATCAAACGATGAGTGTCAGCGTCGGTATATTCCCTATCGCCTGGCAGAATGACGATCTGCCCGAATCGACAGCAGCTTGTTCGATGGATCAGGCGCTGAGCAAAGCGCGCAAGATCGGCTACACCGGTGTGGAACTCAGCCGTCGGATGCCGCAGGATACGGACGGACTGCGTGCCTATCTCGATCGCTATGGTATCCGCGCCGAACAGGATCCGGCCAGTGCGCCACCCTATGAGTATTCGAAGCTCGGTTACGATCATATCGTCAGAATCTGTCAGCGATCAGGTCTACCCATAGATGACAGCAACTGAGCAACCAGGAGAATGACACCATGCCTGATCTGTTGAGAAAACCTTTTGGCACCCGCGGCAAGGTGCACGAGATTACATCGGCCACTGCCGGTTGGCGGTATGTAGGCTTTTCACTGTTTCGTCTCAAGGCCGGCGATACCGTTACCGAGGTGACTGCCGATAACGAGGTGATTCTCGTGATGGTCGAAGGCAAGGCTGACGTCAGCGGTGGCGGACGGGAATGGGGTGTGCTGGGTGAGCGAATGGATGTGTTTGAAAAATCACCGCCGCATTGCCTCTATCTGCCGAATGACAGCACGTGGCAGGCGACCGCCGAAACCGATTGTACGATTGCCGTCTGTTGCGCGCCAGGCAAAGGAGGCCATGAGGCGCGCCGAATCGGTCCTGATGGTATCACCCTGACCGAACGCGGCAAGGGCACCAATACCCGCTACATCAACAACATCGCCATGGAAAACGAGCATTATTGCGACTCATTGCTGGTCACCGAGGTATTTACGCCGGCGGGACACTGGTCCTCCTACCCCAGTCACCGCCACGATGAAGACGATTTTCCACGCATCACCTACCTGGAGGAGACCTATTATCATCGTTTGAATCCTGCGTCGGGCTTTGGTATCCAGCGGGTATATACCGATGATGGCCGATTGGATGAAACCATGGCAGTTGCCGATGGCGACGTCGTGCTCGTACCACGCGGACATCACCCTTGCGGCGCGCCCTACGGTTTTGAAATGTATTACCTGAACGTCATGGCGGGCCCGTTGCGCAAATGGCGTTTCGTACCCGCTCCGCAAGTTGAGTGGATTATGGAACGTGATGCGTGATGCGTGATGCGTGCTGCGTGCTGCGTGATGTTCAGTGTTTGGTGTTTGGTGTTTGGTGTTCGGTGTTCGGTGTTCGGTGTGCGGGGTTTGGTGTGCGGGGATTGGTGTGCGGGGATTGGTGTTCGGTGTGCGTGGTTTGATCTTTGAAGCCGGTGTATTGAGCGCATCAGCATCGCTCGGTAATGGTAGGCAAACTCGGCTCTGTCTCGCCGCGGACAGCTTGGACTGGTGTCATGAATGATTTGACAGGAGTAAAGACATGTGTCGCAATATTCGTACGCTCTTCAATTTCGAACCTGCAGCAAATGCCGATGAAATTGAGGCAGCCGCGCTGCAGTACGTTCGTAAGCTCAGTGGATTCAACACTCCTTCGCGTGCAAACGAACAGGTATTCCAACAGGCCGTGCAGGAAATAGCCTCGACGTCCGCGCGTCTGCTCGATTCCCTGACCACACGGGCACCAGCTAAAAACAGGGCGGAGGAACTTGAAAAACATCGCGCAAGAACAGCGGCCCGATTCAGCGACTAGTCGGATTATCCGTATCGATACTTGTCGAGAATGATGACTGCACTATTGCTAAATTAACCCTGGCCTGGACTTTACATGAATAGTCCAGGTTAGAGTCGCCAGACACTACTACTGGAATGAACCCGATGACTAGAAAGTCCCAAATACTGATCTGGCTGGTGTTTCTCGGCGCTCTGGATGCCCTGATTCCGCTTTTCCCAATCATGAGTTTGATCCTGATCTACGTGGTGATGGAAAGGCCACGATGGTTTATCGATTGGGTTCATGAGATCTATCAACGGGGATGAGTTGGTATCTACCCGGCAACCGTGAATAACATGCACATTGGCGGTGTGAACTCCATGCGATTACTGGTGTTTTTCATAGGCTGCCTGATCGGTCTTTCGGGATGCGGTAGCAGTGGCAATTCGGTCATGGAGCCGGTTCACGAAAGTGGATTGCTGCACGATCAAAGTATTCTTGTCGGCAACGAGATACGAAGCTACCACCTTTATCTTCCCGAAAATCCATCCACTGCACCAATTGTATTCCTGTTGCACGGCAACGGAGGCAGCAGTGATCAGCTGCTGGGTGTTTCGGGTTCGAAGGCACCTTACAAGGTGTGGATGGACGTTGCACTTCGAGAGAACATCATATTAGTGGTGCCCGATGGTACTCTCGGATCGAATGGAAAAAAGGGCTGGAATGATTGCAGAGTGGACGCTTCACGAAACCCGGATTCCGATGATGTGCATTTCATCGGCAAGCTTTCGAACCGGATCGAGAGTAATTACAGCGCGGGCAAACCAGCCGTTTACGCTATGGGCACGTCAAACGGCGGAATGATGGTCCAGAGATTGGCAGATGAACTGCCGGAAAGTTTGAAAGGCATTGCAATGGTAGTCGCCGCAAGACCAGTGAATTCACAATGTGCGACGTCATCAGTACCTTTGTCCGTGTTAGTCATGTATGGCACCAGTG
>JABDKN010000207.1 GCA_013002205.1 Granulosicoccus sp.
GACTGGCGCGACCATCCATCTGGGCCAGTAACCCGAAACCGCAGTTGTCATGCTCGAAATCGGGGTGGTAGAGACCATGCTCGGCCAGATTGTCCAGATACGTCATAAAGTCTACCGGTAGAAGTCAATACGGGTGCGCGGGGAGTGCCGCTTATCGGGTCATTATACCGAGACAGGTCGTACAGGATTTCCTGACCGGGCTAGTTGGCTGAATAATATTTCCTCTCGGCACGCAATGGCAGCAGCGCGCGCATTCAGCGGGTGATCAGCGTGCGCGGTCGGTATGCTGCCCTTTTCAGGACGCCCACGCAGGCGCCGTAGCTGATCAACTCAGGCTGGTGACTCACTGGGCTTTCAGCACCGCCTGGATACGGCCTACATTGCGTATCCACGGTTGATTGGTCTGCGCCGTGGCAGGCATGCGCTCGACGGCTTCCTTCGCTTCGTCAAATGAGGGAAACAGGCCATGCAGCAGGGCATACCAGGTATCGCCATCGCGCTCGAAAGTATAAATGGAGTTCGGCCCCTGCAGATAATCGCGGTTGCGTTTCAGGAATGACTCGATCGAGGGTCGATCCCGCGAGGCGCTCATCTGGACGGTGACCAGTGCCGGGTCCTGTACCAGAATCCAGGTGGGTGATTCCAGCACATCGGCCAGCTGCGGATCAACGTCCGGCAAGGATTCAGTAGCGCTCGGGGTGTCGGTGCCCGGAAGGGCGGTGGCAGGCACTTCGGCCGTCATTTCCGGTGTCTCTGCGCCTTGCCGCCCGGCCGGGTTTGCAGCCAGCGGTCTGGTGTCCGCATCGAGGTCATCTGTAAGCACAGCAGTACCCCGGTTTTCCGGGCCGTCCGGCCCGTCTGTCGCGGCAATCGTCGCAGGGTTTGCCGCTGAATCAGCGGCCGGAGCTGCCACTTCTGCCATTTGGGCTGGGATGTCGCCGTTGCTGGCAGCAGGAGTCTGCGCATCGGCGCCAGGCGATGCGGTAGTCGCCTCATTCACCGCCTCGGCTAATTCAGTTACCGTCGCCGTCTCCGCCGAGCTGCCGGTCCCATTCCCGGTGGCGTTTTCAGTCGCGCTCGCGGTCACTGTTGCCGGCGCGTCCTGTGTCGTATTCGTTGCGGAGGCGCTCTCGGGACTGCCAGTGGAACCGTTGTCGCTGTCGTCAGGGCCGGTCGCCTGGCCAGCAGGACCGGATGTGTTGTCAGCCGACTGTGTGGGACTGCCTGCAGGTGGTGCAGACAAGGCGGCGTCGGTGTTCTCGGTGTTCAGCGACACGACCGTCGGTTTCTTTACCAGCCGAAGCTTGTTTGCTTCCGCTGCGCTGGCAGTCTCCGGCGTCTGGTCGGAAACCGCGTAACGCTGGTCATTGTCTTCCACATCCGGCATGAACATGATCAGGCCGCCGACGATGAGTATCGTTGCCAGTACACCCAGCCCGAGTTTGCCGCTGCGTGTTTGTACGAAGGATTCGCCTTTTTCGTTCAACAGCTCCACCGGCAGCGCGTCTTCAATCGGACCGTAGTAGTGATTCAGCAGCTCAGCGGCCGCGGCGTTCAACTCGCCGGGAAAGCCACCGGAACGGTCGACCAGATCACTCAGGTCGCGCTCCGAGAAAGGCAACTCACCGGTGTAACCTGCCTGGTGCAGGCGGAATCCGAGGTAATCCGCTGCGCGTGCCGGACTCATGCCATCGATGGTCAGGCTTGAATAGGGAAGATCGGCGCCCTCCGGCAGAAGTTCCGGAATTCGGTCCTCGAATTCCGGGGGGGCCGCCAGCGCCACTCGCATCAGGGTCTCATCCGGGCTGTTGACATACAGCATGCCGCTGAGCAGTTGCGTCAATTCTGCTTCACTCACCAGATGGGCATCGTCCAGGACGATGGCGCTGAGCGTGTTGCGCGCGACCATCGTCTGCAGGCAGGGGATCAGCTCGTCGAGGATTTCCTTGAGTTTTTCCGGCGGTTTGCGTTTGAAGGCTTCCAGCATTCCAGCAAACAGATTGAGCGTGCTGAAGCGGGGACTTCCCTTGACAGCAAAGCACTGGATGCGCAGTCCGCTGTTGCTCCCCAGCTGGTTCAACAGGACGCTCTTACCGGCGCCTGCCTCGCCCAGAATCAGCAACAGGTCGTCGCCGGTGATCAGCGCCTGTTTGACATCGGCCAGTTGCTCCGCGCTGGTCTCATCGCTGAAGGTCACTGCATCAGGTGCAGTGACGCCCGACGCCTCGCCCGGTGGTGTGTCCGATGGAGAGCCAAATGGCTGCTGCTGCAACTGCAGTGCTGTGAGAGTTGCCGCGGACAGCAGGCTGTCGTTGTGAGTGTCCGAAGCGTCCTGTGACGACATGGTGGCAAACGATTACTGTGGATGGGAGATCTTACTATACATATAGAAGGTCACCCGCTGGCGTGCCTGAAATGGGCGACAATACCTGTACCTGAATCCATTGGCCGGCCTGTTGTTCGACTTCCGCAGGCCACGGATGGCTGCAAGCCCGGGACACCAGCATTGTTCAGGCGGCGAAGTGCTGCAGTGTCGCGTGCAGAGCCGCGTGATCAAAATCGGCACTGACATGTGATCGACCGATATCATCCAGCAATATCAGCCGTATGGAGCCTGCGTCCACCTTTTTGTCACGTGCCATGAACTGGAGAAAGGTGTCAGGGGAGATTTGCGGTGGTGGCGCGATGGGCAGACCCGCACGCTCCAGCAGTTTCAGGCCGCGTACCCGTGTCTCTTCATCGATCAGAGACAGGCGCCTCGAGGTATCCAGCGCCATGGCGATGCCGGCACTCACTGCCTCCCCGTGAAGCCAGTGACCGTAACCCATCGCAGCCTCGATGGCGTGCCCGAAGGTGTGACCGAGATTCAGCAGCGCCCGCATCCCGTGTTCCCGTTCATCTGCCTCGACCACACGCGCCTTTATCTCGCAGGAACGACGCACGGCTTCGCCCGTTGCCTCGGCGTCCCTGGCCAGCAGCGCCTCCAGGTTGGCTTCCAGCCAGGTAAAGAAGTCGCTGTCGATAATGAATCCATACTTGATCACCTCCGCAAGCCCAGCCCTGAGCTCACGTTCGTCCAGGGTCGCCAGCGTATGCATGTCGGCGATGACGGCGACCGGCTGGTGAAACGCGCCGATCATGTTCTTGCCCAGGGCGTGATTGACGCCGGTCTTGCCGCCAACGGACGAATCTACCTGCGCCAGCAGTGTGGTGGGTACCTGGATGAAGTCGACACCGCGCTGGTAACTGGCCGCAGCGAATCCTGTCATGTCCCCGATTACACCGCCACCCAGCGCAATCAGCGTACAGTTTCTGTCAAAGTTCTCCGCAAGCAGTGCAGTGAAGATCAGATTCAGCACATCCAGGTTCTTGAATGATTCACCGTCCGGCAAAATGACACTGGAAGAGGGGACATTGCCCAGCGCGGCCATCGTGTGGTCCAGGTACAGCGGTGCGATGGTCTCATTGGTCACTACCATGGCCCGGTCACGGACATGTCCGGCGAGCAAACCGCGCTGTGCGATGAGGTCGCTGCCGATATGTATCGGGTAACTGCGCAGGCCGAGATCGATGTGGACGGTTTGCATCTGGTGATTGAAGGCTTTGGCTGAATCGGGGTTGATTGTAGGGGAACAGGGTGAGGCATCGCAGCCCTGCCGGCCGGTCAAGGCATTGGCAATTTGCGGGCGCGCAGTCCAGGCTAGTCGAGCGTCCGTTGTTTGAGTGCGTCGACGGACTCCGCTGCCGAGGCTTGTGTTTCCGGGATGTCGGTGTCCAGGCAGATGTCGTGTTTTTTAAGGTGTCTCAGGATGCGCGCTATCACATGGTACATTCGTCGCGAATCAGTTGAGATCGTCACATCTGCCACGGACTTGTAAACCGGTTCGCGCTCCTGCATCAGCGCGCGCAGCCTGGCTTCGGGATCGCCTGTCTGCAGTAGTGGTCGGCTGGCATCGAAGGCCACCCGGCGCAGCTGCTCCTTGATATCCACCTGCAGCAGGATGACATAGCCGCGGGCCATCAGGTGCCGGCGATTTTCCTCCCGCAGCACGGCGCCCCCGCCGGTGGCGAGCACGATGCCGGGCACGGCGGTCAGTTCCTCGATGATGCGCGCCTCACGGTCACGAAAACCGGCTTCGCCTTCATAGTCGAAGATGGTAGGAATATCCACACCGCAACGGGCCTCTATCTCCCGATCGCTGTCAATGAATCGATAGCCGATCTTGCGCGCCAGTGCGCGACCGACCGTGCTCTTGCCAGAGCCCATAGGGCCGACTAGGAAAATGCTGGTCATGGTGAAGGCGTAGGCGTGGACAGCTCCATGATACATAACAACGATGTACATCTGTACTCATGCGGCCGGTTCCTGAACCGGGTGCCGAACCCGGAATCGGCCGGCAGAACGAAAAAAGGCCCGTATCAGTCGATACGGACCTCTTCCGATCTGCGGGAAAATCTCCCGCGACGATGAAGGATCAGTAGCTCAGGGACACATTCTCCTTGATGATCTTGGGTGTTACGAAGACCAGCAGTTCTGACTTGTCATCCTGATTGGTGGTGTGCTGGAACAGTCTGCCGATCAGCGGCAGGTTGCCGAAGAATGGCACCATGTCCACCTTGTTCAGCAATGTCTGCTCATATACTCCGCCCAGTACCACGGTCTCACCGTTGTCCACCAGTACCTGGGTGCTGACCTCTCGTGTATCGATACTTGGTACCTGCAGGGATCCTGCACCGAAAATCTCACCCACAGTGTCCTTGTTGACCTTCAGGTCCATCACGATGCGATCATCCGGCGTGATCTGCGGAGTCACCGTCAGGCCCAGTACTGCCTTGCGGAAAGAGACCGACGTTGCGCCACTTGATGATGCTTCCAGGTAGGGTATCTCTACACCCTGCTCGATATAGGCTTCGTGCTGGTTGGCCGTGATGACGCGCGGGCTTGAGATGACTTCACCAGTACCCTCTGCCTGCATGGCCGAGAGTTCCAGCTCCAGCAGCGTGCCGAAGGGCAGTTTTGCCAGGGCAACTCCCAGGGAGCCTGCCGCATTGCTGCCCGGCAGATTCACATTGAAGCGACCGTTGTCCACGGTATCGCCGTTGATCAGATCCTGGATGCCGTTGGCATTGCCCGACAGGGCAAAGCCTTCGCCGGTGCCGGTGCCGCCCGGGTTGACCGTATTGCGATTCAGGCCCCATCGGACGCCGATGTCCTTGTTGAAATCGTCGGATGCGATGACGATTCGTGACTCGATCAGAACCTGTCGGATGGGTACGTCCAGACGGTGTACCAGAGCGCGAATCTCTTCAAGCTGGTCGACGGTGTCGTTGATCAGCAAGGTGTTGGTGCGTTCATCGACCGTGACACTGCCACGCTCTGTCATCATCCCACCTTCCTTGGACTGCAGCAGGCCGGCCAGTTCGGCGGCCTTGGCATAGTTTGCCTGGAAGAATTCAGTTCGCAGCGGTGCCAGTTCCGTTTTCTGCTTCATGCCTTCCAGCTCGATGCGTTCGCGATTGGCAATCTCTTCTGCCGGGGCAATCATGATGACATTTCCAGCCTGTCGCTTACCCAATGCCTTGGTCTGCAGGATGATGTCCAGCGCCTGGTCCCAGGGGACGTTTTTGAGACGTAGAGTCAGCTTGCCTTGCACTGAATCACTGACCACGATGTTCAGATCGGTGAAGTCGGCCAGCAGTTGCAGTACCGAACGTACCTCGATGTCCTGGAAGTTGAGAGACAGCTTCTCACCGATGTAGCCGAACTTGGCCTTGCGATTCTCCTCGATCTCTTCCTTGCTCATCGGTTTCAGTTCCACCGTGAAGCGGTTGTCTGATTGATACGCCAGTTGCTCGAATTCCTGCGTCGCCGGCTGGATGATGACCTTGGTGCCTCGTTTGTTGGAGATGGCATCGATAAACTGGACCGGTGTACCGAAGTCCATGACGTCAAGCCTTTTCTGCAGTTTGGCGGCCAGCTGCGTATCAGGGAACTCGACGATCATGCGACCACCTTCCTGACGCATGTCGGTGACGATACCCGCCGAGGAGAGATCGAAGATGACACGTCCCTCACCCATGGGCCCGCGACGAAAATCCAGCGCATCGATGGTATTGACACGTGCCGTTATCGGACCGTTGTTCATGTCCACCGACATGGGTTCCGTGGCATTTGCTGCAGCCAGTGCCTGCTCGGCGGCAGCCGTGGTGTCACCGCTGGAATCCAGCGTCACCAGCAACTGATTGCCCTTCACCGCGGTACTGTAAGGTGCCAGTGCAGTGAGGTTGATCACTACCCGCGTCCTGCCGCCGGCTTCGACCGTCGTGACGTTCTGCAACATGCCGGAACTGATGGCGACTCGCCGCTGATCCAGGCCGTTGGATGTGTCCGGCAGATCGAGTGCGATTCGTGCAGGGTTGTCGATGGTGAAAGCCTTGGGTGTTACCGCAGGCCCACTGAGTGTCAGGGCAAGTTGCTGCTTGTTCCCAGGTAAGGTCACATGACTGATGTCTATCAGTGAGTTGGAGGCCGCCTGCAATTGCTGGCACGCAAACGCCATACCTGCCAGCAGTGCAAGACCGGCGGCACGAACAACTTTGCGAGTGCCGACTTGGCTGAGACGGTGCGTGTTTTCACGGACTTGAGTTTTCAACGTAATCTCCGTTTTCATCTTAGTCTTCGGTCATCGCGAGCTGTGCATCGCGATTTACCCAGCCACTGAGACCATCAGGCACCAGCTCGACTATATCAATCTTGGTTTCAGAAACTTGAACGATCTTGCCGTGGTTCTGTCCGGCATAATTTCCAGGTTGTACCCGGTGAATCGTGCCGTCAGGATCCCGGACAAGTCCCCACGTCTGCGACTTCTGTTGCAATAAGCCGACCATCTTCAACGCGTCAACCGGATAACTTTCCAGCGGTTCGCGACGGCGTGTGGCTTCTGGTCGCGGGCCGCTGTACTCCGATTCAGCAGCAATCGGTGATGAGCTCAGATCAGTCTGTGGGCGGAAAGGATCTCGCACATCCGCAGCGTCATATCTGAACGTCTGGTAGGGCGGGAACTCGGGCAGTGGGTCTACCTTGCCATGATGAGCCTGCTTGGTCTCATCGATGAACAGTTCGAGGTCAGACATGTCGCCACCACAGGCAGTCAACATCGAAAGACAACCGAACAGCGGTAAGAGTTTCAACCGGTGCATGGCTTATTCGTCCTCCTCGATATATCGGTAAGTGGTTGCCATCAGATCCATCTTCAGTCTGCTGGCCTCTTTGAAATTCGGTGAGTTTCCGCCTTGTCGCAATTCGGCGATATCGATATTGCTCAGCGTGACGATCCGCGGTAGTGCAGCAAGACCACTGATGAACTTGCCGAACTGGTGATACTGGCCGGTGACGCTGATGCGAATCGGGTACTCCGCGTAGAATTCCCGGGGCACCTCGTTTTCCGGCTTGAAGAATTCAACTTCAAGTCCACTGGCCACACTGGTTTGCGACAGATCGACCAGGAGGCTCTCGATATCTGTCTTGTTCGGCAGTTGCCGCAGCATGACGTTGAAGGTCTTCTTCATTTCCTCCAGTTGTTCCACGTAGGCGGTGCGATTGGCGGCCTTGGACTGTTCGCTGTCGAACTTTGACCGAAGCTGCTGTTCCTTGGCTTCCACCACCTTGAGCTTGTCGAACTGCGGCTTGATCATCAGGTGTCCCATGCCGCCGATCACGGCTGCACAGGCAAGCAGGATGAGGAAGCCACGCAAGATGACCGGGGCAGTACCGATACGCTTGAAATCCTCGCCATCGATCTTCTGCAATTCGGCAAAGGTGTCACTTAAGGCCATTGTCAGACTCCTGCTCGGTTTTCGGCTTGTCCTGTAACACGCTCAGCTTGAAGGTGGAAATGCTGTCGTTTTTGTCCGACTCGATCACATCCAGTCGTGGTTTGGTGAAGTAATCGCTGCGATCCATGCGCCGCATCAGGGCTGATACCCGGGCATTGGACTCGGCACGACCTTCCAGGACCAGTTGCTTTTCACCGACCTGTTTCATGGCAGTCAGAAAGATCCCATCGGGCAGGCGTGTAGCAATTTCATGAAAGGTGTGAACTATCTGTGGTCGTTGTCCCTGCAGCTGCTGGATGATCTCCATGCGTGCAAGCAGGTTGTTCTTGGTCTCTTCCAGCTCCTTGATCTCCTTGAGTTCTTCCTGGAGCAACGCAATTTCGGTATTCAGTCGATCATTGCGCTTGGTCTGAAACTTCACCTTGTCCTCGGCAAACTTGAAGCCTGCAAATCCGATGCCCGCAGCCAGTACCATGCACAGTCCAAGTACCACGTAGAACTCGTTGTTCTTCTCTATCCGATGGGTTTCACGCCAGGGAAGAAGGTTTATGCGTGTCATCGTTCTGCTCCTCGCATGGCCAGTCCACAGGCAATAAGCATCGCCGGTCCGTCATCCTTGAGACGTTGAGAAGGGATATCGGAGCCCACGCCCATCTCGCTGAATGGATCAGCAATGACCGTGGGTGTGCCGATGCGTTGTTCGATCAGCTCACCGACTCCGGGAATGCCCGTGCATCCGCCGGCGAGCACTATCTGGTCGACGTAGTCGTTCTTGTCTGCCGAGAAGAAAAATTGCAGGAAGCGATTGGCCTGTTGCACCATCAGGTCGCGAAACGGTGTCAGCACTTCAGGGTCATAGTTGTCAGGCAGGCCACCGACGCGCTTGACGCGACCGGCATCCTCATAGGACAGACCGTAACGGCGCATGATCTCTTCGGTCAGCTGTTTGCCGCCAAAGGGTTGTTCACGGGTGTAGATCAGTTGCTGGTCGCGCAGTACGCACAGACTGGTCATGCTTGCACCGACATCGAGGATGGCGACCGTCTGGTCCATGCCCTCGTTGGGTATCTGATGCTTGATCAGCTGGAATGCCGCCTCCGTCGTATAAGGCTCGACATCCACGATCTTCACATCCAGTCCACCGATCTCGGCAGCGGCCGTCCGGTCCTCGACATTTTCGCTGCGTGATGCGGCAAGCAGGACATCCACCATGCCATTGGCCTCCTCGGAAGGCCCCATGACGTGAAAATCCAGATTGACCTCCTCAAGAGCGTAGGGAATGTACTGATCCGCTTCGAGCTGGATCTGCGCATCCATCTCATGGTCTTTCAGATCGTCAGGCATCTGGATGACCTTGGTGATGACCATGGCGCTGGGCACCGCAACGGCGCAAGCCTTGGTTCGCGTGCCGGATCGCTTGACAGCGCGGCGAATCGCTTCGCCCACTGCCTCGACATCCTGCAGGTTCTTTTCATTCACAGCATTGGCCGGCAGCGGCTCAACGGTGTAGCTGATGACCTTGAATCCCTTCTTGGTGGGTTTCAGTTCCAACAGCTTGACCGACGTTGCGGTGATGTCCAGGCCGATGAGGCCTGTGTTTCTGGATGATATTTTGAGTGCCATGTCAGGTTTAGCGCCCAAATCGTGAGATTCCTTTAGTGCTGGTCGAGGTTTTACTCGGCAAACTTCACGATCTGGTTCACATTTCTCCGTAGGATGCTGTTATCGACGATGACCAGACTGGATTTCCGGAACTTTGATTCCGATAAACCAGCGGCAGAAACCCGACACATTCCCCAACCCGGCCAGAGCCGGCGGCTCTGAAGATTGTGCAAGTGCAGGACAACTTTTACTTTTGCGTGCCGACCAGTTGATATAATTGAACAATCGCTCATCGAAATGGCTTGTCAATGCCTCTATCTCCCAGTTCAAGACGCAGTCACCGCCGCTCCGGCCGCCGTCGTTCACGGCACCAAAGTGGCGGGTGGCCAGCAAAGCTATTCAAATGGCTTGCCATCGGCGGTATTTCGCTCGGAATACTTGCCGCAATGGGAATTGGTTATCTTTATTACACGATAGCTCCCACGCTTCCGGACGTGCAGCAGCTACGTGAAGTACAGCTGCAGATGCCATTGCGAATTTTTACTGCCGATGGAGACCTGATCGCCGAATATGGCGAGAAGCGGCGGGAACCCGTGATGATTTCCGAAGTGCCGGAGAGCCTGAAAAACGCCATCATTGCCGCCGAGGATCAAACCTTTTACTCACACCCTGGCGTGGCCTGGCAAGGCCTGGTGAGAGCAGCGTTCCATCTGATCAAGACAGGCCGCAAAGGCCCGGGTGGCAGTACCATCACCATGCAGGTGGCACGTAATTTCTTTCTGTCAAACGAGCGCACCTATGACCGCAAGATTCGCGAAATCTTCCTGTCATTCAAGATCGAAAGCGAATTGGCCAAGGATGAGATCCTGGAGTTGTATATCAACAAGATCTACCTGGGGAACCGCTCCTATGGTTTTGCGGCCGCCTCCCGTGTGTATTACGGTAAGTCGATATCCGAACTGGAAATTGCAGAATCGGCGATGCTGGCCGGTCTGCCCAAGGCGCCGTCACGTTACAACCCCATCGTCAATCCGGAGCGGGCCCTGCTACGGCGGGATTACGTATTGGGTCGCCTGCTGGCACTCGACTTGATCGATCAGCAGAGCTACGACGCGGCCAAAGCGAGTGAGGTGGTCGCCGAGCTGCATTACGCAAAGCCCGAAGCAGAAGCACATTACGTCGGCGAGATGGCACGACTGCGCGTCGAGCAATTGTTCGGGGAGAACTGGGCCAATGCCGGATACAAGGTATTTACCTCGATCCGGTCCGCCGATCAGCGAGCGGCCAATAAGGCTTTGCGCAACGCTCTCTACGATTACGAACGGCGACACGGTTACACAGGTCCGATTGCCCAGCTCGATACCGGTACGCTGGCAGATCCGGAGATGCTGAGCGAACGCCTCGAAGCGTTGCCTAACCCGGGCGATCTGGTGCCTGCAGCGGTGGTGTCCCTGCAGGATGATACGGCGTTGGTGGTGACCGAAACCGGTACGGAGCATACGCTGCCATTTGAGGATATCGAGTGGGCAAAGCAGCGAATATCCATTGACAGGACCGGCGATGAAGTCAGCAGGGTAGAGGATGTGCTGGCAATCGGCGATGTTATCGCCCTGCAACAACATGATGACGGAGGCGTCCGATTCGTCCAGGAACCCGCGGTGGAGGGTGCATTCATCGCCATGCAGCCCGATACCGGCGAGATAACCGCGCTGGTAGGCGGTTATGACTATTACCGCAGTAAATTCAATCGCGCAACCCAGGCGCAGCGCCAGCCCGGGTCAACGTTCAAGCCTTTCATCTATTCCGCTGCCCTGAATGCCGGCGACACGGCTGCCACCATCTACAATGACGCACCGGTGGTATTTCATGACGATGCGCTGGAAGGTGAGTGGCGGCCCTCGAACTACAGCGGCCGCTTCTTCGGCCCGACACGCCTGCGAGAGGCTCTGGTGAAATCACGAAATCTCGTGTCCGTCCGTGTTTTGCGGGAGATCGGCATACCTTATGCCGTGGAGTACGCACAGCGCTTCGGTTTCAAAGCGGGTAATCTCCCGCCGGATCTTTCGCTGGCCCTGGGCAGTGCGTCCGTGTCGCCCATGGAGCTCAATTCCGCCTTTGCGATCTTTGCCAATGGTGGGTACAAGGTGCCGGCCCATTTCATCGTGCGTGTCGAGGATCCTCGCGGCAACATCCTCTACAGCACGCCGAAAGTGGTCTTCTGTGATGATTGTGACCCCAACTTCGCCAATCCGCTGGACGCAGAACTCGATGCTGAGAATCCCGCCTCGCAGGACAGCGAGCCGGCAACAGGTGCTGCCACCCCGGATGATGAATCGCTGGCGGCGCTGCGCGATGAAGATGCCACAGCCGAGGAAAGTGCAGCGGCCAGTATCGAGCTGAAGAAGGTGTTGCTGGATACAGTCGATGCTCCGCGGGTCATCGATGAGCGAAATGCATTCCTGATGACGAGCATAATGCGTGAAGTGGTTCAGCGTGGTACCGGACGCCGTGCCGGAGAAGCCTTGAAGCGACGTGACCTGGCGGGCAAGACCGGGACGACGAACAACCAGCTGGACGCCTGGTTCGTTGGCTATACGCCATCGGTCGTGGCTGCCGCCTGGATCGGTTCGGATGGCCTGGATCCGCTGGGCCGCGGTGAAGCAGGCGGCGTGGCGGCATTACCCATGTGGACCAGCTTCATTGCCGATACCATCAACGGCACTCCGGAACAGGAACTAGCTGTACCTCCTGGTGTGAAGACCGTCCGTATCGATCGTAAGACGGGTGAACCCGCTGCGGGGGACAACACCATGCTCGAATTTTTTCTGGAGGATAATATGCCCGATGAAGAGGCTATCCTGCGTGCCGAAGCGTCCGGGCAGTCAATCAACGGCGAGCCGGTGATGATGGACAAGACCCGTAGCGAGAAGGCTGAGGAAGTCGAGCAGCTTTTCTAGCCGTGCAAGCCAGGGGCGCTCTCCTGCGTAGAGCCGTTGCGTGCACTGAGTTCGCGCACCGCTTCCACCATGACGCCCAGATGTTCCGGATTGACGTGCTGATGGATACCGTGTCCCAGGTTGAACACATGGCCCGGACCGGTACCGAAGCTATCCAGCACACGCTTGACTTCCACTCTGATACGCTCGGGTGAGCCGTACAGTGCCGAGGGGTCCAGATTTCCCTGCAGGGCCACACGATCCTGTGTCCTGGCCCGGGCATCGGCCAGGTCGGTGGTCCAGTCGACCCCGAGGCCGTCACAACCGGTATCGGCCATCACATCCAGCCACTGGCCGCCGTTTTTGGTGAACAGAACTATGGGCACCTTGCGCCCGTCGGCCTCGCGAGTCAGTCCGTCCACAATCTGTTGCATGTATCCGAGAGAGAATTCGCGATAGTTGGCGGGGGACAGTACTCCACCCCAGGTATCAAAGATCATCAGTGACTGAGCACCGGCACTGACCTGGGCATTCAGGTAGGCGATGACAGATTGTGTCGTGCGGTTCAGTAATTCATGCAGGGTGGACGGGTCGGAAAACAGCATGCCCTTGACCTTGGAAAAATCCTTGCTGCCACCGCCTTCGACCATGTAAGTCGCCAGCGTCCACGGACTGCCTGAAAAACCGATCAGTGGTACACGCCCATTCAGCTCGCGGCGTATGGTGCTGACGGCGTCCATGACGTAGCGCAATTTGTCCATCGGATCGGGCACCGGCAGATTTCGCACGTCTGCCGGTGTACGCACGGGATTCGAGAATCTGGGTCCTTCACCCGGTTCGAAATGCAGTCCCAGGCCCATGGCATCGGGAATGGTCAGGATGTCGGAAAACAGGATGGCTGCGTCCAGATTAAAGCGATCAACAGGTTGCAGCGTGACTTCACACGCCAGTTCCGGCGTGCTGCACAGCGTCATGAAGTCCCCGGCCTGCTGGCGGACTCTCAGGTATTCAGGCAGGTACCGACCAGCCTGGCGCATGACCCACACCGGTGTCCGTGGCAACTCTTCCCGATTCAGGGCGCGCAGGTAGAGATCATTCTGCAGGACTGTGCTCATGAAGGATAAAGGCTCAGATCAACTCGTTAACCGGCAAATCAGGCAACATCGCTGTCAACTGCCTCGCTGGCCAGATACTGCACGATACCCTCTGCGGCATTACGCCCCTCGAAGACGGCAGTGACCACCAGGTCGGATCCGCGGACCATGTCGCCGCCGGCAAAGACCCGTGGATTGCTGGTCTGGTGCATGAAGGCAGAATTGCCGGCTGCCATGACGCGGCCCCGATCATCCGTATCGATGCCGAATTCAGCAAACCAGGGTGCCGGATTCGGGCGGAATCCGAAGGCAATGAGTACGGCATCGGCAGGGATGATCTCTTCGGTGTCCGGTACGATTTCGGGCATCCGACGGCCACGTTCGTCCGGCGCCGCCAGACGTGTCGTGACGACCTTGACACCCGACACGTTGCCGGATTCGGAGCCGACGAGCTCTATGGGCTGGCGATTCCACAGAAACCTTACGCCTTCCTCTTTCGCATTTTTGACTTCACGGCGTGACCCGGGCATATTTCGTTCATCACGTCTGTAGGCACAGGTGACGGATTCCGCACCTTGCCGGATGGACGTCCTGTTGCAGTCCATGGCGGTATCCCCGCCGCCCAGTATCACTACCTTCTTGCCACCAAGATCGATGAATCCGGCCGTGTCCTGATCCCAGCCGTACTGATTGTTGACGTTGGAAATCAGAAAGGGCAATGCCTCGTGGACATTGCCCAGATCCTCACCTTCGAATCCGCCTCGCATCGAGGTGTAGGTGCCCATGCCGAGAAACACTGCATCGTAGTCATCGAGCAGTCGCTGGAAGGGTATGTCCTTACCTACCTCGGTATCGAGGACGAATTCGATACCCATTTCCTCCATGATCTGCTGGCGGGTGAAGACGACCTCCTTTTCCAGTTTGAACGGTGGAATGCCGAAGGTCAGCAGTCCGCCTATCTGGGAGTAACGGTCGTAGACTACCGCTTTCACCCCGTTTCGCGTCAATACGTCGGCGCAACCGAGTCCTGCGGGACCGGCACCGATGATCGCCACTTTCTGTCCAGTGGGTGTCACGCCCGACATGTCGGGACGCCAGCCCTGTTTCAGCGCCTCGTCGGTAATGTATTTCTCGATGGAGCCGATGGTGACCGCACCGAATCCGTCATTCAGGGTGCAGGCGCCCTCACACAGTCGATCCTGTGGGCAGACCCGGCCGCACATTTCGGGCAGCGAGTTGGTCTTGTGCGACAGCTCGGCTGCCTCGAACAGATTGCCCTCGGCGACCAGCTTCAACCAGTTGGGGATGTAATTGTGTACCGGGCACTTCCATTCGCAATAGGGATTTCCACAGGACAGGCAGCGTGCTGACTGATCAGCCGCCTTCTCGGCTGAAAACTGACCATATATCTCCTTGAAATGCGTGATGCGGACAGCCGCCTTGATCTTCCTGGGATCTTTCCTGGGCAGATCGAGAAACTGGAATGTCTTTTCACTCATGGGGACTTTCTCCTGAGACCATCGAACGAAAGGCGTGTCAGTTGCTCAGGCGTTCCTTGACGGCTTTGCTGATCAGGCTCATATCGGCCCGTCCCTGCACTTGCGGCTTGACCAGCGCCATGACCTTGCCCATATCCCTGACAGAGGTGGCTCCGGTCGTTTCGAGCGCGGCATCGATCAGGGCAGTGATCTCGGCTTCGCTCATCGCCTCCGGAAGATAGGTCTGGATCAGCTCGGCTTCTGACTGCTCCTGTGCGACCAGGTCATCCCGGCCGGCGGCTGCATACTGGGCAATGGACTCCCGGCGCTGTTTGAGCAATTTGTCCAGCAGGGCGATGGTCGTGTGTTCATCGAGTTCGATACGTTCATCCACTTCCTTCTGCTTGATGGCAGCTGACATCAGGCGCAAGGTCGCCAGGCGCGGTTTGTCGCCTGCTTTCATCGCAGTCTTGATGTCATCCAGAACGCGTTGACGGGTTTCACTCATCACGTGGATCCGAATACAGATTAGAAGAGAATGTGGGCAGCTTACCGCCGGAGCGAGCCGCCAGGGAAGGAAGCCGGGTCACAACACTTCCTACACAGGATGCTGCACTGCAGGTTTTACACAGTCTGGCAGGGAACAAGCCGCCAACAGGAGCCGCTTGCGCCTGTATAAAAAGACCGCAGACGCCTTTAATACAGGCGCACGCGGCGTGATGATTCCTTGGACACCTTCTTCTGGTGTCGCTTGACCGCTGCCGCTGCCTTGCGCTTTCGCTCGGTCGTCGGTTTTTCGTAAAACTCTCGTCGGCGAGTCTCGGTGAGAACCCCGGCTTTTTCACAGGATCGCTTGAAACGACGCAGAGCCATTTCGAAAGGTTCGTTCTCTTTGACGCGTACTGAAGGCATTAATGAATTACTCGATGAATCTCGGGAAAGTTCTCTAGTATAACGTTTTTTATGCCACAAACTCAATTCGTCTATAAAACGGCCGTTCCCCTGCACATGATTACACTTGGCATCGAAACCTCCTGCGACGAAACCGGACTGGCTGTCTATTGCACAGAACGGGGACTGCTGGCCAATGCTTTGTTCAGCCAGGTGGATCTGCATGCCCTGTACGGTGGTGTGGTGCCTGAACTTGCATCACGAGACCACGTCAGGCGCCTGGTGCCGCTGACACGCCGGGTCTGCGCCGAGGCGCAACTGTCACTGTCCGATATCGATGCGGTGGTGTACACCGCCGGGCCGGGACTGGCGGGAGCCCTGCTGACTGGAGCGATGATGGCGCGTGGCCTGGCCTGGGCGCTGGATAAACCGGCGCTGGGTGTGCATCATCTGGAGGGTCATCTGCTGGCGCCCATGCTGGAGTTGCAAACCCCTGCGTTTCCATTCCTCTGCCTGCTGGTATCGGGTGGGCACACACAGTTGATTCAGGTGGCCGCCTGGGGTGACTACCGGCTGCTGGGCGAAACTATCG
>JABDKN010000221.1 GCA_013002205.1 Granulosicoccus sp.
TACACTCGCCGCATAGTCCTGCCGCTCCTGATGCCGACAACGCTGTTCATCCTGGTCAACGCGTTGATCAACTCGGTCAAACTGATAGACCACCTCTTCATCCTGACCAAGGGCGGACCATCGGACGCCTCGAAACTGATCCTCTACTACATCTGGGAAATGGCCTTCGCCTTTTTCGATGCACCACATGCCGCCGCGATGACCATGCTGGTGCTTTTGGTCCTGGGCGTCGTGGCCGCGATTCAGTTTGTGTACATCGACAAGCGGACACATTACCAATGAGAGGCCTGACCCGAACTGCCGATACCCTCGGTGCGATGGTACTGGCTCTGATCTGGGTTGCACCGTTGCTGTTCGCCTTCTGGGCGGCATTTCATTCCTCATCCGACGCGGTCAATTTCAACGTGACGGCTCCCTGGACGCTGGATAATTTCCGCACCGCATGGGCCGGAGCGCCCTGGCTGCGCTATTTCATGAATACCTTCATCCTGGTGACGGTTATCCTGATTGGCCAGTTCGTCTTGACCACACTGGCGGGCTTTGCATTTGCCCAGGTCCAGTTTCCAGGCAAGGATGTAGTCTTTGTACTGGTCCTGATGCAGTTGTTCATACTGCCTGAAGTGCTGATCGTGGAAAATTATGCGATGGTCTCGCGCCTTGGCTTATTCGACACGATATTGGGTGTCGGCATGCCCTATATGGCCAGCGCCTTCGGCATCTTTCTGATGCGCCAGGCGTTCAAGGGGGTGCCCATCGAACTGCACGAGGCGGCGCGTATCGAAGGCTGCAGTTGGTTCGGCATTCTATGGCGGGTCTACGTACCACTGGCCAGGCCCACCTATCTTGCCTATGCGCTGGTATCTGTCTCTACGCACTGGAACAACTTCCTGTGGCCGTTGATCGTAACCAATTCACCTGACACGCGACCATTAACCGTGGGTCTGTCTATTTTCGGGGCGCCTGAGAATGGCGTGAACATCAGCGTGATTTCTGCGGCGACCATGATGTCGGTGGCGCCACTGCTGATTGCCTTCCTGTTGTTCCAGAGACAGTTCGTGCAGGCGTTCCTGAGAGCCGGGATCAAGTAGCGTTTCTTAAAAGCCCAAGGCACCTGATGCGCAGACTTTATCGATCATTGCTCGGGAGCATTGGATAAAAAGGTATTTTATCATGTCCAGAATACTGCAGATCACTGACATGCACGTTGTGTCCCCACCCGGGCTGGTGTCGGGAAGGCTCGACACGGCGCGCATTCTGGAGAATGCCATCGATCGAATTCTGGAGGACTGGCACAAATTCGCTCCGATCGATGTCCTGATCGCTACAGGTGACATAACCGACAGAGGTGATAACGAGAGCTATCGGTTATTCCGGAAACAGATCGAGCGACTACCTGCTCCCACCCTTCTGATCCCGGGCAATCATGATCGTCGGGAACCACTGCGGGCGTGCTTTTCCGACGCACCCCATATGCCGGTCAGTGGCAAAATCAACTGGGTCCATGATCTACCAGACCTGCGAATCATCGGCCTCGACACGCTGATCGAGGGACAAGGTGGCGGCGAGCTCGATGCGGATACGCTTGAGTTCCTTGCATTGGCACTGGATCAGGCTGGCGAGACTCCGGTGCTGATCGCACTGCATCACCCGCCATTTCAATCCGGGATTCGATTCATGGATGCCATCGGACTGGAGAGTACCCAAGGGCTGAGCGACGTTCTGCAGAACCGCACAAACGACATCCGTCTCGTCTGCGGACATGTACACGGCTTTATCGTCGGCAGTATCGGTCTGCGCGTTGCGATCTCTTCGGCGGCAGTGTGCAGTTCATTTCCGGCTGATTATCGTGCAGATGCGCCGGTTGGCTATACCACCCATCCCGGTGGCTACGCGATACATTCCTGGGACAATGGATTCCGCAGTGCGTCCGTCACTCTGGCTGATGGTGCGGGCCCCTACCCGTTCAAAGTGCCCGAGACGGCATGAGATCGCAGCCCACTCGCGCGTTTACCATGTCATGCGCATTTGCCATGTCATGGATCATCCTGCACCGTGGGATATAGAAAATGGAGAATACACACATCCTGACAATCTTCCTGAACATCGCCGGAGCGGCTGCATTGCTGATCTGGTCGGTGCGCCTCGTGCGGACAGGGGTCGAGCGTGCGTTCACCGTTCAATTGCGTCTTTGGCTCCGGCGTTCAACGAAAAGCCGGGCGTTGGCAGCATTGACAGGCACCGCCTCTGCCATGCTGCTGCAGAGTGCTACCGCCGTGGCTATCATGGTGTCAGGCTTCGTATCGAGCGGCACCATATTCGCTGCTACCGGACTGGCGATCCTGCTTGGGGCCGATGTCGGCTCGGCTTTGGTGGCCCAGGTGCTGCTCGTCAGGCAGACATGGCTGGTACCACTGATGCTGCTGATGGGGGTCGGTCTTTTTCTGCGCGGGCAGCATCGAAGGGTCCGCCAGAGTGGGCGAATCCTGATCGGGCTTGCACTGATCTTTGTGTCGCTGGGT
Source organism: Granulosicoccus sp. (assembly GCA_013002205.1). GTDB lineage: Bacteria > Pseudomonadota > Gammaproteobacteria > Granulosicoccales > Granulosicoccaceae > Granulosicoccus. The sequence continues at coordinate 2,520 of JABDKN010000221.1, forward strand.
ATGATCCGCGAGGCCACCGCGCCGCTGGTTGACAGCACTGGCGCAGCCTCGGTCATGGTGTACCTGGGCAACGACATGTTGTTGGCCTTTTGCATAGGCGCGCTGTTTACCTGGCTGGTGCATTCCAGTGTCGCCGCAGTGCTGCTGTTCGTGACCCTGGTCTCGCAGGGGTTGATGCCGCAATCGGCCGCCGTGGCGATGGTACTCGGGGCCAATCTGGGTGGTGCGTTGATCGCCTATTTCCTGACGATCTCAGCGAATATAGAGGCGCGGCGGATGATCATGGCAAACCTGGTGCTGCGCGGGGGTGGCGCGGCGCTGGTGTTGGTCGCCGTCGAATTCATGGACGTGCCATGGACCTGGATCGGCTCCAGTGAAGCTTTGCAGGTCATCAACCTGCATCTGGTATTCAACCTTGGCCTTGCGCTGGTAGCCTTGCCGGTCGTCGGCCCGATGTCGCGGCTCCTGGAAAAATTGATGAAACAGCGTATCGATCCCAGATCGGGGGTCGGACCGGACAGTGCGCTTGATCCTGCGACACTGAGCGAGCCGGATCGGGCCCTGTCCTGTGCCAATCGCGAAACCCTGCATATCGGGGAGACAGTGGAAACGATGCTGCGATCTGTCATGTCGCTTTATCAGCAGTGGGATGACGCCAAGGCGGATTCCATAAAACTCAACGATAAACTCGTGCGCAAAATGCATTTCAAATTGAAGATGTTCCTGGCCAGGCTCGATCACAGCGGTCTTGATGAGGACGCCAAGGGTCGCTCCATGGAACTGTCCAATGTTGCTGTCAACCTGGAGGCGGCTTCCGATGTCATTGCGCGCAACATGGTTGGTCTTGCCCGCCGTCTGGATGTGGAAGGCGTTGCGTTTTCCAGTCAGGGCCAGCTGGAGATCAGCGACCTGCACGACCGGATTCTAGCCAACGTTCATCTGGCGCTGAATACCCTGATGACCGGAAATCCTGACGATGCGCGCGACCTGTTGGCGGAAAAGGAAAGCATCCGCGACTTCGAGCAGAAACTGCAGCGCCTGCATCTCGGGCGTTTGCGAGAAGGATTGACCGAGAGTATCGAGACCAGCAACATCCATCAGGAAACCTTACGTTCATTGAAACAGGTCAACACCGCATTTTCCAGAGTTGCAAATCCGGTGTTTGCTGAATCCGGCGACATGCTTGACAGCAGTTTTTCCGATAAGAAAGAAAACGTGGAAACCTGATCCTGCACTCGATTAGCCGATATAGGACAGCCACGCCAATCACGGCCTAGCCGAAAGCAATCTTGACCAACCGGGTCGAAAAGCGTAGTAACACTGGCATGTATTGCACAGATGTCTGTCTGGGACGCACGGGAGTCACGCCATGATGAACGCTAGTCAGTGGAAAACCAGAACCTTTGCAGCCGGAAGGTCGCGCAGCAAGTTGTTGAAAGCCATCGATACCAGCCTGCAGGCCTGTGCGATCAGCCAGTCCGCCGCCAATATCAGTGCCCTGTGTACGGCCGTCGAAAACTGGACTGCCAGCAAGTCAACACCCGGCCAGCCCAGTGGCTATGCCGCCGTCATTGGTGGCACTCGCGATCGCTCCGGGGCGGTACAGGAGCTGGTCACTGATCTGCGTCAGATAGCGGGCAAGCCGGCCTATTGGCCTGACAAGGACAAAGGATCTACCTACGTTGTCACGCTTGATGAGCCCACCCGGAATCTGCTGCGAGACATGCGCGCCGATGCCGCGGGGCGTGCAGTTTCCATGATTGCAGCCATGGACGTTGACTGGACATCGTTTGCGTTTGACCAGATCGGCAGTTTCGGCTCGCTTGCCATTGACCTTGGCCATACCGACTATGGTGGAACCTGGCAAGCTGCGCAGAACAATGCCACCAGTATCGGTCAGTTCGAGTCTACGGCAGCGGGCAAGATTTTCAACGTGATTCTGGACAAGGCTAACCAGGAGCTGGTCTCGGATGAGCGGGTGGAGAATGTGCTCAAGGGCGCAGGGTTAGGAATCACGTTCGTGCTGGGAGTTGTTAAATACCACTTATTCAAGGAAGGTGTCATGTCCAAGGCGGTTCCGTTCTTCGGGCCCGTCAAGGACACGGTGGATGCTATTGCTTCGGGTTCGGTTAATCTGCGGCTGGAGCAAAAGTCATTTCGCCGTGTCAATGCTGCAAAATCCCTGATAGTTCCCAATTCTGACGTAGCCACTGCGTTTGACTCCTTTGAGACATTACTCAAGATAGAAACCACCAAGACGGTGACAGACATGTCGTATCGCCTGCTCAAGGATACGGCTGTCATCGTGACCAGTGTATTCACCATGGGCGCCTCCTCGGTCATTCAGATCGTGGCGAGCATTGTCGAGGTCGTTGTCGGGTTTGTTTACCAGCTTGTCTATTGCCTGGTTTTTCAGCAAAGCGTTGGCAAGTGTCGCGAGTGGACGCAGGCCAGTGCCTCGCCCTCTGATCTGGATTTTCGTGGGTGGAGTGCCTCATGCCCGTTGCTCGGGGCATATTTCCTGGTAGGTACCGCAGCAGGGGGAGGAGCAACGACAGCCTTGTCCATGTTCAGTCAGCCAGGCGTTGCCATCAACAGCACGGATTTTCAGGGCGCCGCGGTAAAACTGCTTAAAGTTCGCCAGTCAGCCGCTGCGTTCATCAATCGCTCACCTGTCTCGGTTAAATGGACGGGGCCAAATGGTGAAAAATACAAGTGGATTGATGGATTGATCGAGCACGATGCAACCTCTGCCTCTGTTGGACTGGCAATGACGAAGATGCATCATTTCATGGAACCAACCAGCAATGCATCACGCGGTGATCGTGCCAGACACCGGTTCTACGAAGCCGGTAACAAGGCATGGTCAGTTGCCAAGACAACCTGGTCGGTCGTCTAGTTATTTCATGCACCTACCCCTCAAGTAGGTTCAATGAGCGTCCAGATACTTGCAACCCGTCGCGATGACCGACGGATACTTTACTTATCGTCTGGCACAAGACGATAAATGTGTGAAACGGGCCCATAACGCGCCTTTCGCGATGAGCCACGCGCCTCAATCTTCATCCAAGTCGCAGGCTGAAGGTCAAGTGGGCAGCTTGAGCGCCGATGGTTTTGTTTCACCATCCGCACTCGAACACCGACATCACAAGGAGCGTCTCGTGATCCTCAAGGCCATCAATCTGTTCCTGTTCTGGCGACGCAACGATGCTAAAAGCATCATCTTCAAGTCACTTTTCTGGGGCGCATTCGCGTGGCTGGCGGTCGGCATTTTCACCAATGTAACCTCAGCATTGATAGCGGGAGGAATCATTGCCGCGATGGCTGCTGTGAAATATGCATTAATCAATCGCAGGGAAAATGCAAAATTGCTGGCAAAACTCGGCGGTGATCCGGAAAAGCTTGCTGCATTCAAGATGCAAATGAAGGGCAAAGGAATGGCCGGCGCCCTGATGACAGAAATGCTGCGCGCCGAGCTCGATGACGACTTTGACGATGATGATGAAGTATCAGAAATTGATGACGAGACCCGCGCGGCCAATCAGCAGGCGCTAACCGAGATAATTGATCAGATGACCGAACTCTGTATTACCGGTGGCTATGCCGACCAGCAAGCCTGCGAAGAGGCGGCTAATACGCTCAGAAAAGACTATGAGGATGGCGATGAACAGCCTACTTCGGAAACCGTCATAGAAGTATTTCTTGAAAACAATCACATCGGGTTTGATCCGGAAGATTTCATCAACGAAGGTGATCATGCAGATCTGGTTGAAACATTTTCTGCAGCAACCAACGGTAAGTGGCTTATCGAGAATTGTCGATCAACGCATGACGATGTATCTGACAAGTGGGTTGTACAATTCACCGAGAAAGGCCAGGAAAAGACCTGGCGTTTTGCACAATCACGGGATCTGCTCAACGACAAATTCCTGCAGCAGCTGATCGCCTACACCGAGAGTCGCTCTGGTCATATCGTCACTATTCTCGATACCGATGAGTACGTGTCAGCCGTATGCTTGCCGAGAGAAATACATAATCATTTTTTCGGCACTGGTGAGCTTCAGCAGGTCGCGTAGATGTTCAATCTGCCTTGGTATAGCTGGTTCAACGTACTGGCTTTGCCGATACTGTGGGGATTGCTGTACATCGATATGGCCGTTCAAGACCGATCGGCGTGGATGAAAAACTTCATTGGTTTTCACATCCTGGCCTCGATTGCCTGCATTTTCCTGTATTGGAATCCGCAACTGGCAGGCACACTGGTACCGGCTAACTACCTGCTTGCAGTGCTCATTGTGCCGTTTGCGGCATGGAATATTGCGCAGGGTTTCGCAGAGCTTTTCCAGGCGATATATCAGACCGCAGCACCGCTGTTCGGCGTCGACGAAAAGCCCGTACGAACCACAACCGCGAGCGTCGCTGGAGACGCGGATGACATCGACATTCTGGCTGATGATCTGGATCTTGATGGAGGGGTGACCTGCGGCTCAATGGATGAGGATGTCGCAAAGGCGGGCAAGGCCATCACCTCGTTATTCTCCAATCGATCAACAGCCAGGGATCGGATGGAAGGCGTGATGACGTTGCTTGGGGACGATGACGACAAGGCGTCAACTGATTTATGGGCAGGTCTTATTGCAGTTGGCATCTACCTCCTGATCTGGTTGCCACCGATGTACATGAGCGTTCAGTTACTGAAGTGACTTAAGAGCGCTGACGCTGCACCCCATTAACCTGGCAATGAATCCAATCGACCCTCCTCACGCAGTGCCTTGAAGGCCTTGTACGTCGCACGGATACCCTCCTCTACAGTAATCGTTGGGTATTCAGGCACATGGGCACGCAAAGGTGCTTCATCCAGGTTCGGATCAAACGGAATCGGGGTGCCGCTGGCCGTGACTTGCGCTGTACTGTCGATACCTTTAAGAATCGACAAGCCAGTCTCTACCTTCTCACAACGCCCATTGAGATTGAAACAGTAAGCTCCGTCTCCATCCTGACTGACCGATGCAATAAAGGCAGATGCAGCTTCACCTGCGTATAACCAGCTATACGGCCCGGTAAACGGAACATCATACGGCAGCCCAAGCGCAGCCGCCTGAATGGCTATTGTACTTTTCGATGTCATTCCCTGATCGCGGGCAACTCCGTAGACCACGTTGGGGCGTAAACACACTGACGGCACCTTCCAGTCTTTCCAGTACACATAGGCTGTCTGTTCGTTTGCCACTTTATAAGCCCCATACAACGTTTCCTTGTTGGCGCCTCCTACTGGAAATCCGAGGGCTGCCACAGAGGAGGCAAAAACGGTACGTTTAATTCCTGCCGAGCGAGCCGCCTGGAGAATATTGATGGTCCCTTCAACGTTCACTCTGGCGCCCATTGCCGGATTGGCCGCACAAAAAGGCACCTGGAGACCGGCAAGGTGAACGATAGACTGAACCTTCCGGTCATTGACCAGTTGTTCGACAGCTGCACCATCAGTCACATCCAGAGCAACCCAATCCAATGCGTCGGCATCTGAAACCCCCATGATCAGCGATGCTCGATGGGGGCTGGGAGTGTGATCGGTAGCGATAACGGGCACTCCTGAACGGCTTAGAATGGCACATACCCAGGCACCAATACACCCACCTGCACCCGTTACCAGAACAGGCCCGACA